>VBBY01000068.1 GCA_005881595.1 Betaproteobacteria bacterium | reverse complement strand
GCCGAGCTTGCCGCCGTTCATCTTCACGGCGAGCTGGAAGCCGTCGCGGATGTCGACGCCGAGCGCGGCGCTCGGGCCCGAGAGCGTGCTGATGAAACCGACCTTGACCTTGTCCGCCGCCTGCGCGCCCGAGGCGAGGGCGAGCGACAGCGTGAACGCGCAGATTCTCCTTCTCATTGCTCCTCCCATCGAGGCGCCCGATTCTAAAGCGAGTCGAAGTATTGCGCCATGCTGCGGCGCTGCGCTTCGTCGGGAAGCCGGCCGCGGCCGGCGGCAAGGTTGTCGAGCACGTGCTCCGGCTTGCCGGTGCCGGGGATGGCGCAGGTCACCGCGGGATGCGACGCGATCCACTTCAGGAAAAATTGCGCCCAGCTGGCGATGCCGAGCTCCGCCGCCCACGGCGGCAGCGATTTTCCCTTGACGCGCCTGAAGAGCGCGCCTTCGGCGAAGGGCCGGTTCACGATCACCGCCACGCCGAGACCGCGTGCCAGAGGGAGGATGTTCTTTTCGGCATCGCGCTCGCCGAGCGAGTAGTTGATCTGCACGAAATCGTATTGCTTCGTCTTCAGCCAGCGCTCGACCTCGGCATAAGCCGACGACGTGTAGTGGGTGATGCCGATGTAACGCACGCGCTGTCTCTGCTTCCACTCGAGGAGGGTTTTCGTGTGGGTCGAGACATCCACCAGGTTGTGCACCTGCATGAGGTCCATCTTCTGCACTTTCAGGCGGCGGAACGACTCCTCCATTTGCCGCATGCCTGCGTCGCGGCCGCTGGTCCAGACCTTGGTGGCGATGAACAGCCTCTCGCGCAGGCCCAGCTCGGCGATCAGGTCCCCGGCCACCGACTCGGCCGCGCCGTACATCGGCGAGGAGTCCACGACCCGGCCGCCGCCGGCCGCGAAGGCCTTCAGCACCTCGCGCAGCAGCGCGCGCTCGGCGGCTCCGGCGCCGACGTCGAACGTCTGCCAGGTGCCGATACCGATCACCGGCAGCGGCTCGAGCGTCGAGGGAACGGGCCGCGGGATCAGTTGCTTGGTGTCGTCTGGCATCACGCTGCCCGCCGCGAGCGCGGCAAGGGCGCCTAGCGCGGCGCGTCTTCCCGGGTCCACGTTTTCATTCTACCGCCCAGGAAAAAGGCGAGCGCGATCCAGGCGGCGGAAATCGCCGCGGCCACGAAGGCGAGCCCCGGCACGCCGCCCAGCAGCCAGCCGGAAAGCGTGTCGCCGCCGCGGTAGATCACCGTGTCGATGAAATTCTTCGCCTTGTAGCGCTCCTCGCGCGGCACCACGGTGAAGAGCGCGTCGCGCGCCGGCTTCGAGATCGAGAATTCCCCTATGCGGCGCACGACCCCGAAGCCGATCAGCACGCCGAGCACCGGCGCCGCGCCGAGCCACAGAAAGCCGGCGAGCGACAGCATCGGCATCAGGGCCAGCAGCCACGCCGGACCCAGCGCCGTGCTGAGCCGCGCGAAGGCGAGAACCTGAACCAGCAAGGTGAGCGCATTGACGGCGAGGTCGACGCTCGCGAAAAGGCGCGTGCGCTCACCGGCGTCCGGGACCGCTTCGCGCACGATGTCGACCTGCGCGAAGTAGAGCGCCGTCGACAGGACCGTATAGCAAAGCAGGTAGCCGCAGATGCCGAGAAGGAACGGCGAGGAAAGCGCTGCGCGCACGCCGGCGAGAATCGAGCCGCCGATAGGCGCGTCCGGCGGCGGGTCGCCTGCGCGCGGGTGCGCGCGCGCCCAGCGCCCGAGCATGACGATGCAGACGATGGTGAGCGCGAGCAGCGCGGCCGATATGAGCAGCAGACCTGTGAGTCCGACTTTGGATACTGTGCCGGCTGCGATCAACGGGCCGGCGATGGCGCCGCAGCTGCCGCCCGCGGCGATGCTGCCGTAGAGGCGCGCGGCCTGCGCTGCGCTGAACAGGTCGGACATGAAGCTCCAGAACACCGACACCACGAACAGGTTGAAGACGCTCAGCCAGATGAAGAACAGCGCCGCATCGAGCCTGGCACTGAACAGCAGCAGGTTCAGCGCGAAGAAGGCGTACACCACGGGAAGGAGCCGAGCGCGAGAGAGGCGTGCGCACAGCCAGCCGAAGGCCGGCACGAGGGCCAGCATCGCGGCAAACGTACCGGTGAACAGCCATTGCAGCTTTTCGGTGCCGGCCTCGACCGCCAGCGCGTCGCGCACCGGCCGCAGGAGATAGTAGCTGCAAAGCAGCAGGAAGAAGTAGGCGAAGGCCCACGCCAGCGCGCTCAGCTCGTGCGGCTCGGCGCGCAGCACACGGCAGAGGGCGGCACGCATGCGCTATAGTAGGCCACCGGGAGGAATCACCATGAGCACAGGGGGCTGGATCGCGTTGGCGGTGGCAGTCGCGCTGGTGCTGTTCGCGATCTCGGTTTACAACCGGCTGGTCGTCCTGCGCAACCGTTTCAGGAATGCGTTCTCGCAGATCGACGTGCAGCTCAAGCGCCGCTACGACCTGATCCCGAACCTGGTCGAGTCGGTCAAGGGCTACCTGCAGCATGAGCGCCAGACGCTCGAGGCGGTCACCAAGGCGCGCGGCGCCGCGGTGAGCGCCGCGCAGCGCGCCGCTGCGGCACCGGGCGATGCCGCGGCGATGCAGGGCCTGGCGCAGGCCGAAGGCGTGCTCGGCGGCGCGCTCGGCCGGCTGCTCGCGGTGTTCGAAGCGTATCCGGATCTGAAGGCCAACCAGAACGTGCTCGGCCTGCAGGAAGAGCTCACCAGCACCGAAAACCGCGTCGCCTTCGCGCGCCAGGCCTACAACGACTCGGTGATGGAATACAACACGCGCCGGGAATCCTTCCCGGACAACCTGCTCGCCGGCGCGTTCGGCTTCTCCGCCGCGGAGCTCCTGCAGGCGACCGAGTCGGCGGGCGAGCGCCGGGTGCCGAAAGTCTCGTTCAGCTAGCTTGGATTTCTTCGAGCGGCAGGAGCAGGCGCGCCGCACTACGCGCTGGCTGGTGTTCTGGTATGCGCTGGCCGTGTTGTCGGTGGTGGCGAGCTTCTGCGCTGTCGCCGCGCTGTTCCGGCCGCCGCTGCAGATCTACGCCGCCGTTGCCGCCCTCGTCGGCGGCTGCATCCTCGCCGTCTCGGCCTGTCGCATCTGGCAGCTGAGCGAAGGCGGCGAGGCGGTCGCCGGGCTGCTCGGCGCGCGCTATGTCGATCCCTGGAAATGCAGCCAGGCCGAGCGCCGGCTGCTCAACGTGGTCGAGGAAATGGCGATCGCTTCGGGCATCAGCGTGCCGCCGGTTTATCTCCTGGAGCGCGAGATAGCGATCAATGCCCTGGTCGCCGGGCATACGCCCCACCAGGCGGTGATCATCGTCACCCGCGGGGCATTGGAGCAGCTGTCGCGCGAGGAGCTGCAGGGCGTCATGGGTCACGAGTTCAGCCATATCCTCAATGGAGACATGGCGCTCAACCTGCGGCTGGTCGGCATCCTGGCCGGACTGACGTGGTTCAGCGAGCAGGGCGAGAAGCTGGTGTACCGCACTGCCCGGCAGTTCAAGGACCTGCCGAGCGAGGATCGCGGCGCGGACGTCTTCGCGGCGCTTTTCGGCGCGCTCGTCGCGTTCATCGGCTTCCCGGGAAGCCTGGCTGCGGACGCCATCAAGGCCGCCATCTCGCGGCAGCGCGAGTTTCTCGCCGACGCGGCGAGCGTGCAGTTCACTCGCCACCCGGAGGCGATCGCGGGCGCGCTGGATTCGATCCTCGCCCTGCGCGCGCCCACCGTGGTGCTCGCCCTGCACAGCGAGCAGCTTTCGCACATGTTCTTCGCCCTCGCGGTGTCGCGCTGGTGGAGCTTCTCGACGCACCCGCCGATCGAGGAGCGCATCCGCCGCGTGCATCCGCGCTTCCTGCGCGACGACTACCGCGCCACGCGGCATGGCATCCGGCGGGAAGTCGCAGTGCTCGACGACGCCGGCAATGTGATTCCGAAGGCTGTCGATTTCGCCGCCCGGCTGCTCGCCGAGCTGCCTCCAGCGCTGCGCGAGGCGCTGCGCCAGCCGGAGGGCGCGCAGGCCGCGATGTTCGCGCTCGCCGGCCAGGCGAACCGGCTTCAGCCGTACGTGCAGTCGCTGGCGCGCTCGCACATGCTGATGCTCGCCGATCTCGCTGTGCCTGCGATCAAGGCGCAGGAGCAGCCGCAGCGCGACCGCTTCCTCGCGGATCTTGCCGCTTTCGTGGTGTCGGACCGGCGCGTGACGCTGCGCGAGCTGGTGCTGTTCACGCTGCTGCGCCAGCGATTGCGCGAGGGCGCCGGCCAGCCGATCTCGACACGGTTTCAAAAGCTGGAGGAAGTCGCTGCCGACGCGCACGTCGTCGTCTCGCTGGTCGCGCTCGCAGCCGGCGCCGAAGTGCAGGCTGCCTTCGAGAAAGGCGCCGCCGTGCTCAAGCTCGGCTGGCGCTCGCCCCTGGCGGCGGAGCGCATGACCAGCGCGACGGTCGGCGGCGCGCTCGAGCGTCTGCGGCACCTCGCGCCGTTTGCCAAGCCCGGCCTGCTGAAGGCGTGCGTGGCAACCGCCGGCGCCGACGGCGTGTTTCGGATTGCGGAAGCCGAGCTGATCCGCATGGTGGCTGCGACCCTGGATTGCCCGCTTCCGCCCGGCTTCGCGGAGTTAGACCCGAAATCCTGGGGTAGGTGATATTCCTCGAGGTCTAGTTGCGCTTAGCTGCCAGGCGGCTGCGGATGAGCTCGTCGGTCTGCTTGACGGCGGAGGCGAACGGCCCGCCGGCCGCTCGCGCGCGCTCGATGAAAGGCAGCGCTTCCTCGTCGCGCCCCTGGTCCGACAGCGTCTGCGCCAGGTTATTGAGCACCACCACCGACGCCGGGTCGCGCCGCTCGGCCTGACGCAGCACCGCTTCCGCCTCGGGCAGCTCGCCGAGCGCGTGGTGGGCGTTGGCAAGACCGACCGCGGCGTTGATGTTTCCCGGCCAGCGCTTCAGGAAGCCGGCGTAGGCGGTGCGGGCGCTGCTCGCTGCCCCGGCGCGCTCGAGCGCGGCGATCGAGGCGAGCCAGCGCGACTCGTCGGCGGTGGCCGGGATGCGATCCGGCGGCACCGCCACCATCGCCCAGTAGCCGCTGCGTTTCCAGAGGAATTCGTGGATGCCGAAGGGAAGCGTTTCACGCTCGGTTATTCCGGAGCGCAGGATGAGCTCGCCGTACGAGTAGTCGTAGCCGACCGCCACCGCGTAATGCCAGCCGCCCCCGAATCCCAGGTTCTGCAGCACTATGACCGGATTGCCGGCGGAGAGCTCGCGCAGCAGGTCTTCGAAGCGCGGCGCGAGCTGGTAGGAAACCATGCCGTGGCGGCGCGCGGCCGCCAGCATTTCGATCTGCAGGCTGCCCTTGCGCTCGGGGAGGTACACCTGCGGCACGAGCTCCTCCGGAGTCACCTTGGCGCCGAAGCTGGCCAGTACGATGGCGAGCGCCGCAGGGCCGCATTGGTACTCGCTCTGAGGGAAGAAAGGCACCTGCGTGAGCTCGACCCGCTCGGGCAGGCCGGGCGGCAGGCCCTCGCGCAGCTGCGCGGTCTGCGGCCACAGGCTCGCGCAGCCGGAGAGCAGGGCGGCGCAGACCCAAACAAAAACGCCCGCTGCGAAGCGGGCGTTCCGGGCCTTGCGGCCGCGAAGGGCTAGCGTTTCCAGACCCACCAGATGACGGCGATGACGACGATCAGCAGCACCACGCCGCTGGAATCCGCGCCGGCCGGCATGCTGTTGATTCTTCCGGCGAGGGACTGCACCTCGTTGTCGGTCATCGCGGCCACGCGGTCTTTCGCGCTCGCCGGGTCGAGGCCCAGGGCTTGCAGCTGGCTCGCCACGTCGCTGCGGTTGATGAAGCTCAACACCGCGCCGCGGTCGGCCGAGGAGGACGACGTTACGACCTGATCGGAACCGATCATTGCAGCCTGCGCAACCTGGTACGGCGTCCAGATCATCAACACCACCAACAGGCGGCAGAATGTTCTTGCCCAAGCGGATTTCATGTGCGCTCCTATCGTGTGTTTTTAAAATTTGACCCCGACGGCCCGCCTCCACCACCTGCTGCGGCCGTCCACGCGGCAGCCTATCTGCGCCGTTGGGCGAAGTCAAAATGCTGCAAAGCGTCGCTGCCGGGCGACAGAGAAACATCCTGTGCATCAAGCCCTTCGTACGAACCTGCTGCCCGCCGTCGTGACAGCCCGACAAATGCTGTTCCAACCGCGCAGCCAAGGCTCTGTTCGCACTACGGATTCCACAGCTGGCACGTGCGTTGCAGTACGAGGGGCGATGAACCTGAACGCGCTGAAGCACAAGGAAGAAATCTACGCGCTTGGCCAGTACCTGCTCGGCTTCGTGATCGTGGGACTGGTGCTCGTCGGCATCGGCGGCACCATCTACAAGGTCATCTCGCCCGACGGCTGGGTCGCGCTTGCTTTCGGGCGCAGCCTGTCGGCGGGCGCAGCCTCGCTCGGCTCGCTGATCCTGATCGCGGGGCTGGCGTGGTTTTCGCGCGGCTGGAACTCGCCCCACTACCGCAACCGCTTTTCCGATTTGCTGGTGCTCAGCTTCGCCGCGGCGGGGATCCTGTATCTGGGCCAGCTGATGCTCCAAGGAAGCTTTTAGCGGACGATCGAAAGATCGCCTCCTCCCCTGGGCCCGTCCTTATCCCCCTGAGGCGGGCCCTCTTTTTTTCATGCCGGATCAGACCGCGATCGGCGCCCTGATCGCCGGATGGGGGTCGTAGCCCTCCAGGCTGAAATCCTCGTAGCGGAACGCGGCGAGGTCCTTCACCTCGGGGTTGAGCCGCATGCGCGGAAACGGCCGCGGCGCGCGCCCGAGCTGCTCGCGCGCCTGCTCGAGGTGGTTCAGATAGAGGTGCGCATCGCCCAGCGTCAGGACGAACTCGCCGCGCTTGAGGCCGGTGACCTGGGCGACCATCAGCGTGAGCAGGGCGTAGGAGGCGATGTTGAACGGCACGCCGAGAAAAAGATCCGCGCTGCGCTGGTACATCTGGCAGGACAGCCTGCCTTCGGCGACATAGAACTGGAACAGCGCGTGGCAGGGCGGCAGCGCCATGCGCTCGACGTCGGCCGGATTCCACGCGCTCACGATGTGGCGCCGCGATTCCGGTTTTTTTCTCAGGCCTTCGATGACCCTGGCGATCTGGTCGATCTCCCCGCCCTGCGGCGTTCGCCAATGGCGCCACTGGTAGCCGTACACCGGGCCGAGCTCGCCGTTCTCGTCGGCCCACTCGTCCCAGATCGTCACGCCGCGCTCCTGCAGCCAGCGCACGTTGGTGTCGCCGCGCAGGAACCACAGCAGCTCGTAGATGATCGACTTCAGGTGCAGCTTCTTGGTGGTGAGCAGCGGGAAGCTGTCCTCGAGCGCGAAGCGCATCTGGCGGCCGAACACCGAGAGCGTGCCGGTCCCGGTGCGGTCCGACTTGCGGGCGCCGCGCTCGAGCAGCTCCTCCAGCAGGTCGAGATACTGCTGCTCGCCGGGGTTCATATAGCGATGCTCGTGAAGAGCTCGCGCGCGCTCTGGAACCGATCGTCGGGCTTCTTCGCCAGCAGGCGATCGAGGATCGGCTGGTAGCCGGCCAGGTGCTCGGGCAGGCGCGGCACCGGCCCGTTCACGTGCATGTCGATCATGCTCGCCGGCGTCTCCGCTTCGTAGATCCTCTGGCCGGCGAGCATCTCATACAAGATCGCCCCCATGCTGTACAGGTCGGAGCGCGCATCGATCCGCTGCCCGAGGAAATGCTCCGGGCTCATGTAGCGCGGCGTGGCGAGCAGCTGGCCCTGGACCGTGAGATTGGAGCTCGCGGCGAGGTCTCGAGCGAGGCCGAAATCGACGATCACCGGCTGGCCGTTCGCGCGGAACAGAATGTTCGTCGGCTTGAGGTCGCGGTGCACGATGCCCTGGCTGTGGATGGCATCGAGCGCGCGCGCGATCTGCGCGGCGAGGCGCAGCGCCGCGTGCGAGTCGAGGCCTTCGCGGATGCGCGAGGCGAGCGTGCCTGAAGGCAGGAACTCCATGGCGATGTACGCGCGGTCGCCGGTGACGCCCTGTTCGTAGATGCGCACCACGAACTCGTTCTCCAGCGCCGTAAGGAGCTTGTACTCGCGAAGGAAGCGCTCGAAAAACACGCGGTCGTGGCGCAGCTTGCTGTCGAGGACCTTGAGCGCCACCCGCAGCCCGTCGGCCTCGCGCTCGGCAAGGTAAACCTGCGCCTGGCCGCCCTGGCCGATCATGTGCACGATTCTGTAGCCGGGAACCTGCTCCGCCGCCATCGAGCGCTATTCTGCGTCAGACCATGCGCGCAAGAAAGGCCGCGATATCGGCGAGTTCCTCGGCGCACACCGAATGCCGCATCGGGTACTCGTGCCACTCGACGGGGTAGCCGGCGGCCTCGAGCAGCTTGCGCGATTCCTCGGCGCGGCGCGGCGGAATGATGTCGTCGTAGCGCCCGTGCGCCATGAAGATCGGAATGCCCTGATTCGCGGGGCTTCTCTCGCTTTGCAGGCTTGCCGCCTGCGGCAGGTAAGCGGATAGCGCGAGCACGCCGGCGAGGCGTTCCGGATAGCGCAGCGCAGTCTGCAGCGCGATGGCGCCGCCCTGCGAGAACCCGGCGATCACGATTTTTGCCGCCGGCATGCCGTTTTTCTTTTCCTTGGAGATTAATTCTTCCGCCAGACGCTGCGACGCCCGGATGCCGGCCTCGTCTTCGGGCCCGCCGCCGAGCTGGAGGATGTCGTACCAGGCGCGCATGCGCATGCCCTGGTTGATCGTCACCGGCCGCACCGGCGCGTGCGGGAACACGAAGCGCACCGGCTTCGCGAGCTTGAGCTCGGGCACGATCGGCTCGAAGTCGTGCCCGTCGGCGCCCAGCCCGTGCAGCCAGAGGATCGAGGCCGCGGGCTTGCTTCCCGTCTGGATTTCAATGGCTTCCATGGCGCCAGTGTAATGCCCGGTGGGTTAGGATTTGCCGGTTGAAAGCATTCGTTCTCACGCTGCTCCTCCTCCTGCACGCCGGCCTGGCGACGGGCCAATCGTTCCCGGCCAGGCCGCTGCGGCTGGTGGTCGGCTTCACGCCGGGAGGAGGCGTCGACATCAATGCCCGGCTCCTCGCCGCCATGCTGACCGGGCTCCTCGGCCAGCAGGTGATCGTCGAGAACAAGCCCGGCGCCGGCACCAATATCGCCAACGAGTACGTCGCCAAGTCGGTGCCCGACGGCTACACGCTTCTTTTCAACAGCTCTGCGTTCGCGATCAACCTGGCCCTGTACCAGGACCCGCCTTACGCGCTGCGCGATTTCGCCGGTGTTTCGGTGTTCTCGGAGAGCACCAACCTTCTCGTGGTGTCGGCTGCGCTCCCCGCGAGGTCGCTGCAGGAGGTCGTCGCCCTGGCACGCGCTCATCCTGGCGCGCTCAACTATTCCTCGGCGGGCGCGGGCACCAGCCAGCATCTTGTCGGCGAGCTGTTCAAGCTGCGCACCGGCACGGATATCGTGCACGTTCCCTATAAGGGGAGCGCGCCTGCATTGGCCGCGCTGGTCGCCGGCGAAGTGCAGATGAGCTTCTCCAACACCGTCGCGATCAACCAGCACGTCAGGTCGGGCCGCCTGCGGGCGCTCGCCGTGGCCGGCGCCAGGCGCACCGCGCTGATGCCCGAGGTGCCGACGATGAAGGAGGCGGGCGTCGAGGGCGTCGAGGTGCCGCTGTGGTACGGCCTGCTCGCGCCGGCCGCCACGCCGCGCGAAATCGTGCGGACCCTCGCGGCGGCCGTGGCGAAGGCCGCAAGCTCTGCCGAGCTGCGCAAACGCCTTCTCGAGCAGGGCGCCGACCCGGTCGGCAACACGCCCGAGGAGTTCGACCGGCAGCTGCGCGAGGAGGTGGCGCGCTGGGCGGAAGTGGTGAAGGTTTCAGGCGCGCGCGCGGAATGAGTCAATGTAACTAACAGTCATTTCTTTGAGAAAAACTGCGCTCAAAGACCGACTCGGCGATGCGGTTCTTGAGGATCTCGATCGAGCCGCCGGCGATCATCCAGCCGCGGCAGCGCCGCACGCAGTACTCGACGAGCGTTTCGCTGCTGTAGCCGGTCGCGCCCATCACCTGCATGGACTCGTTGGCCACGTCGAACCCGGCCTGGTTGCAAAAGGCCTTGGCGATCGCCGTTTCATCCGCGGAGGGCAGGCCGCGATCGGCGTTGGCGGCGGCGCGGTACAGGAGCAGCTGCGCCGCGTCGAGCTTCATCTTCATGTCGGCGAATTTCCACTGCAGCCCCTGGAACTCGCACAGCAGGCGCCCGAACTGCCTGCGCTGCAGCGCCCACTCGCGCGCCGTCTCGTACGCGTAGCGCCCGAGCGCGAGCGAGCGCGCGGCGTTGCCGATGCGCTCGACGTTGAAGCCCGCGATCTGCCTCTTGAAGCCGCCTTCCTTCAGCAGCACCATCTCCTCGGGAACGAAGACATTGTCGAAGCGCAGCTCTGCCCACTCTTCCCCCGACATGAATGAGGATGTCTTTCCATGTTGTAATCCGGCAGAAGATTTTTCAATGAGTACAGAACCAATTCCGCCCACCCCCGGACCGAAACGCACGTAAGCGAGAATCAGGTCGGCATAAGCCGAGTGCGTGGTGAAGATTTTTGATCCATTGATGCGATAGCCGGTACCTTCCCTTATCGCGGTCGTTTTCAGGTCTGTTACTGCAGAGCCCGCCTCGGGCTCGGTCATGCCGACCGCGATCACGCTCTCACCCGAGAGCAGCTTCTTCAGCAATTTCTGCTTCTGCACGAGCGAGCCGTATTCCGCGAGCACGCGGATCGGCCCGAAATTGCCGGCCTGCACCACGTCGGCGCTGCGCGGGCAGGCCGCGGCGACGGCCTCGATCGCGATCACCGCGTCCATCAGCGTGCCGCCCTGGCCGCCGTCGGCTTCGGCGACGGTGATGCCGAGCAGGCCTTGCGATGCCATCAGCCTGGCGACGTCCCAGGGATAGCCGCCCGCATGCGCGCGCGAGTGGGCGCCGGCGGCCAGGTGCTTCTCGGCAAAGCGGCGCACCGCTTCGCGGAACTGCTCCTGCTCGGGCGTGTGCCGGAAATCCATGCTCACTCCTTCAGCACGGCGAGGCCGTCGACCGCGACGACGCCTTCGCGCCTCACGAGCAGCGGATTGATCTCCGCCTCGAGCACCGGCCGCCCGGGGATCAGCGCCAGCCGGGAGATCGCCGACGCCGCGCGCGCCAGCGCCTTCACGTCGCCGCGCGGCAGGTTGCGGTAGCCGCGAATGACTGCAAGGCCTTTGACTTTCTCGATCATCCGCAGCGCCTCGTCGGGGCTGACTGGGGCCAGCTCAACCACAAAATCCTTGTACAGCTCCGCCAGCGTGCCGCCGGCGCCGACGAGCACGATCGGCCCCACCACCGGATCGTCGCGGTAGCCGACGATCGCCTCGGCGAGCCCGCGCTCCATCCTCTGCACGAGGAGCTGGTCCCTGCCGAATTTCCTGGCCCGGGCTTCGAACTCGACACGGCCGGCGATGCCGAGCGCCACGCCCCCGGCCTCGGTCTTGTGATCGGCGTCCATCACCTTCACCGCCACGGGGTAGGGAATCGAATGCGCAAAGTCAGGCGCGCGGGCGAGCACCTGCTCGACGACCGGAATCCCCACGGCGGCGAACAGCTCGAAGGGATAGTCGAACAGGGGATAGGGGATTTCGGCCTCTTCGCGCTGCCGCGGCGCGCGCCATGAAAAGTAGGCGGCAAAGGCGTCGGCGCAGGCCTCGGGCGTGCGGAACGCGGCGATCCCCTTCCCGGCGAGCAGGACAAGAGAGCGCTCGGCGTGCGGCGTGAGGAAGGCGGCGAGCGGCTTGGCGGCGCGCTTCGCGCCGAGGATCGGCTCGACCGCGAGCTGCGGGTGGAACTGGGCCGACGAGCCGACCGCGGCGAGCACCGCGTCGCAGCCGGCAAAATCGAGCAGGCGGTCCAGCACTTCGGTGTATTGCTGGGCGGTCGCCGTCATGGTCAGGTCGACGATCGGCGAATCGGAATCGGGCGCGGCCGTCTCGATGCCGTGCAGGCCGAGGCGGTCCACCACCGTGGCGGCGCCGCCGCCGGTCGTGGTGACGACCGCGACGCGTGGCGCGCGCCCGAGCTGCGGCGGCCGGCGGCCGGCGACGAGAGGTGCAATCTCGACGAGCGTCTCGAGCATGTCGACGCGCAGGATGCCGCAATCGCGGAAGAACGCATCGAGCGCGGCGTCCAGGCCGGCGAGCGCGCCGGTGTGCGAGCGCGCAAGCGCTTCGCCCAGCGCGGAGCGCCCGAGCTTGTAGGCGACGACCGGCTTTCCCGCGGCGTGCGCCCCGCGCGCCGCGGCGGCGAGCCGGTCGGCGTCGCGCACCGTCTCCAGAAACAGCAGGATCACGCGCGTCTCGGGGTCCTCCACCAGCAGCTCGACCAGCTCGCCGACGCCGAGGTCGGCCTCGTTGCCGACCGAGACCAGCTTCGAGAAGCCGAGGCCGTGCGCCGCGCCGCGCGAGAGCACCGTGCCGAGCAGCGTGCCGCTTTGCGAGACCAGGCTGGTCGTTCCCGAGGGCGGCGCGTCGATCTCGAGCACCGCGTTCACGCTGAGCGCCATGCGGCCGGGCAGATTGATGACCCCCATGCTGTTCGGGCCGAGCAGGCGCACGCCGAGTTCCCTGGCACGCAGGACCAGGCGCGCCTGCCGCTCCATGCCTTCGCGTCCGGCGTCCGCGAAGCCGTTGCTATAGATCGTCGCCACCGGAACATTGCGGCAGGCCTCGAGAGCCTGCTCGACGTCCTGCACCATGATGAAAGCGTGGTCGATGCCCTCCGGAACGCTGGAGTGCATTTCTTTTCGACTCGGATTCACGGGAACGATTCGTCCGGCATACCCGTGCTTCTTGAGGAAGCGCTGCGGCCGCGCCGTGTTTTTCTTCTCATCGCCGGAAGCGCCGACGAGCGCCACGGCGCCGGGCGCAAACAGCGCCTGCGCTAGGCGAGCGCGGGTGCAGCTTCCAGCCGCCACAGGCGTTCGAGAAGCTTGCGCGCCGGCCCTTCGCCCAGCACCGGGCCGGCGAGCTCCATGTACTTGTCCTCCAGCGCGCGGTCGCTCAGCGGGGCGTCCGGGTCGCCGACCCGCGTCGGCTGCAGCAGCTCCTCGCGCCGGCCGCCGCGCGCCTCGATGGCGATGCGCGCCGCGCGCTGGCGCGGAAAGCCGGCGTCGAGCTCGGGATCGATCGCCACGGAGATTCTTTTCATCAACGCGCGCGTTTCTTCGTTCTCGAGCCGAGGCGATTCAAAGGCAGCCAGGCGCACGCTGCCGTGGGTGAGCGCGGTCGCGACGACGTACTTCATCGAGAAGCGCGCCTCGGCCGGAGTGCGCGGCGCTTCGTAATGCGCGACCTCGAGGCCGGCGCGGTAGGTGCCGACGCGCACCCGCTCGATCTCCGCCGGCCGCAGGCCCATCTTCGCCTGGAGGGCGAGCGCGCCGTCGATGGCAGCGAAGGCATGCCCGCAGCAGGCGTGGTTCTTGAACGTCATGCGCGTGATGTGGAAGTCGCGGCCCAGCGTGGCGAGCGCCTCCTGCCAGTCCGGGCCGTCCGCCATCGCGCGCCCGAAACCGGCCTCGCCTTCGATGACATCGAGCGAGCCGGTGACGCCTTCGCGCGCGGCGAGCGCCGCGGTCACGCCGGCCTCGGCGGCACGCCCGGCGTGCAGCGGCTTGGACATCGAGTCCATGCGGAAGGCCTGCTGCAGGCCGGCGCAGAACGTGGTCACGGTCGCCAGCGCATTGGCGAAGCGCCGCCTATCGAGGGCGAGCAGCTCGGCCGCAGCGGCGCAGGCGCCAAAGCAGCCGATCGTGCCGGTGTTGTGCCAGAAGCGGTAATGCGCGCGGCCCATCGCCGCGCCGATGCGCGTGGAGATCTCGTAGCCGACGATCACCGCGCGGAGCAAGCTTTCTCCGTTGACGCTTTGCGACTGCGCCAGCGCCAGGGCTGCGGCGATCGTAGGCGCGCCGGGGTGATAGATGCCGTCGCGGAAGATGTCGTCGACCTCGACGGTATGCGCGGCGGTGCCGTTGATGAGCGCCGCGGCGCGCAGCGTCGCGCGCCGGCCGAGGGCCAGCATTGCGTCCCCCTTGTCCAGCTCGTCCCTAAGCGCTTTTTCCAGCAGGATCGCCGGTGCCAGCACCGCGCCGGGAAACAGCGCGGCGTGCCAGTCGATCACTGCGCGCTTGGCATGATGCAGGACTTCGGGCGGAATCGGTTTCGAGCGCCAGTCGTTTGCCCAGGCGGCGAAGCGCTCGACGACGTGCATTACGTCTTGTACGAGGGATCGATGCGGTCCGCGAGCCGCCGCATCGCCGGCCATTCGAGCAGCCCCATCTGCCGGCGCGTTCCCGGCTTGTAGAGATGGGCGGTCTTCTCGATCACCGCCGCGGCGGGCAGCAGGATTTCGTCATCGGCGGACTGTGCGAGCAGCTGCGCGCGGCAGGCGCGCTCCAGCCGGTACATGTTGTTGAACGCCTCGCCCACGGTCTTGCCGACCGCCAGCGTGCCGTGATTGCGCAGCAGCATCACTTCGCACTCGCCGAGGTTCTCCAGCAGGCGCTTGCGCTCGTCCATCTCCAGCACCACGCCCTCGTAGTCATGATAGGCGATCCTCGAGAAGCGCATTGCCGTCTGCGTCATCGGCAGCACGCCCTTCTTCAGCGACGCCACCGCCATGCCGGCGAGAGAGTGCGTGTGGATCACGCAATGAATGCCGGGCTTCGCCGCGTGAATCGCGCCGTGGATGACGAAGCCGGCGAGGTTGAAGGTGTAGTTGAGCCCTTGCGGCCAATCGGGCTCCCACAGCACCTTGCCTTCGAGGTCCACCTTGATCAGCGACGACGCACACATCTCCTCGTACAGCAGTCCGAAGGGATTGAGCAGGAACTCTTCGGTCCCGGGGATGCGGGCGGAAATGTGGTTGTAGATCAGGTCGTGCATGTCGTAGTGGCGCACCAGGCGGTAGGCGCAGGCGCAATCGATGCGCGCCTCCCACTCGGCGGCGCTCACCCTGCCTTTCAGCGACTTGAACTTGAGCGGCGGATAATCCTTGTCCGGCGCGAGGTCGGGATAGTGCTTCTTGAGATCGGTGACCTTGGCTTTGCTCATGCGGTCAATGTACCCTTTCA
>VBBY01000067.1 GCA_005881595.1 Betaproteobacteria bacterium | reverse complement strand
CGCGGCGGTAGTGAGGTCGCCCGCCGACGGCTACACCCTGCTCCTCGGCTCCAGCGGCACCGTGACCTCCGGGCCGGCGGTGTTCAGGAACCTTTCCTACGACCCGCTCAGGGATCTGGTGGCCGTCGGGCCGATCCAGTCCGTGCCGATCGTGCTGACGGTGGCACCGAAGACGCCGGTCTCGACCTTCCAGGAATTCTTCTCCCTCGTAAAAGCAAAACCCGGACAGGTGAGCATCGCTTCCGCCGGCAACGGATCGTCGAACCATCTGGCGATCGAGCTGCTGATGCGGCAGGCC
>VBBY01000256.1 GCA_005881595.1 Betaproteobacteria bacterium | reverse complement strand
CTTCTCTTTCAGCCTGACCAGCAAGCTGTGATGGCCCGGTGTATGCCCGGGCATGTCCAGCATGACGACGGTGCCGTCGCCGAACACATCCTTGTCCAGCGTCACGGGCTCGGCCTTGCCGTCGCCGGTGATCCAGTTCGTAAATGCCGCGGCATTCACCCCGGGAGCCGGCGTCGGGGCGTTCACCGCATCCCAATCGCCTTTGCCGATGAGCAACGTCGATTTCGCAAGCGACGGTAGCTGGCTCGTGTGGTCCGCGTGATAGTGGCTGATGCCGACGTACTTGATCTGCCCGGGCGTCAGCTTGAGCTGCGCCAACTGATCCACCAGGCTGACCTTCGGCGCGTTGGGATTCGAGCCCGGAACGAAACCCGTATCCCACACCATGTACTCGTCACCATGCTTGATCAGGTAGCAACTGAACGTGAACGGAAGCTTCAGATCCTTGTACGCGAAGGTGTCGGAGAAACGAGCGACATCCCTCGGCGCAGCGTCAGTGCCGCAATCAAGGCGCGTGAGCGTCACTTCGGGCGTTTGCGCAGCTGCCGGCAGTCCGGCCAAGGCGCTGGCGCATGCGGCAATCGCGAGCAGACAGCGGTTTCTTTGCATCGCTCCTCCCATGGGAATCGAGCCGTGGATGTTGCACGGTCGTGCCCGGATGTGCAATTGTTGGATGAAACGAGGTGCGCAGCATGGTAAAGAAGGAACACAGATGCGAGGAACCCAACCATGAACCTGAAGCAAACCGCCGCATACAGCGCTGCCCTGCTCACCCTCGCCCTGCTCGCCGGTTGCGGCGTCGACACAATGAGCGCCGCGGCAACTGCCGCCGCGATCAAGAAGCAAGAGCTGCAGCAGGGTCAGAAGACCATGGAGCAGGCGAAAGAGAAGATCGGAAAGGCGATGGAACTGGAGCAGCAGCGAGCTAACCAGGGCACCGATCAGTAGCGCGCAAGATCCGATCCGACCATCATGATTTTTTCGGCTATTTCACGTAGACGACGTAGAGTACGATATTCGCCTTTCCTTCGTTCTTGGGCGAATATGGCGGGGTAGCCTGCCGTACCTTCACCTCGCCGGTTTTCCACACCAGTTTTTCCTTCTTGCCGTCGGGATAGATCAACGTCAGCGTCCCTCCCTTCAGCACGCGTATCACGCGCAGGGGGCGCTCAACGCTCGCACCGGCGTCACCCGGCCTGAATGTAACTTCGAACACCCGTACCCTGTCATTTTCAAGAAAGACCTTCTGTACCGCCTCCCCCTTTTTCGCCGAAGCGGCTTTGGCGTCCTTCCCCTTCTCCTGCGCCATCGCGGGTGTCGCCACAACCCATGCCACGAAAAACGCAGGGACAAGCAGTCCTGCCAGTACGCGCGCAAACTTGCTCATGGTTGATCCCCTTTTGGACCGCCCGTAGTTGGGCGGGCGAAGCGATTCTACGCCCCTGTGAAGCGTACAGAGGCCCGCATGGGAGCTCTGCATCATCGCGACGCGTCCATGATGAGCCGCGTCATGAGGTAGAGCCGCGGCTCGATCGAGTCGAGCTCGACGTACTCCTCCTCCGAGGAGTGGTAGCCGAAGCCGGCGAAGCCGAA
>VBBY01000066.1 GCA_005881595.1 Betaproteobacteria bacterium | reverse complement strand
GGTAACACTTTTTACGGTTTTAGGCTCGATGCGAGCAGCGTGAGCATCGAGCCTGCCCAGTTCCAAAGCCCCGTAGTACGCCTTCCAAGTGTCATCGTCAGTTTGGTACAACCCGATCGGTTCGCCGCGGAGCACCTGGCCGACGTAGACGAAGCCGCCTTTCCATTTGATCGTGCCGGCATAGCGCACCCGCCGCACGATGAAGCCCCGCGGGTAATGCACCTCGGGGGCTCGCGTCGGGTACTCGCGCGACGAGGGCTGGTACAGATCCGCCGGTGTGCGCTGCCCCAGCGCTTCGTGGGGCCGCTCCTGGTTGTACTCGACGCGGAACTGCTCGAAGGCGCGTTGCTGAGCTGCGAGGCTCGCCCGTGGCGTTTGCGGCCCGTCGCCCTTGAGCGTTCGGTGCATGCGCTCATGCCGGCCGTTCTGCTCGGGGTGACCCGGAGCGATCCGCTCGGGTCTGATGCCAAGGCGTACCCACCAGGCCGACAGCGCCGAGAGGCCCGCCACGCCCCGCGAGGCAAAGGGCGCACCGTTGTCGGTGCGGATCGCCAGCGGCAGCCCGTACTCGCGAAACGCCCGCTCAAACCACGGCCACACCGCTTCGGTGGTGGGGCGCAGCAATCCCCGACAGGCGAGCAGGTAGCGGCTAAAGCCATCGCTGAGCGTCAGCGGATAGCAGTAGCGACCATCGCCGGTTCTGAACTCGCCCTTGAAGTCCGCGCTCCAGAGCGCATTGGGTTCGAGCGCCTGCATGAAGGGCTGGGTGTAGGGCGGTGTGCGCGCAGAACGTCTTCGAGGCTTGACCAGGCCCGCTCGCTTGAGCAGCTCCGAAACGGTGCTCGGTGCTGGGAATCGGTGCGTTGGATGGCGGCGACTGAGCCAGCCCAGCAGCTTCACCGCACCCCAGCTCGGGTGCTGCTGGCGCACCTCAAGCAGCATCGCCTTCGTCTGCAGCGCCACCGCATTGGGGTGCGTATGCGGCGCGCGCGATCGATCCAGCAGGTCCAGCGCTCCGCCTTCGTCGTAGCGCTCGAGCCATTTGTAGCCGGTCTTGCGACTGATCCCGGCAAGGCGGCAGGCCTCGGCGATGCTGCGCTCGCCACGGGTCACTTCCAGCACCAATCTCATGCGTTCCGACACGGCACAGGTCTCCCTCCACCCCATGAGCGCTCCTCCCTGCTCATGAAGCTACCTGTTACCCATGTCCCCGGATTCATGTGTTACCTATGTACCCGGTTTGTACCGCTGGCTCGCGACCCCCTTGCCAGGGGGTTTTTTATGTGGGCGACAGGATGTGGATCACCCGGCTCGCGATCATTTCCAAGGCCCCGCATTTGCGCGCGCGCCGATTCCGCGCTAGCGTGGCAGTCCAGGCATGGAAGAACGAAGTAGGCAGACCACGGTGCTGTTCGCCGACGTGAGCGGCAGCACCAGCCTCTACGAGACCGAAGGCGACGCCGCGGCGCTCGACGCCATCGGGCTGTGCATCGGGCGGCTCTCGCAGGCCGCCGAGTCGACCGGCGGGCGGGTGCTGAAGACCATGGGCGACGAGGTGATGGTGCTCTTTCCCACGCCGGACGCGGCGGCGAACGGGGCCTCCGAGATGCACGCCGCCGTGGCCACGCTGCCGCCGGTCAACGGCACCAAGCTCGGCGTGCGCATCGGCTTTCACTGCGGCCCCGTCATCCAGCGCGACAACGACGTATTCGGCGACACGGTGAACCTCGCCGCGCGCCTCGTCGACCAGGCGCAGAAGGGGCAGATCGTCACCTCGCGCGAGACCGTGCAGCAGCTCTCGCCGGCGCTGCGCGCGACCTCGCGCAGCCTGTACTCGATCACGATCAAGGGCAAGGCCGACCGGGGCGAGCTTTGCGAGATCGAGTGGCGCCCGGTGAGCGAGGCCACCAACGACCCCGGCCCGCGCCCCGAGGCGCGCTCCGCCGCGGCCGCGCTGCGCCTCAGCTACCGCGACCTTCAGCTCGTGCGCCGGCGCCAGAACGACCTGGTCGTCATCGGCCGCGATGCGAGCTGCGGGCTGGTGATCGCCGGCCAGAACGTCTCGCGCCTGCACTGCTCGATCGCGCGGCGCGACGACAGGTTCGTGCTCAGGGACCACAGCACCAACGGCACTTTCGTCACCGTCGACGGCGACGCCGAGATCCTGCTGCAGGGCGAGGACATGCCGCTGCGCACGCACGGCTGGCTCGCGCTCGGCGAGCCGCGCGCCGACACCGCGGAAGTCGTCGCGTACTCCATCGACTGAGGCGTTGGGGTCTGACCCCGATTTTCAGGCCTGCCAGACGGCGTAGCCCTGCTCGCGCAGGGCGATGGCGAGCTCGACCTCCATGTCGCGCGCGGCCTGGTAGGGCATCGGGTTGGCGTAGGCGTAGAGCTGGGGGAGCAGGCGCAGGCCGAAGCGCTGCACGTAGCGGTTGGCGCGGATGCCGGCCTTGTGCTTCGCGAAGCGCTCCTCGGGGGTGAGGCCGGTCATGCCGACGTAGACCGCGGGCTTGAGGAGGTCGCGGTCGGGGTTGGCGTTGCGAAAGCGCGCGATGTTGAAGATCGCGGGATCGAGCTCGATCACGTAGACGTTGTGGTGGTGCTTGCGCGGCATAAATGGGGACAGACCCCATTTTCATCGGGGTCTGACCCCAATTTAGCTCAGCGGCATTGCGAGCGCACGCGCTCCTCCGCCTCGCGCGACTTCTCCCAGCGTTCGTCGTTCACATTGAAGACCTGCGGCACCATGAAGTCGTTCGGGTCTACGAGCAGGCGGAATTCCGGCCAGTCGCTTTGAGGGAAGCCCATGGCGAGCGCGGTCTCGCGCCAGTTGATCTTGTGATAGAGCGCGGAGCCGGCCTGCGCGACATCGGTCAGGTGGCCCGGGTAGTAGACCTTGGGCCTCAGGTGCTGGATGTACTGGATGATGTCGCGCTGCTGGTTGTTGCCCGAGCCGAGGCTGACGATCGAGCCCATCAGCACGTCGGTGTGCGGCAGGCTGCTCATGATGCCGAACAGGCCCTTGCCGATTTCGGCGGCGAGCGCGATCGCGGGGCCGTTGTTGACCGGATCGTTGTATTGCGCGAGCGAGATCAGGCCTGGCGAGCCGCTGCCGATGCCTTCCTTCACGGGACCCGCCGAATTGACGAAGGCGAAGGTGAAGTCGCGGCCCGAGCCGCGCACCACGAAGTGATACCACATCTCGATGATCCCGGCGCTGCCGCCGAAGCCGGTGGTGCGCAGATCCATCTGCCCGGGCACCGGGGGGCTGGAAGGATTCAGGGACGTGCCGGCCGGGTACATCGCCGGGTAGGTCACGGCTGGCGGCGGAGTGGTGATGACGCGTCCCGAGTAGCGCGGATCGCCGAAGTTGGAGAGCGGCGAGTGATTGAAGGACGGATCGACCGGCGCGGTTCCCGAGTGGACGTGCTTGAACGTGAGGATGCAGATGTTGGGATCGAACTGCGTGATCCTTCTCACCGTCGTCGTGCCGCCCGCCGGATTGGCGAGCGTGCCGGTGTACTCTCCCGGCGGAGAGTTGCGCGGCACGACCGCCACGCACTTGACCGGGTCGCCGTCCGGAACGATCCTGACCCCGCCGTTGACCAGGTTCGGGTCGTTCCACATCCTGGTCGTATCGGCCTGCATCACGTCGCAGGTTTCCGCCGATGCGTAGATCGTTGCGCCCGTCCACTTCGAAACGTAGGCGGCATTGTCCGCGTGGTCGCCATGGCCGTGCCCGAGGAAGATCGCTTCAGGACGCAACGCGACGAAATCCTGCGGCAGGATCGGAGTGCGGCGCGTATCGAGGGGCGTGGTCGGCAGCTCGGGACGATTGATGTAGCTGTCGAGCAGGATGATGCGTCCCTGCACCGAGACGGCGTAGGTGGTGTTCGTCGCCCAGGAGAAGATGACCTTGTCCTTGTCCACCCTCCCCCTTTCATCGACGTTCTCGATGCCGAAGAACTTCTGCCGGGCAGCAACAAGCGCGGGGTCGGCTTTTCGATCGTCTTTGTCGAACCGATCGTCGTCGTCCCGCTCCCGGGCGGCGGCGGGCAAAGAAACCAGGCACAGCGCAGACAAAAGCGCGGCAAGCAGTCGCGGGCAGTTCATGGTGATCCCCTCCCTCTTTTCAGTCTAAAGAGGAGCTCCGGCGCCATTCTTGAAAAACAAGAATGAAACTCATGAAGAATCGAAATAGAAAAATGGGGACAGACCCCATTTTTCCGCGATTCGGTGCTATGGCTTGGCGAGCTGGACCTCGACTAAGCGGCGGGCTTGAGCGGCGCAATCGTCGGGCGTCGCTTGCGGCTCGCCCGCCAAAGATCGTACGCAGCCTGCATCCGCAGCCACGACTCGGCCGATCCGCCCAGCGCGGCAGACAGGCGGAGCGCCATCTCGGCGCTGATGGCCGCGCGGCCGTTGAAATCGTGGTCTGTCCCTATTTTCCTTCGAGCGCGACGATGTCGAGGAAGGCCTGCTCCTCGTCGAAGAAGGCGAGGCTGTAGATCTCGCGCACGCGGCCGGCGCCGTCGATGAGGTGGAGCCGCGCCGGGTGGTCGAGCTCGCCCGAAGGCAGGACCTGCGTCCATTCGTCGTAGGCGGCCAGTACTGGCGCGAGGCGCGCGGGCTCGTCGCGCAGGAAATGCCATCCCGGCCGCGCGCCGAAGCCCTTGGCGAAGAGCGCGAGCTTCTTCGCGTCGTCGCGCTGCGGGTCGACCGTCACGGAAAGGAGGACCGCGGGAAGCCGCGCGGCGATGAGCTTCTTCTGCAGCCGCGCCATGCGAGCCGAAAGCAAGGGGCAGGCGCGAGTGCAGCTCGTGTAGATGAACGCGATCAGCACCGGCCGGCCGCGCAGCCCGGAAAGCCTCACCCCGTCGAGCGCGAAATCCGGCGCCATGCGGATCGCCGGCATCGGCGCGTTCTTCGTGAGCGGCGAAGCGCCCACGGGCCGCTCCTCGTGGCCGTTCGCGGGCAAACAAAAAAGAAAGAGGGTTGCGCCGAGGAGTAACGCAACCCTTTTCCCGTGAACAGGCATCAGTTCAGCAGCATGTCGTGCGGCCGCGCCGGGCCGTTCGGCGCCTGCGAGAAGTCGATCGCGAAGAACGGGTCCTGCTTCATCTTCCCGTCGGGACCGACGTGGATCAGGCGCAGCGCGTAGCGCGGCGAGAAGTCGATCGAGCTGATCGCCGAGTTGGTGACGTAGAGCCGCTTGCCGTCGAGCGTGAGGTGCATCATGTTCGCCTGCACCAGGCCCTGCACCGTGTCGTGCAGGCGGATCTTCTCGGGCTTCGAGATATCCCAGGCCTGCACTTCGCCGCCGCCGATGCAGCTCACGTACATGTAGCGGTCGTCTGCGGACAGGCGCAGGTCTCCCGGCAGGCAGCCAGGGCTCAGATCGGCCGCTTTTGCATAAGAGAAAACACCATCTTTGCCGCGGCGAAACATCCAGATCGAGTTGCCGGCGTGGTTGATGCTGTAGCCGTAGCTCGCGTTGGACTTCAGCGCCCAGCGCGTCGCGAGCGGCACCGGGTCGCCCTTCAGCTCCTGCACGATCTTGCGCGCCTTCAGGTCCCACACCGTCACCGAGTCGGAGAACTGCTTCGGGTCCCACTCGCTCATCGGGCTCATGAACATCTTCTGCGGCACCCAGCTCGACACCAGCATGCGGTTGAACTCGGGCTTCACCACGATCTCGTAGGCGTGGTTGGGCGTCTTGTGGCTCGCCACGTACTCGCCTTCGTTCGTGAACTCGACCACACCACCCGGGCCGGTGCCCTCGGGGCCCGAGGCCATGGTGACGAGCATTCGCCCGGGGAGGGCGTACGGCGTATGCGGACCGGTGAGGCCGGTCAGCTTCGGCACGTTCTCGATGGTGCGCTCGAGCCGCGGGTTGAGCGGATCGGTCCTGACGTCGAAGATGAAGAAGCGGCTGGTGTTGAGCGAGGCCGCCCAGATGCGGCCGCGGTCGTCGGTAAAGCCCATGTGATGGGCTTCGTTGCCGGCCGAGCCGACCTCGATGCGCTTCAGGATCTTGCCGTAGGTCGCCGAGGCGAGGTTGACGTCGATCACGCTCAGGTAGTCGCTGCCCGCCCCCGCGGGCAGCGTCCACAGGTACATCACTTTCTCGGGGCCGGTCTTCTGCTTGATGTAGGGCGAAAGGCAGGTCTCTGCATTGAGATTCGCAGAAAAGATTCCTGCGATGAGGCCGGCAAGCAGGCCGCGGTTCACGACCTCACCTCGCCGTCGCGCAGGATCTTCTTCAGCATGTCGCGGAACTGCGGCGTGTCCTGGTGGCCGTGCGACTTCACCCCGTGCTGCACCGCCGCCTCGAGCAGCTCCTTCTCCGAATCGGCCGACATCGCGAGCGTGCAGTTGGTGTCGCTTGGAAATTCCCGGCAGTCGATGTGCTTGCGCGCCATGAGGTTCTCCTTTTGGTTGATGGCGGGAGAATCCTGGACCTGCACGCGCGCCCCCGCATGAGAGCGCCCTCCTACGCGGAGCGGGGACCCTGGGAGCACGCTCCCATCAGCCGCGCCCGAAGCCGCCGTCGCGCGCCCTGACGATCGCCTCGGCGCGCGTGCCGGCGCCGAGCTTGCCGAAGATGCTGGTGATGTGGTTTCGCAGCGTGTTGGGGCTGATGCCGAGGCGCTCCGAGATGCGTGCGTTGGCGAGGCCCTGCGCGATCAGCTCGAGGATCTCGCGCTCGCGCCCGGTGAGCTCTCCCCCCACCGGCATCGCCCGAGGCAATCCTCCGCCCAGGAACTCGCGCAGCGCGGTGAAGAACGCGGCGAACGCCGGGTCGGAGGGAAGCAGGATGTGGTTTCTCGTCTCGAGCGGCACGAACTGCGCGTTGGGGATCAGGCTCGCGAGGAGGCGCCCTTCCTCGAACGGGATGCGCGAGTCGCCGCGCGCGTGCGTCACCAGCGTCGGCGTGCTTACGCGCGGCGCCAGGGGCCGCACGTCGATCCGGTGCAGCATCGCGAGCATGCGCGCCACCATGTCGCCGTCGGTCGACACGCGCGAGAGATCATCGAACCAGCGCGCCTGCTCGGTCGTCGCCTCGGGGAGAAAGAGCATCGCGAACACGCGCCGGAACGCCGCGTTGTCGGTGCCCCAGCCGACGCGCGCGAGATGCAGGAACGTCTCGGCTTCCTCCTCGTCGCGCGGGCTCGAGGCGCGCACCAGGCGCCCGCGCGCGTAGGCGCCGTGCAGCACGAGCTTCTCCACGCGCCCGGGATGGCGCACCGCGTAGTCGACCGCGATCGGGCCGCCCTGCGAGGCGCCGAAGAGGATGAAGCGCTCGAGGCCCGCGGCGTCGACCACCGCCTCGAGGTCCTGCACCCAGGTCTGGAACGACACGTCGGCGACGTCGCGCTCCGACAGCCCGCAGCCGCGCGGATCGAAGCGCACGAGGAGATGGTCGCGGTTCAGTGCCTCGAGCCACGGCCGGTGCACCGGACTGCGCCAGTCGAACTCGAGGTGCGTCAGCCAGTGCGGCGCCCGCACCAGCGCCGGCCCCTTGCCGGAGGTGGCATACGCGAGCCGCACCCCGTCCGGGGCGGTGCAGAAGCGGATGTGCTGCTCCACGGCCTTAAATGGGGTCTGTCCCCATTTATTGATTGTCTCCTACAATCCGGCAGGGGATGGAAGACTCGCGGCAGAGCACGGTTCTTTTCGCCGACGTCAGCGGCAGCACCCAGCTTTACCAGGTGGCCGGCGACACGACAGCGCACGGCGCGATCTCGGGCTGCCTGGAGCTGATGCGCAAGGCCGTGGAGGGGGCGCGCGGGCGGGTGGTGAAGACCATCGGCGACGAGGTGATGGCGCTTTTCCCGAGCGCGGACGCGGCGGTGGCCGCGGCCGCGACGATGCTCGGCGCGGTCGACGCGCTGCCGGCGGTCGGCGGCAGCAAGCTCGGGCTGCGCGTCGGCCTGCAGGCCGGGGCGGTGATCCAGCGCGGCGAGGACGTGTTCGGCGACACCGTGAACCTCGCCTCGCGCCTGGCCGAGCAGGCGATCAAGGGCCAGATCATCACCACCGAGGAGACGGCGCAGCTCCTCAACCCGGTGTACCGCATGTTCACGCGCAAGCTCTACTCGATCCAGCTGAAGGGCAAGACCGAAGGCGTCGCGCTGTGCGAGGTATTGTGGTTCGCGAGCGGCGAGCGCACCGCGTTCGACGGCTTCCGGCCGCGGGTGCGCACCTCCGGGGTGCTGCGCCTGAAGTACCTCGGCCAGGAGACCGTGCGCCGGCGCGAGGGCGAGTCGATCACGCTCGGGCGCGAGTCGGGCTGCGGGCTGACGGTCGCCGACCACCTCGCCTCGCGGCGGCACTGCACGATCGAGCGGCGGCAGGACAAGTGGGTGCTGAAGGACCACAGCAGCAACGGCACCTTCGTCACGATCGAGGGCGACGCCGAGATCATGCTGCAGCGAGAGGAGATGATGCTGCGCCGGAGCGGCTGGATCTCGCTCGGCCACCCGCGCGCCGAGGGCGGCGAGGCGGTCGAGTACTCCTGCGCCTAGCTCGAGCGCGCCATCAGCAGCGCCTCGGCCACCTCGAGCGCGTCGTCTGGCCAGCACTCGATCGGCCGCGGGCGCAGCGCCCCGGCCTCGGGCAGCGCGCGGCAGGCGAGCACGGTCATCAGCCAGCGCGGCGGGATCGCCTCGCGGCCGCCGGTGGCGCCGAGGAGCGCGCCGGCGATGGCGGCGTTGGTGTCGGTGTCGCCGCCCGCGCCCACGGTCTGGACGAGCGCCACCTGCAGGCTCGGGTTGAGCAGCCGGAAAAAAGCGTTCTGCAGCGCGATCAGCACCCAGCCCGGGTGGGTGAGGAAGTCCGCGGGCGGCTCGCCGCCGGCGCCGCGCTCGATCGCCTCGCGCGCCGGCCCCTTGGCATGCGCCAGCGCAGTTTGCGCCATCTCCTTGCGGCTCGCGCCGGCGATGCCGACGGCGATGGCGGCGGCAAAGCCGGCGCAGGCCTCGACGCAGACCTCGTTCGGGTGGGTGAGCGTGGAGTCGTCGCGCGCGGTGCGCGCGGCGAGCGCGGGGTCGCCCGCGGCCCAGATGCCCAGCGGCGAGACGCGCATCAGCGAGCCGTTCGACTCGCTCCCGGTGGTGAGCAGGCCGAGCAGCCCCTGCTCGGTGGTGCGGCCGACGTCGACCGGGCGCGTGGTGAGCCAGTCGCGGTAGGCATCCAGCACCTTGTCGCGGTGGTACCTGCGCTCGCGCAGGATGCTGCGCGCGAGGATGAGAGCCATCTCGCTGTCGTCGGTCGGCTGGCCGGCGAGCAGGTGATAGGGCCCGCCGTCCGCCAGCTCGCGCACGGCGTCGGGGTAGAGCAGCGTGATCTCGGCGGCGCTCTTGCCCTCGACGCGCGAGCCGAGGCTGTCGCCGATCACCTGGCCGAGGAGACATCCCTGCGCGCGGGACACAGGGTCGAGGAAGTTGCGCGGAAAGCCGAGCGCGACGCGCACCGCGCGGCGCGGCTCGTCCTCCAGCTTCTTCCAGTCGAACCACGACAGGTGCTGCGCGGCATGCGGCGCGCCGGCGAAGCAGCCCGAGACGCGCGCCGTGGAATTGCCGGCGAGCGCCACTTCGCGGCCTTCGGCGTCGAGCACCACGCCGCCCGCAGCCTTGATGAGCGCGAGGCCGGCGGCGATGTCGTACTCGGCCAGGGGGTGGATCGAGAGCGTGGCGACGGCGTCGCCCGCCGCGACGCGCGCCAGGCGGTAGGCGACGCTCGGCAGCGCGGCGTAGCGCGCGGGAAACACGGCGCGCGACCAGGTCTCGGGGCGAAGCGCGGAGGACGCGGTGGCGAGCACGAAGCTGCCCGCCTCGAGGCGCTGCCGGAAGAGATCGTTCGCGACGGGCCGACCGTTGCGCTGGATCGGCCCGCCTTCGGCCCAGGCGATGGTATCCAGGCCGCGGTCGGGCGAGTCGGGGCTGTGCACCACGCCGAGCACGGGAGCGTTGCCGCGCAGCAGCGCCACCGAGATCGCCGACCCCCGTCGTCCCTGCGTGTACTCGAAGGTGCCGTCGTGCGGGTCGACGAGCCAGGTCCAGCCCTCCTGCGCGCCGGTCACCGTCTCGCATTCCTCCCCGCAGAACGTGCACGGCACCAGGGCCTGCAGCTTCGCGCGCAGGCGCTCCTCGATCTCGCGGTCGATCGGCGCGCTGCCGCGCTCGCCGCGCGGGCCGCGCGCCAGGTAGAACTCGGCGCGCAGGCGCGCGCCCTCCGCCTCGACGATGGCGATGACTTCAGCGAGCGGCAGCCGCATATTTCGAAAGCAGGGGATCGGCGACCCCGAGCTCCTCGAACCCCTTGGCGCGCAGCAGGCACGAGTCGCAGCGCCAGCACGGCGCGCCATCCTTCCCGGGGTCGTAGCAGCTGCTGGTGAGCGAGTAGTCGACGCCGAGCTCGATGCCGCGGCGCAGGATGCCGGCCTTGGTGAGCTTGATGAGCGGGGCGTGGATCTGCAGCCGCGCGCCCTCGACGCCGGCCCTGGTCGCGAGCTGCGCCATCTTCTCGAAGGCCGCGAGATACTCCGGCCGGCAGTCCGGGTAGCCGCTGTAGTCGAGCACGTTCACGCCGACGAAGACATCGTTCGCCTGCAGCGTCTCCGCCCAGGCGAGCGCGAAGCCGAGGAAGATCGTGTTGCGCGCCGAACTGGCGCAGGTCGAATTCCACGATCTCGTGCCGCGCGACGCCCATCGCCCGGGCGATGCGTTGCGCGCAAGCGAGCTCGTAGACGTGGCGCTGGCCGTAGCGGAAGCTGAGCGCGCAGAGCTCGTAGCCTTCGTGCCGGGCGATCGCGAGCGCCGTCGCCGAATCCAGGCCGCCGCTCAGGAGGACCACGGCCTTAATCAAGAATCCTCCCCCGGAGGGCCTTCAGGCGCGAGTGATGGAGCTTGGACTGGATCCTTCTTTCCTGCGAGCCGCGCGTGGGGCGCGTGGGTTTTCGGCGCTTGGGCACCGCCGCCGCGGCCTCGACGAGGGCGTGCAGGCGCTCGAGCGCCTCGGCGCGGTTCATCTCGAGGCTGCGGTGCTGCTGGGCCTTGATGACGACGACGCCGGTGCGCGTGATGCGCGAGTCGCCGCGGCGCAGCAGCCGCTCCTTCACTTCCCCGGGCAGCGACGAGGCGCGGATATCGAAGCGCAGGTGCACCGCGTTGGCGACCTTGTTGACGTTCTGGCCGCCCGCGCCCTGCGCGCGCACCGCGCTGAGCTGGATCTCGCTCTCCTGGATGTGGATGCGGTTCATCAGCGACCAGTGTACATGCTGAGAAACCGGGCTCTGACCCCGATTTAATCGTGGTCTGTCCCTGATTTTACCAGCCGCTGCCGCCGCCTCCGCCGCCGCCGCCGCCCGAGGAGCCGCCGCCGGCCGAGCTGCTGCCGGGCGCGGTGGAGGCCGAGGCGACGGTGTTGCTCAGATCGGAGAACGAATCGCCGAAGCCTGAGAAGCTGCTCCCGCCGCCGAAGGAATCCGACTGGTAATAGTAGGAGACCGCCGCGGCCACGGCCGCGCTGCCGAGGGTCGCCGAGAAGCGCTCGGCCCAGGTCTTTTCCACGCCGAGGGCGACCGCGTACGGCAGGAACCGGGCGAATTCGCTGGCCGTCTGCGGCGGCGCCTTCATGCGCCTGAGCGTGTCGGCCTCGGCGACGCTGAGGTACTGGCGCAGGCCGTCGATCTCGTCCTGCAGCTTTCTTCCCGGCACCGAGTAGGCCGGCAGCAGCCGCCAGAAAAGGAGCAGCGTCAGCGCCATGGCCCCCACGACGACGACCAGCACCGCTGCCGGCGCCTCGAGGACGAGTCCCAGCACGCAGAAAGCCACCGCGATGACCGCGCCGGTGATGAACGAGCCGAGGTTGCGGCTGAAGAACTTCTCGCCGAAGTGCAGCGCCAGCATGCGCTCGCACAGCTCGCGCGTTCTCTGCACGCCCGGGCTGTACTCCTTGCCGATGGTGACCGGGTGGCCGGGCGCGAGCAGCATGTCGGAGATCGGCTTCTCGCCCGGGAGCCACTCGACCTCTCTCCCCGTGCGCTCGATGTCGTACACCCCGCCGTGCTCGCGGATCTTCAGGAAGCCGCGCGCGCCCAGGTCGAGCAGCGCCGCGGCGAAGCACTTGTTGTCGAAGCCCATCCGGTCGAGGTAGCGCACTGCGCCCGGCCCCAGGCCCGGCGGCGGCTCGTAGCGCGGGAATCTCGGCCCGGGCTGCGGATCGACGCCGACCAGCCACCAGCGCCAATAAAGAAAGGCGAAGAGGAGCGCGAAGCCGAGAAGCGCGGCGACGGCGCCGGCGTTGGCCGAGAGCCACCAGCCGGCGCGCGCGGCAAGCGAGGGCTGCGCGACGACGCCTTTCGGGAAGCCCACCACGATCGTCATCCCCTCGCGCGGGGCGAACGCGCGCGTGGCGCGGAACGCGGCGCCGCCCTCGCGCGCGAACACCTCGTAGCTCGAGCCGCGCGAGCCCTGCAGCCCGGTGTACGCCGCGAGCCTGAGCGCGCCCGCCGGCACCGGCGCCGGCAGCCGGACCTCGGCCGAGAGCCGGTCGAAGGCAAACGTCCAGCCGTTGCCGTTCACGTTCCAGTACAGCTCGTCGTGGTCGCTGAAGAAGCCGAGCTGGCGCGAAGTGCGATAGGTGATCTCGTAGACGTGCCGGCCGGGAGAGAGCATCGCGTCGGCGCTGCCGATGCGGATGCGCTCGCCGTTCGCGAGGCGCTCCACGGCGTAGTGCTCGCTCCGGCCGTCGCGCGTCACGCCGATCACGCGGAAAGGCACGCGCGCTCTCGCGCCGAGCGCGCCGCTGTAGCCGGTCGGGAAGTCGCGCAGGATGCCGCGGCGGATCTGGCTGCCCTCGGCCTGCACTTCGATCCTCTCGGTGACCGTCAGAGTCCCATCCCTGTCGATGCGGATGCTGCTGTGGAAGTCAAGGATTCTTTCTGCCGCATGAACGGGAAAGGCCAATGCAAGGAATAGTAGAAGCTTCAAAACGAAACCCGTACCGGCTGCGCCGTTGTAGAAGCGGCGCGCGTACTGCAGGTGGTCCTCGACCTCGACCAGCTCGTCCGAAAGCTTGCGGAAATTCGCGTCGGCCTTGAGCTGCGGGTAGCTCTCCTGCAAGAGCAGCAGCTTCTTCAGGCTCTCGCCGAGCGCGCGCTCGTGGCCGAAGCGCTCGGCGAGCGCTCCGGCGCCGGCGGCGCTCGCGCGCAGCTCGGTCACGCTCGTGAGCAGCGCCTTTTCGTAGGCGGCGTAGCCGCGCACGGCCTCGACGAGCTGCGGCACCAGGTCGGCGCGGCGCTTGAGCTGCACGTCGATGTCGGCGAAGCCCTGGCGCGCCTGGTTGCGCTCGGCGACCAGGCGGTTGTAGATCCAGGCCGCGGCAACGAGGAACAGCGCAAGCGTCGCGATCACCGCGGCCGTCATTGGCTCACCCGGTTGCGGCCGGCTTTCTTCGCGCGGTAAAGCGCCTCGTCGGCCGCCTTGATCACGTGGTGCGGCGTGGGCGCGCTTTCGGAAGGCCCCGCGGCACCGATCGACACCGTGACCGACAGCATCTTCTCTCTCGTCCCGGCGCCGCGGCGCTTGCTGCCCTCGGCGGCCTTCTTCGGCCGGTCCTCGCCGCGGACCGCCATCCGGTAGCGCTCGATCGCGCCGCGCAGCGCCTCGAGCTCCGGCAGCGCCTCGGCGAGGCAGCGCTCGGGAAACACCACGCTGAATTCCTCGCCGCCGTAGCGGTAGGCGGTGCCGCCGCCGCCCACCTGCGCCAGGCGCGCGCCGACGAGCTTGAGCACCTGGTCGCCGATGTCGTGGCCGTGGGCGTCGTTGAACTGCTTGAAGTGGTCGACGTCGATCATGGCGATGGCGTAGCGCTCGCCGAGGCTGCGCAGGCGCTCCTCGAGAGCGCGCCGGCCGGGCAGCCCGGTCAGCGAGTCGCCGAAGGCGAGCTGGTGCGATTCCTGCAGCAGCGCGGCGATCAGGATGATACCGGCCGCGGTCATGAAGGCGGTGTAGGAGCTCGGCGCGCCGGCGTTTTCGGCGGCGATGAAGAAGGCGGCGAGCGCGCCGCAGTTGCCGACCTGCAGCGGCGTGTGGTCCGGCCAGGCGCGCGTTACCGCGGCGATGAAGGCGGCGGCGAACGCGAGCCGCCCGACGAGCGGCGTCGGCGGCGAGCGGAACAGCCACCAGTCGAGCACCGTGTTCCACCAGGTGCCGGAGACCGGGCTCCTGCCCGCCGCGGCGATCCACGCCACGAGCAGCGCTTCGCCCGCGAGCAGCACCAGCCAGCGGTACGCCATGCGGTAGCGGGCGCCGCGCTCGGGCCGGATCATCGCCATCAGCGCATTGAACGGCACGATCACCACCAGCGCGGTGTACACGGCTTTCGTCGGGGAGAGCTGGTAGGCGGCAAAAGCGGCGAGCAGCGACGCGAGGATCACGAACGAGCGGCCGCGGTTGTACCACCATGCGAGCAGCGTGCCGGTGGCGAGGACGGCGTAGGGCCCGGCCGTGCTCAGGCCGGCGAGCGAAGCCGGCAGCGGCGACAGCAGCGCCGCGGCGGGCGCCGTGGCCGCGATGATCGCCACCGGCACCCAGGCGGGGCGCAGCGCGGAATAAAATTCACGCATGAATGCCGCCGCCCGCCGATCTGCCGGCGCCGTCGTGTTCCGCCGCACCGAGCGCGGCCCGCGCCTGCTCGTGCTGCGCGCGTACAAGAACTGGGATTTCCCCAAGGGCATGATCGAGCCCGGCGAGTCCGAGCTCGACGCCGCGAAGCGCGAGACCGCCGAAGAGACCGGCCTCGCCGACCTCGAGTTTCCTTTCGGCGACGAGCATCAGGACACCCTCGCCTATTCCGGCGGCAAGGTGGCGCGCTACTTCCTCGCCGAGACTGACAAGGGCGTCATCGAGCTGCCGGTGTCGGCCGAGCTCGGCCGCCCCGAGCAACACGAGTGGCGCTGGGTCAGCTTCGACGAGGCGGAGGAGCTGCTGCCGCCGCGCCTCGGGGTCGTTCTCGACTGGGCACGCCGCCAGCTCGCTATTGGAAAGCGAAGGCGTTGGTGAGGTCCCCCACGTTGGCCCGCACGCCGGGCAGCGGCTCGAGGCCGAAGCGCCGCTGGACGAGCTTCAGCACCGAGGTGGTGTCGTAGATAGACTTGTCGACGAAGCCGCGCTTCGCGAACGGCGACACGATTAGCGCCGGGACGCGCGTGCCCGGGCCCCAGCGGTCGCTCCAGCCCGGGCCCGAGGGCGGCGGCGCGTGGTCCCAGTAGCCGCCGTTCTCGTCGTAGGTGACGATCACCGCCATCTTCGGCCACTGCCGGCTGCTCTTCAGGCGATGCAGCAGATCGTCGAGGTGCGCGTCGCCTTGCGCGAGGTCGGTATAGCTCGGGTGCTGGTTGAGCCGGCCGGTCGGCTTGTAGAACACCACCTGCGGCAGCGTCCCCTTGTCGATGTCGGCGACCAGGTCCTCGTAGTCCTTCAGGTGCCGCGCGCGCTCGGCCGTGCCGGGCGCGAAGCGCTCGAAGTAGTTGAACGGCTGGTGGTGCGGCTGGAACCTGAAGCTGCCCTCGCGCGCGTAGATCACGGCGCGCTTCTCTTTAGGATCGCGCCGGCCGTCGGCGGTGGCGGCGTTCCAGCCGCCGGCGTACCAGGCCCACGACACGCCCTTCGCGCTGAGCGTGTCGCCGATGGTTTTCCCCTTCTGCGGCGGCAGCGGATAGCGCGACGGGTCGGCAAAATCGAGGCTGCCGCCCGGCGCGGGCGGGATGCCGCTCGGCTGGTAGGGCGGCTGCACGGTGTTGACGGTGTAGCCGTCGGGCGAGACCGCGTCGTCGAGCGGCTGCGCCGGGCCTTTCAGCACCGCGCTCGGCGAGCCTTGCGCCTTCGCCAGATTCCCTTTCTCGTCCAGGCGCGCCCGCATGATCGGCGGCGCGTCCGGAAAACGCGGCGTACAGGCGCAGATCAGCCACTGGTGGTTGAGATAGGAACCGCCGAAGGCGGCCATGAAGAAGTGATCCGCGAGGGTGTAGTCCTGCGCCCACTTCCACAGCTTCATGCGCGAGCCGTCGAAGTAGCCCATCACCCAGCCGCCGACGTTCGTGATGGCGACGAACAGGTTGTTCCTGCCGCCGTTGATCTGCGCGCGGTTCTGGTAGTAGGCGTGGACCGGGCTCGGCAGCAGCTCGTCCCAGCGGCGGTTGAGCGGCGGCGCGTCGATGCGGAACGGGCCGTTCGGCAACTGCTCAGGAAAGCGTTCATCGGGCTTTCCCTCAGGGGTGAAGACCGGGGGGAGATGAGGAAGGGCGGTGCCGTCGTGATCGAGCTGCGTCTTCTGCTCGTCGGTGGCCTCCGCGATGCCGTTGGCGCCGGGGAACAGGCCGTACAGGTGGTCGAAGCTGCGGTTCTCGGCGTAGATGACCACGATGGTCTCTATTCTTTCCAGCCCGCCCGCAGGCGCTGTTGCGCATCCGGCGAGGACCAGGAAGAAAACGGCAATGAATTTATTCACCGAGCTTGTCCGGTCTGAAGCCGACGTCGGCGAGCCTGCCGCGCTGCGCGCGCCTGCCGATGTGCTCGGCTAGCTGCTTTGCGTCGAGGGTCGCCGCGGCGCGGTTTTTCCGCTTGATTCCCGACACGACCAGCGATTTGCCATCGGTGACTGCCAGCGAAGCCAACGAAATACCCTCGGGTAGAGACAGGAGCTGGACACCCACCCCGCCGTTCGGCCGCTCCGGGACCTCGTCGAGCGGAAATACGAGCAGCCGCGAATCGGAGGAAAGCGCGGCAACGAATTTTCCCTCCGAGAATTTCACCGGCGGGCGTGCCTGCGCGCCCTCGTCCACTTTCATGAAGTCCTTCCCCTGCCGCGTCTTGGTGACGAGGTCGCCGAGCTTGCAGACGAAGCCCAGGCCCGCCGAGCTGCTCACGAGGAGCGGCTGCGCGGGCGCGCCCGAGGCCATCCAGACGATGTCGTCGGAGGAGGAGTTGACCAGCGTGTTGACCGGCGCGCCGTCGCCGCGGCCCGAGGGGATGGCGGCGGCATCGACGGTGAAGGTCTTGCCCGAGGCGGCGAGCACGATCACCGGGTCGGTGGTCTTGCACTCGAGCGTCTGCAGCAGCGCGTCGCCGTCCTTGAAGGTGAGCGTGGAGAGATCGACGCCGTGGCCGCTGCGGGCGCGGATCCAGCCCTTCTGCGACAGGATCACCGTGACCGGCTCCTCGAGCACCGAGACCTCGAGCTGCGCGCGCTCCGCGGTCTTGATCAGGGTCCTGCGCTCGTCGCCGTACTTCTTCGCATCCTCCTGCAGCTCGGAAACCACCAGTTTCTTCAATTCCTTTTCGTCACCGAGGAGGAGCTTCAGCCCTTTTCTCTCGGCCTCGAGGGCCTTGCGCTCCTCGTTCAGCTTCGCCCCGTCCAGCCGGGTGAGCTGCCCGAGGCGCAGGTTGACGATGTCCTCGGCCTGGCGCTCGGTGAACCTGAATTTTTCCCGCAGCTTGTGCTTTGCTTCCGCCTGGTCCTCGCTCGAGCGGATCAGCTTGATGATCTCGTCGATCTTCGCGTAGGCCTTGAGCCGGCCCTCGACGATGTGCAGCCGCTCCTCGCACCTGTCGAGGCGGAACTGGGTGCGGCGGCGCACGGTGGCGACGCGGAACTCGCCCCACTCGCGCAGCACTTCGACGATGCCCTTGGTCTCGGGCAGGCCGTCGAGCCCCAGCCAGGTGAGGTTGACCGCGTAGCGCGTCTCGAGCGCGGTGTGCACGAGCAGCGCCGCCATCAGCTCCTCCGGATTCTGGCGCGAAGAGCGGGGCTCGATCACCAGGCGCAATCTGGACTTGCGATCGCTTTCGTCGCGCACGCCTCCCTGGTCGATCTGATCGAGGATGAACTGCTTCATCCTCTTCTGCTCCTGGCTGACTTCCTTCTTTCCGAGCCCCGGCTTGGGATTCGCAAGCGCTTCGATCTCCTCCGACACCTGCTTCACGGAGACGCCGTGCGGGAGCTCGGAAATCACGATCCGCCATTGCCCGCGCGCGAGCTGCTCGCGCTCCCACTTGCATTTCAAGACCAGGGAACCCCGGCCTGTCTCGTAGGCCTGCCGGATCTCCTCCGGCGGCGAGATGATCTGCCCGCCGCCCGGGAAATCGGGCCCGGGCATGCGCTCGAGCACGTCCTCCAGCTTCGCGCGCGGATGCCGGATGACGTGCGCCGCGGCGGCGGCGACTTCCTTCAGGTTGTGCGAGGGGATGCGGGTGGAGAAGCCGACCGGAATGCCGAACGATCCGTTCAGCAAGCCGAATGGCAGACGGGCGGGGAGCAGCAACGGCTCTTCGAATTTTCCGTCGTAGTTCTTGACGAAATCGACGGTGCCCTCCCCGATCTCGGCAAGCATCAGCCCGGCGTATCCCGACAGCCTGGCCTCGGTGTACCGGTAAGCGGCCGGGGCGTCCCCGTCCCTCGAGCCGAAGTTGCCTTGCCCGTCGATCAGCGGATAGCGCATCGAGAACGGCTGCGCGAGGTGGACCAGCGCCTCGTAGGTCGAGGAGTCGCCGTGCGGGTGGTACTTGCCCAGCACTTCGCCGACATAGCGGGCGCATTTCGCGAAGCCGGCCGCGCTCGCCTCGCCCATCGCGTACAGGATCCTTCTCTGGACGGGCTTGAGCCCGTCGGCGACCTCGGGCAGCGCCCTCGACTTGACCGTCGACACGGCGTAGCCGAGGTAGGCGTGCGAGGCGTGCTCCTCGATCGGCGCGGCCTCGTCGCCGCCGTCCGGGGCGAAAAGATCCGGGGTCTTGGTGTCTTCCATGGTCATCTACCTGAAAAGATCCAGCTGCTTGTCGGCCGTCGCGACCGCGATTTCAACGGCCTGCTTGGCCTTGGCGAGATCGTCGACAGCGCCGGTGCGGCCCGCCGCCTCCCACGTATAGCGTCCCCTGTCCGCGAGCGTGACTCTGCCGAGCTTCGCTTTGCCGAGCCACAGCACGTGGCCCCTGTACGCCCGTTCCCACGCCGGCTTTCGCCTGGTCCTTTTTCTCGTCGCCATTGTTGTCTCCGGGAAAACGTGGTCTGTCCCTGATTAGATATCGGCCTCCACCGTCTTCCAGTGCTGCTTCATCCAGTTCCTCCTGCCTTCGGCCTCGCCCGAGTCCATCAGCAGCTCGAAGGTCTCGCGCGCTTTCTTGATCTCCTTCGGGTCGAAAACCATCCTGACCAGGCGCCGCGAGTCGGGGTTCATCGTCGTCTCCCACAGCTGCTCGGGGCTCATCTCGCCCAGGCCCTTGAAGCGCGAGATCTCCCACGCGCCTTCCTTCACCTTCTCCTTCTTCAGCGCGCCGAGCGCCTCCTCCAGCTCGTCGTCGTCGAGGCAGTAGAGGCGCCGGGCGGGCCTGCCCTTGCCCTGCGCCGGGACTTCGACCTTGTAGAGCGGCGGCTGCGCGACGTACAGGTGGCCGCGCTCGACCAGCCGCGGCGCGTGCATGAAGAAGAAGGTGAGCAGCAGCGCCTGGATGTGCCCGCCGTCGACGTCGGCGTCGGTCATGACGATCACCTTGCCGTATCTCAGTCCTGACAAGTCAACTTCAACCTCAACCGAGTGCGGATCGACTCCGATCGCCGTGGCGATCGCCTGCAGTTCCTTGTTGGCCAGCACGGTGCGGCTGTCCTTGGACATGGTGTTCAGCACCTTGCCGCGCAGCGGCAGCACCGCCTGCGTCTCCTTGTCGCGCGCCTCCTTCGCCGAGCCGCCGGCCGAATCGCCTTCCACCAGGAACAGCTCGTTCCGCGTGACATCGCCTGAAGCGCAATCGACGAGCTTTCCCGGCAGCGTGGCGATGCCGGAGGATTTTTTCCTCTCGACCTTCTTGCCCTTGGAGAGCCGCGCCAGCGCCTGCTCGATCGCCAGCTCGACGATCTTCGCGCCCTCCTCCGGGTGCTCGCCGAGCCACAGCTCGAAGGCGTCGCGCACGCACATCTCGAGCAGCTTGGCCGCGTGGCGCGTGGTCAGCTTTTCCTTCGTCTGGCCGTGGAACTGCGTGCGCACGATGCGCGCCGAGAGCGTGAAGCAGGCGCGCTGCCACAGGTCGTCCGGGATCAGCTTCACGCCCTTGGGCGCGAGGCCGCGCGTGTCCATGAACGCGGCGAGGGCCTCGAAGATCCCGGCGCGGAAGCCCGCCTCGTGCGTGCCGCCGGAGCGCGTCGGGATCAGGTTGACGTGGCTGTCGGCGAAGGTGTCGCCGTCGGCGACCCAGCCGATGGCCCAGCTCGCGCCTTCGCCCGGCTCGATCTCGGGAATGCTGGATTCCTCGAAGAAGCGCTCGCCGGTGAACAGGGGAGCGATCAATTCCCGCCCCTGCAGCACGAACTCGAAGTACTGCGCCATGCCGCGCTCGTACGTCCAGGTCTTCTTCTCCTTGCCTTCGATCTCGAGAACCATCGTCAGGCCGGGGAGCAGGTAGGCCTTGGAGCGCACCAGGTGCTCGAGCTCCGCGAGCGGGATGTTGGGCGAGTCGAAGTACTTCGGGTCCGGCCAGAGCTTGACTACCGTCCCGGTGCGCTTCTCCTTTATTTTTTCCGAGCGTAATTTGGTTTTTAGCTCGCCGCCCTCGAAGACAATCGAATATTTTTCATTATTTCTAAAAACCACAACTTCGCAGCGCTTCGACAGCGCGTTGGAAACCGCCACCCCGACCCCGTGCAGGCCGCCCGAGATGTGGTACACGCCGTCGCCCGAGCGCGAGAACTTGCCCCCGGCGTGCAGCATGGTGAAGGCGACCTGGACCGCCGGCAGCTTCTCCACCGGGTGCATGTCGACCGGGATGCCGCGGCCCTCGTCCTCGACCTCGATCGAGCCGTCCTTGTTGACGCGAACGCGGATCTTCCTGCCGAAGCCGGCGAGCGCCTCGTCGACCGCGTTGTCGATCGCCTCCTGCACCACGTGCAGGGGATGCACGGTGTGCGTGTACATCCCCGGCATGCGGCGCACGGGCTCGAGGCCCTTCAGCGCCTGGATCGCCGATGCGTCGTAGACCTGCTGCTTGGCCATTAGCTCTGCTTTGCTTCCTCGAGGTCGAAGTCGGCCTGCAGGCCCATCCAGTAGCGCGCCGGGTTGCCGAAGCGCTTGGCAAGCCGCAGCGCCGTGTCGGCGGTGATGCCGCGCTTGCCGAGAATGATCTCGTTGATGCGCCGCGGCGGCACGCCGATATCGCGCGCCAGCGCGTTCTGGCTCAAGCCGCTCGGCTTCAGGAACTGCTCGAGGAGAACGATGCCCGGGTGGAGCTGGCTGTGGTTTCTTTTCATTCTTATAACGCAGCCCGTTATATAACGGAACCCGTTATAGCGCAAGTCATGATAATTTCATAGGCTGCGCGCCATGCACCCCAACCTCGCCAAGCAGCGGCTGAAGGAAGGCCGCCTCGCGCTCGGCCTCGGCCTGCGCCAGGCGCGCACCGTGGACATCGCGTCGGCCGCCGCGACCTGCGGCTTCGACTGGCTGTTCATCGACATGGAGCACAACGCGATGAGCGTCGATGCCGCGGCGCAGATCGCCGCGGCGGCGCCCGCCATGGGCGTCACGCCCATCGTCCGGGTGCCGGGCCACGAGCACTACCACGCGACGCGGCTGCTCGACAACGGCGCGCAGGGCATCGTCGCCCCTCACGTCGACGACGCGGCCCAGGCGCGGCGCATCGCCGAGGCCTGCCTGTATCCGCCGCTCGGCAAGCGCTCGATTCCCGGCGCCCAGCCGCAGCTCGCGTTCAAGCCGATCGCGCCGGCCGAGGCGACGCGGCTGGTGAACGAGCAGATCCTGGTGGTGGTCATGCTCGAGTCGCCGCGCGCGATCGACAACGCCGAGGAGATCGCCGCGGTGCCGGGCGTGGACGTGCTGCTCATCGGCACGAGCGACCTGTGCGCCGAGATCGGCATCCTCGGCCAGGTCGGCGACGCGCGCGTCGAGGCCGCCTACCGCCGCGTCATCGACGCCTGCCGCCGGCACGGCAAGCATCCCGGCATGGGCGGCGTGTACGATCCGCCCCACATGGAAAAGTATGTCCGCATGGGCATGCGCTTCATCCTGGGCGGATCGGACCTGTCGCTGCTGATGGCCGCGGCGAAGGAGCGCGCGGGCTTCCTGCGCAAGGCGGCCGGCGAGGCGTAGGAAACATGGCCGAGAGATTGCGCTTGCTGCCGCCGATCGACTCGCGCGGCTACTACCTCCTGCTCGGCGTCGTCGCCATTTTCATCCTCGGGCCGCTCGGCGGGATCGCAGCCGCGTACATGAACTTCTCGCTCGGCTTTTTCGTCGGCGGCCAGGTGCTCGCCGGCATCCTCGGCAGTGTGGTGACCTTCGGCTACGGCGCCGACGGAAAGCACGGCGCGAACTACATGCAGTCGATGGCGGCTTCGGTCGCCGGCATGGCCGCGATGGGCGTGCTTATCCAGACGATGATCTGGCTCGGCCTGGCCGAGCCGCCGACCTGGCAGCTCATCGCCTACTTCCTGTGCATCGGCATGCTCGGCGTCGGGCTGGGCATGCTCTACACGCCGCTCGTCGTCGACCGCATGCAGCTCAAGTACCCGTCGGGGCTCGCGGTCGCCAACATCCTGCGCGCGCTTTCCGACCCGGCGGTGCTGCGCCGCTCGATCGCGCAGCTCGGCAGCGGCCTCGGCCTCGGCGCGGGTCTCACGCTCGCCGCCGAGAAGGCCGGCGTCGCCTTGCTCGGCGCCATCTCGTTTTCCGCCTCGACCTTCGGCGCCGGGATGATCGTCGGCGCTCGCATCGGCGTGCCGGCGATCGTCGTCGGCCTGATCGGCCTCGCGCTCACGCCGTGGCTGCGCGAGGCTGGCCTGCTCGGGCCGCACGATCCGTGGCGCAAGGTAGGCTTCCTGATCTCGCTCGGCACGATCCTCGGCGCTGCGATCGTCGACATCACGCTGGTCGTGCGCGAGGCGCTGGCGCGCCATCGCTCGAGCGCGCCCGCAGAGCCCGCCGCGACTGAAGAGTGGAAGCGCGTCGACACGCGAAAGCTCCTGGCATGGGTGGTGTTCTGGGGCATTGCAGTGGTCATCGTGTCGGCAAGCCTCGGCGTGCCGGCCGGTTATGCCGTGCTTGGCGTGCTGCTCGCTTCTGTCTTCGTGCTGGTGAACGGCATCAGCGTCGGCATCTCGGACTCCAATCCCATCTCCTCGGCGTTCGTCGTCGGCGTGACGGTGATGGCCCTCGCGGGGCTCACCGATCCGCTCGTCGGCCTCATCGCCGGCTCCATCCTCCTGATCAGCACGGTGGTCGGCGGCGACATGCAGCAGGACCGCTCGACCGGCTGGCGCCTTGGCACGAACCGCACTATCCAGTTCCGCTACCAGGTGATCGGCATCTTGATGGGCGCGGTGTTCGCCGTGGTGATCACCAAGCTCTTTCTCGCCGCCTATCCGGTGCTCAGGACCGACACGTTCATTCATCCCGAGCTCAAGACCGGCAACTGGCAAAGCGCGATGACCTACAAGTTCGCTGGCGTGCTTCGCGGGCTCGCTTCGTCCGAGACCACGACGCTCAAGCTCATGGGCCTCGGCATCGCAATCGGGCTGGTCATCCAGCTTGTGCGCCTCGCGCTGAAGCGCAGCGCGGCCTACCAAGTGTGGAAGGATCGCAGCGCGGCGACCAAGACCGCCGACTTCGTGATCGACACCGTCCTCCTGCCGGGTCCCTACGCTTCCAGCCTCGGCGGCTTCGTCGAGTTTCCTACCGCGCTCTGGTACGGCGTCGGCGGCATTTTCTCCTCGCTTTGGAATTCCACCATGAAACGCAAGGACACACGCGCGCCGGCGGACATGGACAGCATGTCGCTGATCGGCGGCGGCCTGATCGCCGGCGAGGCGCTCGCCTTCCTCACGCTCGGCATCATCGGCCTCGCTTCGCTCGCGCGCGAATGAGCCCCTTCCGCACGAGCTACCTGCGCTACGAGGAATTGACGCGCATCGTGCACGAATGGGCGCGCGCGCAGCCCGACATAGTGCGAGTGTCGAGCATCGGCAAGAGCCCGGAGGGAAGGGACCTGTGGCTGCTCGAGATCGGCGCCGATCCCGACCGGCTGCGCGCTGCCGCGTGGGTCGACGGCAACATGCACGCCACCGAAGTGTGCGGCTCGAGCGTCGCGCTGGCGATCGCCGAGGATGTCATCGCTGTGCACCGCGGCGCGGACCAGCTTGATCTCCCCATGCACGTGAAAGAGCGCCTGAAGAGCGTGCTCTTCTATGTGCTGCCGCGCATGTCGCCCGACGGCGCCGACGCGGTGCTGCGCGACGGGCGCTTCGTGCGCTCGAATCCGCGCGACCGGCGCCCTCATCCGCCGGTGGCGCGCTGGGTATCGGGCGACGTCGACGGCGACGGGCGCGTGCTTTCCCTGCGCAAGCAGGATCCTTCGGGCGAGTACGTGGAAGACCCCGATCTCCCGGGCGTGATGCTGCCTCGTCGCCTCGAGGACGCCGGCCCCTACTACAAGCTGTGGCCCGAAGGCACGATCGAGAACTTCGACGGCACGCACGTTCCCGATCCGCATTACCTGTCCGACAACGACGTCGACCTCAACCGCAACTTCCCGCATTCGTGGAGGCCCGAGCCAGAGCAGGTCGGCGCCGGGCCTTTCGGCGCGAGCGAGCCCGAGTCGCGCGCCGTGATCGAGTGGGCCACCGCGCACCCGAACATCTTCTCCTGGCTCAACCTGCACACCTTCGGCGGCGTGTACATCCGCCCGCTCGGCAACGCGCCCGACACGAAGATGAACCAGAGCGATCTCGCGCTGTACCGCCAGATCGGCGAGTGGGGCGAGAAGATCGGCGGCTACCCGATGGTGAGCGGCTTCGAGCAGTTCATCTACGAGCCGGAAAAGCCGATCTACGGCGATCTCACCGACTTTGCCTACCACGTGCGCGGCGCGATCGCCTACGCCTGCGAGCTGTGGGACCTTTTCGCGCGCCTGGGCATCGAGCGCAAGAAGCCGTTCGTCGACCACTACAGCCATCTCACGCGCGAGAACCTGCTCGCGCTGGCGAAGCTCGACCGCGAGCAGAACCAGGGCCGCATCTTCCGCGGCTGGAAGGCCTTCCGGCACCCGCAGCTGGGAGAGCTCGAAGTGGGCGGCACGGTGATGCTGGTCGGGTTGAACAACCCTCCCTATGAACTGATCGCCGAGATCTGCGAGCGCCAGTCGGCGGCGTACCTGCGCGTCGCCGCGCTCGCCCCGGCGCTCGAGATGGACGTGCGCGCCGCTGGCGGGCGTGTCGAGATCGAGGTCGGCAACGCCGGCTACCTGCCGACCTACATCCTCGACTCGGCGAAGAAGCTCGCGCTCGACGCGCGCGTCTTCGTCGAGGTCGAGGCCTCGGGCGGGCTCTCGATCGACGCGCGCGACGCGCGCCTCGAGGTCGGCCACCTCGAGGGATGGGGGCGCGGGCTGTACGCGGAATTCATCTTCTACCTGCAGAGCCGCGGCAGCGTCTCGCGGCGCACGGTATCGCTGCCGGTGCGCGGCAGCGGGCGGCTGCGCGTGCGCGCGAAGGGGCTGCGCGTCGGCGAGGTGGTGAAGGAGATCGCGGTGGAGGCCTAATTCGGGGACGGAGCCCTAACTCCACCTACGCGCAGCTTCGGAGTTAGGGCTCCGTCCCCGAATTCTCAAGGAGATCGCGGTCGAATCCTAGTGGAGACTACTCATGCTCTCATCTCATAGCCGGGAGGCGCTGAAGAAGGTTTCCGCCGCCACGCTCACCACGGTGCTGTTCAAGCGCGGCTTTCGCAACGCGTTTATCCAGAACGTCTTTCTTCTGAACAAGGAAGCTCCGCGCATGGTCGGCGAGGCCTACACGCTGCGCTACATCCCGGCGCGCGAGGACCTCGACCAGCTCGGCGCCTTCGAGGGCCGCGGCCATCCGCAGCGCGAGGCGATCGAGGCCTGCCCGCCCGGGCAAGTGCTGGTGATGGACGCGCGGCGCGACGCGACCGCGGCCACCGGCGGCGACATCCTGATCACGCGCCTCATGGTGCGCGGCGCCGCGGGCATCGTCACCGACGGCGGGCTGCGCGACACGCCGACCATCGAGAAGCTCGACTTCCCGGTCTACTGCGGCGCGCGCTCGGCGCCGCTCAACCTGGTGCGCCACCACGCGATCGACAGCCAGGTCCCGATCGGCTGCGGCGGCGTGCCGGTCTATCCGGGCGACGTGGTGGTCGGCGACGCCGAGGGCGTGGTGGTGATCCCGGCGAAGATCGCCGACGAGGTGGCCGCCGAAGCCGCCAAGCAGACCGAGTTCGAGGACTGGGTCGAAGCCAAGGTGAAGGAAGGACGCTCGATCTTCGGGCTCTACCCGCCGGATGAAAAAACGCGGGCCGAGTTCGAAGCGTGGAAGAAGAAAGCAAAATGAAAATGGGGACAGACCCCATTTATTTAAAATGGGGTCTGTCCCCATTTATTGGTTATCATGAAAGCGGCTACTTAGAGGAGGAGCCCGCAATGCCTTTCAGATTGCTGACAGCCGCTTTGCTGTCCGCCGCGTTTGCCTGGCCCGCGGCCGCGCAGGAAACGCTGGTCGTGTACTTCGCCAAGGGGTTCTACCCGGCGGAAGACAAGGCGCTCGACGAGGTGGTCGACAAGTTCCAGAAGAAGACCGGCGTGAAGGTGGAGCTGTCGCGCTACGCTCCGCAGGAGATGATCCCGAAGACAGTCGCGGCGCTCGACTCGGGCACTCCGCCCGACGTCGTCTACGGCGACGTGTTCGACTTCCAGGTCGCCGGCAAGTGGGCGTACGAGGGCCGGCTCGAGGACCTGTCTGACATCCTGCTGCCGATGAAAAGCCAGTTCCTGCCCAACACGCTCGAGACCACCTACATGTGGAACGACAAGGCGAAGAAGCGCGCCTACTACGCGTTCCCGGTGAAGCGGCAGACGATGCACATCCAGTACTGGAAGGACATGCTGCAGGAGGCGGGCTTCAGGGAATCCGACATCCCGAAGGACTGGAAAGGCTACTTTGCCTTCTGGTGCGACAAGGCGCAGAGCGGCTACCGCAAGAAAACCGGCAAGCGCGTCTACTCGGTCGGCAGCCCGATGGGCGTCGACTCGAGCGACTCGTTCTACTCGTTCCTGACCTACATGGACGCGTACAACGTCAAGCTGGTCGACGACGACGGCAAGCTGCTCGTCGATCGTCCCGAAGTGAGGAAGGGGCTGGTCGGAGCGCTAGGCGACTACACCGAGACCATCGGCAAGGGCTGCACGCCGCCCTCCGCCATCAACTGGAAGGACCCGGACAACAACGTCAACTTCCACAACAAGACGATCATGATGACGCACAACGCGACCATCTCGATCGCCTCGAAGTGGCTCGACGACTCGAACAACGACAAGCTCAAGCCGGAGGAGCGCGAGCAGGCGAAGAAGAACTACTACGAGCTGATCGCCACCGCCGGCTTTCCGAACAAGCCCGACGGCAAGCCGATGCAGTACCGCGCCGCGGTCAAGGTGGGGGTGATCTTCGACAGCGCGCGCAACAAGAAGCGCGGCAAGGAGTTCGTCGCCTTCCTGATGCGCGACGAGAACCTGACGCCGTACGTCGAGGGCGCGCTCGGGCGCTGGTACCCGGTGACCAAAGCGGCCGCCGCGCGCAAGTACTGGACCGAGGACCCGCACCGCAAGGTGGTTCACGACCAGTTCTCGGCCGGGACGGTGACCTTCGAGTTCACCAGGAACTACAAGTTCACCATCCTCAACAACGAGAACGTGTGGGCCAAGGCGATGAACCGCGTCGTCACCGACAAGTGGCCGGTGGAGAAAGCGGTCGACGAGATGATCGCCCGCATCAAGCAGGTCGCCGGCTAGACATGATCGCAGTGCCGGGAATCGCGCTGCCGCGCTCCCGGTTCGCCTTCAAATCTTCGTGGCAGACATGGGGCGCGATCATGATCGCGCCCTACCTGCTGGTGTTCCTCGCGTTCGTGCTCTATCCCGTGAGCTACGGCCTGTGGCTCGCGCGCGACCCGGCGAGCTACGCGCGCCTCTTCGCCGACCCGATCTTCGCCCGCACCGTCGTCAACACAGTAGTTTTTTTATTGATTGCAGTTAACCTGAAGTTCCTGCTCGCGCTGTGGCTTTCCGGGTTCTTCGTGCACGAGCGCATCTGGATCCGCTGGCTGTCGATAGTGTTCCTGCTGCCCTGGGCGGTCCCCTCGATCCCGACCATTTTCTCGATCCGCTTCATGTTCAATCCGGAATGGGGCGTGATCAACTCGGTCATCTTCAGGCTCACTGCGCACGACGGCCCGAACTGGCTCAACGATCCGCGCATCGGCCTCGGCCTGGCGATGCTCACCCACATCTGGAAATCGCTGCCGTTCTGGACCCTGATCCTGATCGCCGGCCGGCTCGCGATCCCGCGCGAGCAGTACGAGGCGGCGAGCGTCGACGGCGCCTCGGCATGGCAGAAGTTCCGCTACGTCAGCTGGCCGTCGCTGCGCACGCTGTACCTCACTTCGACCATCCTCTCCATGATCTGGACGCTCGGCGACTTCAACAGCGTCTACCTTCTGACGGGCGGCGGCCCGGCGGACCTGACGCACGTGCTCGCGACGCTCGGCATCCGCTACATCCGCCTCGACCAGGTCGACCTGGCGATGGCCACCATCGTCTGCGCCATGCCGCTGGTGCTGCCGCTGATGTGGTTCATGATGAAGAATCTCTCGCGGGGAGACCGCCAGTGAGGCGTTTTACCCGGGAGGCAGGGTTGTGGTTATTGGCCATTCCGATCCTCCTTTGGACTCTGCTGCCGATCTATCACATTTTTCTCTTCTCGATCTCGTCGAAGGACTCGGCGTTCTCGGGCGCGCTGTGGCCCGACAAGCCGACGCTCAGGAACTTCGGCACCATCGTGCGCGAGGAGCACTTCTACCTGCACCACTTCTGGGTGCAGATCTGGAACTCGCTCTGGATCGCGGTGGCGGCCGGCGCGCTGACGCTCGCGATAGCGACCTGCGCCGCGTTCGCCATCAGCCGGCTCAAGGTCAGGGGCGGACGCACGGTGATGAACCTCGCGCTGTTCACCTATTTCATTCCGGCCGCCTTCCTCGCGATTCCGATGTACAAGGCGATGGGCGCCTACGAGCTGCTCAACAGCCGCTGGTCGCTGGTGCTCGCGATGGTGACGCTCGCAGCGCCGTATGCGATCTGGGTGCTGAAGCAGGCCTCCGACAAGCTGCCCTACGAGCTCGACGAGGCGGCGCGGATGGACGGTGCGACCCCGCTGCAGCTGTTCCGCCTGGTGTACCTGCCCCTGATGACCCCCTCGCTCGTGGCGATCGGCACTTATGCGCTCCTGCTCGCGTGGAACGAATACCTGTACGCCTACCTCCTGCTCTCGCACGAGCAAACCATCACGCTCGCGGTGGCGCTCGGCCACTTCATCTCGGCCGACGACTCGCCCTGGGAGCTGCTCATGGCGACCGGACTGGTGTACGCGCTTCCCCCGGCGGCGATCTACTACGCCTTCCGGCGCTACATGGTCGGCGGGCTCACCGCCGGCGCGGTGAAGGCCTGATGGCTGCGGTCTCGTTTCAGGAATTAAGGAAGAATTTTGGAAGCACGCAGGTCCTGCACGGCATCTCGCTCGAGATCGCCGACGGCGAATTCATGGTGCTGGTCGGGCCCTCGGGCTGCGGCAAGTCGACGCTGCTGCGCATGCTCGCCGGGTTGGAGGACATCACCGCCGGCAGCATCGCCATCGACGATCGCGTGGTGAACGACCTGGAATCCAAGGACCGCGACATCGCCATGGTGTTCCAGAGCTACGCGCTCTATCCCCACATGACCGTGCGCGACAACATGGGCTTTTCCTTAAAGCTAAGAAAAGACAAGAAAACGCGCATCGACGAGCGGGTTGCGCGGACTGCAAAAATCCTCAATCTCGAGCCCTACCTCGAGCGCTACCCGCGCGAGCTCTCGGGCGGGCAGCGCCAGCGCGTCGCCATGGGCCGCGCCATCGTGCGCGATCCCAAGGTGTTCCTGTTCGACGAGCCGCTCTCCAACCTCGACGCCAAGCTGCGCGTGGCGATGCGCGCCGAGATCAAGGCTCTGCACCAGCGGCTGCAGACCACCACGGTGTACGTCACGCACGACCAGGTCGAGGCGATGACCATGGCCGACCGCATCGCGGTGATGAACGAGGGCCGCATCGAGCAGCTCGGCGCGCCGCTCGAGCTCTACGACCGGCCGGCAAACCTGTTCGTGGCGCAGTTCATCGGCTCCCCGGCAATGAACGTGTTCGAGGGCATCCTGCGCGATGGCGCAGTGGAGGCGCTGGGCGCGCGCTGGCCTGCACCGAAAAACAAAGGCATACAGGGCCAACCGGTTCGCTACGGCATCCGCCCCGAGCACCTGCAGCCCGGCCGCGACGGGGTGCCGGCCGAAGTGGTGGTGGTCGAGCCGATGGGCCACGAGACGGAATTGCTCGTCAGGATCAACGACATCGACCTCATCGTGGTGATGCACGGGCGCTCCGCCCACGCGCCGGGCGAGAGAATTTTTCTCGCCCCGCAGGCTGCGAACGCGCACCTGTTCGACGCCGCGAGCGGACGTAGAATCTAGCCGATGGCAGAGCAGGCGGACTGGGCCTTCCCGCTCGAGATGCGGCCGCGGCCCGAGGACTGGCGCTTCGATCTCGACGCGGCGCTCGACTCGGTGGTGCAGCTGCGCGCGGAGATCCCCGAGGACGCGTTCACCGCGCCGATCCTCGGCACCGAGCGCGCCGGCAACGGCATCGTGATCCGCGAGGACAGCCTGGTGCTCACCATCGGCTACCTGATCACCGAGGCGAGCACCATCTGGCTCACCAGCAACCAGGGCGTGGTGGCGGGCGGCTATCCGCTCGCCTACGACCAGGCGACGGGCTTCGGGCTGGTGCAGCCGCTCGGCCGCCTGGGCGCGCGCGCCCTCGAGCGCGGCACGTCGGCGTCCTGCCGCATCGGCGAGAACGTGGTGGTCGCCGGGCACGGCGGCCGCGCACACGCGCTGAAGGCCGCGGTGTTCGCCAAGCGCGAGTTCGCCGGCTACTGGGAATACGTGCTCGACGAGGCGCTCTTCACGGCGCCGGCGCATCCTCAATGGGGCGGCGCGGCGCTGATCGGCTCCGACGGCAAGCTGCTCGGCATCGGCTCGCTCCTGGTGCAGGAAAAGGTCGACAGCGGGACCCTGCAGGGCAACATGGTGGTGCCGATCGACCTGCTCGAGCCGATCCTCGAGGACATGGTGAAAACCGGGCGCGCCCCCCGTCCTTCGCATCCCTGGCTCGGCATGTACACCACCGAGGCCGGCAAGAAGCTGGTCGTGGCAGGCCTCGCGCCCGGCGGCCCGGCCGAGCGCGCCGGCATGAAGATCGGCGACGTGGTGGTGGAGGTTGCCAACGGCAGGCCGGCGAGCCTCGCCGACCTCTGGCGCCGGGTCTGGCGCGCCGGCCCGGCGGGCGCCGAAGTGCAGCTGAAGGTCGTGCGCAACCTGACGATCTCCGAAGTGCGCGTCAAATCAGCCGACCGCAGCGAGTTCCTGAAGAAACCACACTTACATTAAAAATGGGGTCTGTCCCCATTTAGTGCTCCATTTAGTACTTGCCGAGGAAAGCGAGCACCTCCCGGTTGAAGACCTCGGGCTGCTCCCAGTACGCCGAGTGGCCGGCGCCGTGCAGCACTCGCGACACGGAATCGCGGATGCGCGCAGCGAAGAGCTCTAGAACTGGCGGCGGCGTGTAAAGGTCGGCATCGCCGGTCAGGAGGAGGGTCGGCACCCGGATCGTCTCAAGGAGCGAGAAGCTCAGGCGATTGCGAGTCGCCTGCGCGGGCAATCGCGTTGCGTTGCTCAGACGCTCGAGCTCGATCCAGCGCGCCTCGCCCTGCGGGTTCGCGGCGCGGTACGCAGGCCCCAGCTCGCGCAGCTGCGGCGGCAGCGCCGCGAACTGCGGCGGGCGCAGCCGGCCCTGCAGCCCCTGGTAGTCCTGGTCCTCGACGCCGCCGATGCTGTTGGCGACGACGAGGCTGCGCAGACGCCGCGCAAAAGAAAGCGCGTAGTCGAGCGCCACGATGCCGCCCGCCGCAGTGCCGACCAGGTGGAAGCGATCGAGCTGCAGGTGCCGCGCCAGTCCCTCCAGGTCGTCGGCAGCGGTGCCGGGCTGCGCGCCCGGCTCCAGCACCGAGCGGCCGTGCCCGAGCCGGTCGTAGGCGATGAAGCGGTGGCCGACCGCGGTGAAAACGGGAATCTGGAGCTCCCACATCAGGCTGCTTCCAGTGCCGGCGTGCAGGAAAACCACCGGCACCCCGTTGCCGCCGCTATCGCGATACCAGATGCGCCTGCCGGCGAAAGCCGCGTGCCCCTCGGGCATTATTGCCGCGCGGCTGCAATCCCGGCTTCGAGCAGATATTTCAGCACGCCGGGGTGGATGAGCTCGGCGCTGGGCGCGGCCTTGAAAGTGTTCGCCATCGTCGTCTCGCTCGCCTGCGGCAGGCGCGCCGCGAGCGGCGCTTCAGCCCGGTGGATCGCCCGCGCCAGCAGGTAGGCGGTTTTTTCCGGCAAGCCGGGCCGGGCGAGGACGTAGCTCCACGAGCCGACGGAATGCAGCGCGGCGTCCTGCCCCGGGTAGCTGCGCGCCGGTAGCGTCACCGCCTGCAGGGCCGGCTGCCGCGCGAGAATGCGCTCGACTTCGCCGGCGCTCGGCGCGATGAAGCGCCCGCCCGATTTTGCGAGCGCCGTGAACGCCGGCCAGCCGACGCCCGCGCCCCACAGCGCGGCCGCGCGGCCGTCGATCAGCATGGCCGGGCCGTCCGCGGCCTTTTCCAGATAGATGGGTTGGACTTTGATTTCCAAACTCTCCAGAACCGTTTTACCGAGGGCCGTGATGCCGGAAGCCTGGGTACCGAGCACCACCGGCTGGCCCTTCAGGTCGGCGATGCCGCGGTAGGGACTGTCGCCGCGCACGATGAACAGGCCGGGCGAGGAGTACATCGCCGCGACGACGCGCAGCGGCGTGCCGGGCCTGGCGAGCGCGGCTGTCGCGATCTCCCCCGCCACCAGCGCGATGTCGAGGCGGCCCGCCTCGAGCAGCGGCACGTTCTCGGTGCTGCCCTTGGTGTTGCGCGGCTCGACGCGCAGCAGCGGCTCCTGCGCGTTCACCATCTCGGCGAAGGCCTCGCCGTAGAGCGGAAAGCCGCCGCCCGGGGTCGCGGTGCCCAGGATCAGGGTCAGGATCGCCGCGCTCATTCGACGAACGCCGGCATGGTTACCCCAGCGTCGGCATGTCGAAGCCCGGCGCCGGCGTGTCCTGGTGCGGCCAGCGCGTCGTCACCACCTTGGTCCGCGTGTAGAACTTGACCGCCTCGGTGCCGTGCACGTGCAGGTCGCCGAAGAGCGAGCTCTTCCAGCCGCCGAACGAGTAGAACGCCACCGGCACCGGGATCGGCACGTTGATGCCGACCATGCCGACCTGGACTTCGTTCTGGAAGCGGCGTGCCGCGCCACCGGACTCGGTGAAGATCGCGGTGCCATTCGCATACGGATTTTTATTGATGATCGAAATCGCTTCGTCGATCGTGCTGGCGCGCAACACGATCAGGATCGGCCCGAAGATCTCGTTCTTGTAGATTTCCATCCCGGGCGTGACGTGGTCGAAGAGCGAGGTGCCGAGGTAGAAGCCTTCCTGCGGCGTCTGCTGCTGGCGCGCATCGACCACCAGCCGGGCGCCTTCCTTCACCCCGACGTCGATATAGGAAGCGACCTTGTCGCGGTGCTGGCGCGTGACCAGCGGGCCCATGTCGACGCCAAGCTTTATCTGCCGCGCCTTTTTCTCCAGCAGCTTCACCAGCGGATCGCCTGCCGCGCCCACGGCGACCACCGCCGAGATCGCCATGCAGCGCTCGCCCGCCGAGCCGTAGGCCGCGCCGATCAGCGCCTCGGCGGCGAACTCGAGGTCCGCATCGGGGAGCACCACCGCATGGTTCTTCGCGCCGCCCAGCGCCTGCACGCGCTTGCCGGCCTTCGCCGCGGTCTCGTAGATGTACCTGGCGGTCGGCGTGGATCCCACGAAGGAAACTGCCTTTATCCCTGCATGGGAAAGTAGAGCATCTACTGCGGCCTTGTCGCCGTGGATGACGTTGAGCACGCCGTCGGGCAGCCCGGCCTGCTTGAAGAGCTCGGCCATGCGGACCGACGCCGAGGGCACTTTCTCCGAGGGCTTGAGGATGAACGTGTTGCCGCAGGCGATCGCCAGCGGGAACATCCACAGCGGCACCATCACCGGGAAGTTGAACGGCGTGATGCCGGCGCAGACACCCACCGGCTGGCGCAGCGCGTGCGTATCGACCTGAGTGCCGACGTTCTCCGAGTACTCGCCCTTCAGCAGCTGCGGGATGCCGCAGGCGAACTCCACCACCTCGATGCCTCTCTGCACCGAGCCCATCGCATCGTCGAGCGTCTTGCCGTGCTCCTCGGTAATGATTTTCGCAAGCTCCTTCTGCTGCGCCTGGAGCAACTGCAGGAATTTCTGCATCACGCGCGCGCGGCGCAGTACCGGCGTATCGCGCCAGGCTGGAAATGCCTCGGCTGCCGCTTTCACCGCAGCGTCGACGAGGCCCGGGTCGGCGAACACAACCTTTTTCGTCACTTGGCCGGTCGCGGGGTTGAAGACCTCGCCATGGCGGCCGGAAGGCGCGAGGGCCTTGCCGTTGATCCATACCGGGACGGTTTCGAGCTTGATTTCGGCGGGCTTGTTCATCGGCGGCTCCGGCGTGCGACTGCATAATGTAATCCAATGCCGCTGATTCCGGCACGCCTGGAGTTCGCCGCCGACGGCACGCCCTGGTCGGAGGAGTTCGGCGACGTGTATCACAGCGCCGCCGGGGGGCCGGCGCAGGCCCGGCACGTGTTCCTCGCCGGCAATCGCCTGCCGGAGCGCTGGGCCGGCCGCGAGCGCTTCGTGATCCTCGAGACCGGCTTCGGCTTCGGCCTCAATTTCCTCGCCACCTGGCAGGCCTGGCGGCGCGACCCGGCGCGCTGCGGCAGGCTGCATTTCGTCTCGTTGGAAAAGCACCCTTTCACGCTTTCCAGCCTCGGGGTTTTACATTCTCGTTATCCCGAATTCGAGAACGAGGCAGCGCAACTTCACGCCTGCTGGCCGATGCTGGTGCCGGGCGCGCATCGCCTCGAGCTCGACGCCGGCCGGGTCGTGCTGACCCTGTTCTTCTCGGACATCAAGCTGCTGCGCGAGCTGCGCCTCGCGGCCGATGCGATCTACCTGGACGGCTTCTCCCCGGCCAGGAATCCCGACATGTGGTCGCACGCGCTGCTGCGCGCGGTCTCGCGCCTCGCTGGTCCAGGCGCCACGGCGGCCACGTGGAGCGTCGCCGCGCCCGTGCGCGCGGCGCTCGAATCCGCCGGCTTCGCAGTGGAGAAAGCCGTCGGCTTCGGCAATAAGAAGGAAATGCTCCTCGCGCGGTACGTCCGGAAAGCAAATCCGGTTTCAACCTCCAGGAGGAGAAATGCAGTCGTCATCGGCGCGGGCCTGGCGGGCGCCGCGATCTGCGAGCGGCTGTGCGCGCGCGGCTGGCAGGTGCGGCTCATGGAGCGCCACGCAATACCAGCGCAGGAAGCCTCGGGCAACCATGCCGGTAGCTTCCATCCGCTCGTTACGCCCGACGACAGCGTTTTCGCGCGCCTGACGAGATGCGGTTTTCTGTATGGGTTGTCGCGTTGGAGAAAACTCGAAAGCGTTCGCTGGGACCGCTGCGGCGTCCTCCAGCTGGCGCGCGACGCGAAGGACGAGGCCTCGCAGCGCGCATCGATCGCCGCGCTCGCCTTGCCCGCCGAGTACGCGCAATACGTGACGCGCGAGGAGGCGAGCGCGCACGCCGGCGTGCCGGTGAAGGCAGCGGGCTTGTGGTTTCCCGAGGCGGGGTGGATCCGGCCGCAGTCGCTGGTGAACGCGCAGCTCGAAGCTTGCGGGACGAGGCTGGAACGTATTTTCGGCAGGGAAATACATTCGATTGAAGACCCATTGGTCATCCTGGCCACCGCGGACGACGCGCTCTCGCCGGTTCCGCATGCGCGGCTGCGCCGCGTGCGCGGCCAGCTCACCTACATTCCCGCCGCGGCGATCGAGCCGCCGCACGCGGTCGTTCTGCGCGGCGGCATGGTGCTGCCGCCCGTGGACGGCCTGTGCGTGGTCGGCGCAAGCTTCGACCTGGACGATGCGGACCCGGCGCCGCGCGCTTCGAGCCACGCCGGCAATCTCGAGCGCCTGGAACGGATCATTGCGGTGAAGACGCGACCGCGGTCGCTGGAAGGCCGTGTCGCGTTCCGCACCGTGGCGCCGGACCGGCTGCCGCTGGTCGGTAAACTGGCAGAAGGCGTTTACGGCGCCCTGGCATACGGCTCTAGAGGCCTTCTATGGTCGGCCCTTGCGGCGGAGGTGCTCGCCAGCGAGCTGGAAGGTGACCCGATGCCCGTGGAAGGAACGCTCCTCGACGCGCTCGATCCCGGCCGGTTCGCACAGCGCGCGAGGCGCAGGATCGGACAATCTGATAAAGTGTGACCCGCTGCTTGGGGAGGCAGGAATGGGCCGTAAGCCGAGGACGGCAAAGAGAAAAACGAGGGTCGGCGGGGTCGACCGCGACGAGATGTTGCGTGCCACGTTCGACCAGGCCGCGGTGGGAATGACGCTCGTCTCGCTCGACCTGCGCTACCTGCGGGTCAACGACAAGTTCTGCGAAATCGTCGGCTACTCGCGCGACGAGCTGCTCTCGATGGGCCCGCGCGACGCCGGCGAAATCCCCGGGCACGAAGCGCGCGAGCAGGAGCTGCTGCGCAAGGATGGCTCGCGCGTCTGGGTGGCGATCGCGACCTCGCTCGTGCGCGGCAAGAGCGGCGAGCCGCGCTACTTCATCTCGATGGTGCAGGACATCTCCGAGGCGAAGCGCGCCACGGCTGCACTGCGCGAGAGCGAGGAGCGGTTCCGCCGCACTTTCGAGCTGGCGGGGTCGGGGGTCGCGCACATCGGGATGGACCGTCGCTTCATCCGGGTGAACCGGCGCTTGTGCGAAATGACGGGCTATTCCGAGGACGAGCTGCTGCGCCTCACGGGCAGGCAGATCTCGCACCCCGAGGACGTTGACGTGATCAACGCGCAGCGCCCCAGCCTGTATGCCGGGGAGATCGACGCAGTGCGCGTCGAGAAGCGCTACCTGCGCAAGGACGGCTCGGTGATCTGGGTGGCGTTCACCATGGTGGTGGAGCGCAACGCCGCCGGCGAGCCGCAGTACGAGATCGCGTTTTTCGACGACATCACCAGCCGCAAGAATGCCGAGGCGGCGCTGCGCGAGAGCGAAGAGCGCTTCCGCCAGCTGGCGCATCACGACGCGCTGACCAGCCTGCCGAACCGCGCGCTTTTCTATGACCGCATGCAGCACACCCTCGCGCTGGCGAAGCGCAACCACTGGACGGTCGGCGTGATGCTGGTCGACCTCGATCGCTTCAAGACCGTCAACGATACGCTGGGGCATGCCGTCGGCGACAAGCTGCTGCGGCAGGTGGCAGAGCGGCTTTCGAAGTCGGTGCGCACCTCCGACACGGTAGCGCGGCTCGGCGGCGACGAGTTTGCCGTCGTGCTCAACAATCTTTCCGCGCCCGAGGACGCCGCAGTGGTAGGGCAGAAGATCATCGCCGCGTTCCAGGCCCCTTTCCAGGTCGAAGGCCACTCCCTGCTTTCCACCCTCAGCATCGGCGCTGCGCTGTACCCGAACGACAGCATCGACCAGGAAACGCTGCTGAAGAACGCCGATGCGGCGATGTACCGCTCGAAGGAAGCCGGCCGCAACTGCTTCTCGCTCTTCAGCGCCGCAGGATGGCCGGACTCGCGTCCTTGACGTCGCGCAATCCGCACAGCGCCATCGTCACGTCGAGCTCGCTGCGGATGATTTCCAGCACGCGGGTGACGCCCTTTTCCCCCATCGCGCCCAGGCCGTAGAGAAAAGCGCGGCCGATCAGGGCGCCGCGCGCGCCGAGCGCGAGCGCCTTGAGCACGTCCTGGCCCGAGCGGACGCCGCCGTCGAACAGCACCTCGATGCGGCCGCCCACCGCGCTGACCACTTCGGGCAGCGCGCGGATCGACGACGCGGTGCCGTCGAGCTGGCGGCCGCCGTGGTTGGAGACCACGATCGCATCGGCGCCGCTCGAGGCGGCGATCTTCGCGTCTTCGGCGTCGAGGATGCCTTTCAGGATCAGCTTGCCGCCCCAGAGATTCTTCACCCACTCGACGTCCTTCCAGCTGAGCGTCGGGTCGAACTGGCCGGCGATCCACTGCGAAAGCGTGCTCAGGCTGCCCGCGTTCGGGATGCGGCCTTCGAGGTTGCCGAACGATTTGCGTTTTCCCCTCAGCACGTTCAACGCCCAGGATGGTTTTCCAAGCACGTCCAGAAAAGTTCCAAGCGTCAGACGCGGAGGAACCGCCAGGCCGTTCTTCAGGTCCTGGTGGCGCTGGCCCTGGACCTGCAGGTCGAGCGTGAGCACCAGCGCGGAGCACTTCGCCGCCCTGGCGCGCTCGATGAGCGAGGCGGCGAAGCCGCGATCGCGCATCACGTAGAGCTGGAACCAGAACGGCTTCGCGACGGCGCTCGCGACGTCCTCGATCGAGCAGATCGACATCGTCGAGAGCGTGAACGGCACGCCGAAGCGCTCGGCGGCGCGCGCCCCGAGCATCTCGCCGTCGGCCCAGTTGAGCCCGGTGAGGCCGGTGGGCGCGATCGCCACCGGCATCGTAGCGTCATGGCCCACCAGGGTGGTGCGCAGCGAGCGCCGGTCGACGTCGATCGCCACGCGCTGGCGCAGCGTCAGCAGCTCGAGGTCGGCGCGGTTGGCGCGCAGCGTCGCCTCGTCGTAGGAGCCGCGGTCGACGTAGTCGAAGATCGCCTTCGCGACGCGCTTTTTCGCGAGCTGGCGCAGGTCCTCGACGTTGGTCACCACCGGCATGGCGCGGCATTCTACAATGCACGCGAATCATGGCTGCCGCCAGGGACGAGCAGAAGAACCCGATCCAGGTGATCGAGCGCATGATGCGCCTGCTCGATGTGCTGGCGCAGCATCCCGAGCCGCTCGGGCTGAAGCAGATCTCGCAGTACACGGGCCTGCATCCGTCGACCGCCCACCGCATCCTCGCTGCGATGTCGGGCGACCGGCTGGTGGACCGCGTCGAGCCTGGAAGCTACCGGCTCGGCATGCGGCTGCTCGAGCTCGGCAATCTCGTCAAGTCGCGCATCAGCGTGCGCGAGCTCGCCCTGCCGGTGATGCGCGAGCTGCATGCGCAGACCGGCGAGACGGTCAACCTTTCCGTGCGCCACGGCGACGAGATCGTGTACGTCGAGCGCAGCTCCTCGGGGCGCTCGGCGATGCGGGTCGTGCACGTGATCGGCGCGCGCGCGCCGCTGCACGTGACCGCGGCGGGGAAGCTCTTCCTGCTCGAGGAAGGCTTCGCGCGGCTGCGCGATTACGCCAAGCGCACCGGCCTCGCGCCGCACACCAAGAACACGATGACCAGCCTCACGCTGCTCGAGCGCGACCTCGAGCGCATCCAGGGCCAGGGCTGGGCGGTCGACGCCGAGGAAGCGGAGATCGGCGTGCGCTGCGTCGCCGCCGGCGTGCGCGATGACGGCGGCTCGCTGGTGGCGGCGCTCTCGCTCTCCACGCCCGCCGACCGCATGAAGCTGCAGTGGGGCCCGCTGATCAAGGAAACCGCCGACCAGATCTCGCGCGCCATCGGCCATCGGCCGACCTCCCGCATCGGCGTCGCTTAAACAGCAACCAAGCCGTGCAGCGAGAACAAACCGCGGCGGTCGGTCCAGACTTTCGTGCCCTTGAATCCCGCCTTCGCCGCCAGACCCCGGAACTCGGCGATCGAGTATTTGTACGAGTTCTCGGTGTGGATCGATTCGCCGGCGTCGAAGGCGAAGCGGTGCGCGCCGACGTCCACCGTCTGCCGGGCGCGCGATACCAGGTGCATCTCGATGCGGCCCGGTCCGGGGTTGTAGAAGGCATAGTGCGCGAAGCGCCGCAGGTCGAAGTCTCCGCCCAGCTCGCGATTGATGCGCCGGAGCAGGTTCAGGTTGAAGGCCGCGGTGACGCCCTGCGCGTCGTTGTAGGCGGCATGCAGCACGTTGGCGTCCTTCTTCAGGTCCACGCCCACCAGCATCCGGCCGGCCTGCCCGCGCGTCATGGCGAGGAAGGCCTGCGCCTCCTCGGGCGTGAGATTGCCGATGGTCGAGCCGGGGAAATACACCGCGCAGCCGCCTCGCCTCCCCTTCACGGGAAGCGTCAGGGGCCGCGAAAAATCGCCTGCCACCGGCACGATATCGAGCCGCGGGAATTCGCGCGCGAGACGCCGCGCCGCGGCTTGCAGCGCGTCACGCGAGATGTCGACCGCGATGTAGGTCGCGGGACGCAGCGCGCGGATCAGCAGGCGCGACTTCATGCTTGCGCCGCTGCCGTACTCGATGAGAGTGCCTCGGCTCCCGGCAAAGCGCGCGATGGCGGCGATATGCGCGCGGGTCAGCGCAAGCTCGGCGCGCGTCAGGTAATACTCGCGCAGCCGGCAGATGCGCTCGAACAGCCGGCTGCCCGCCGCGTCGTAGAAGTACTTGGGGGGAAGGCTCTTGCGGGGCAGCGAGAGCCCCGCGATGACGTCTTCGCGAAAGCCGCTTAGCTGCTGGCCGCGTGGCTCTCGAGCCACTTCTTGATGCGGTTGGCGTCGCCGACCCGGGAATGCTTGCCCCATGAGTCAAGCAATACCACGATCAGGTCCTTGGAGGCGAGGCGCACGCGCATCACGAGGCAGCGGCCCGCCTCGCTGATGTAGCCGGTCTTGGACAGCCCGATTTCCCAGTGCGAGCTGCGCACCAGGCCGTTGGTGTTGCGGAACGAGAGCGGCCGGCCGAATGCGGTCACGGTGGCGCGGTCGCGCGTGGAGTATTCGCGGATCAGCGGATAGCCGTGCGCCGCGCGCACCAGCTTGGCCAGGTCGCGCGCGCTCGACACGTTGCCTTTCGACAGCCCGGTGGCATCGACGAAGTGGCTGTCGGTCATTTCGAGCTCGGCGGCCTTCTCGTTCATCGCCTCGACCAGGGCCTGCGTGCCGCCGGGATAGGTGCGCCCGAGCGCGGCGCCGGCGCGGTTCTCCGAGGCCATCAGCGCGAGCAGGAGGAGCTCGTCGCGCGTCAGCACGCTGCCGGTGCGCAGGCGCGAGCGCGATCCCTTGTACCTGTCGACATCTTCACGCGCGAGCACCACGCGCATGCTCAGGTCGACGCCGCTGTCGAGGAGCACCATCGCCGTCATCAGCTTGGTGATCGAGGCGATCGGCACCACCGCTTCGCTGTTCTTGTTGATCACCACCTCGCCGGTGTCGGCGTCCTGCACCAGCACCGCCGAAGATCTCAGCAGAACGACCTTTTGCGCGCGCGGCGCAGCGCCGACCTCCCCGGCTTGCGCGAATCCCACGGTGAGAGCGAGCACGAGGAAAAGCGCGAACAGGGCGACGATCCCCTCGAGGGGATGCAGTCTTCTTTGCATGATGGTGAAATATACCCTGCCCCATGAGAAAATCGCAAGTAAATTCATGTGGTAGGAACTAATTCCTCGAAACCCCGTGAAAGATCTCCGGTGTCAGGTTGAAGCTATGATGCTTCGGCCTGCGCGAGAACAGCCTCGGCTTGCGCCTTCTGCTGCTGGAGCGCCCACATGCGGGCGTACTCACCTTTTCCTTCAAGCAGCTGGCGATGCGTCCCGCGCTCGCTGACGCGGCCGTGGCTGAGCACCAGGATCTGATCCGCATCCATCACCGTGGAGAGGCGGTGAGCGATCACTAGCGTCGTTCGCCCCTGCGAGATCCGCTCGAGCTCCGCCTGGATCGCTTTCTCCGCGCGCGAGTCGAGCGCCGAGGTGGCTTCGTCGAAGATCAGGATGCGGGGACTCTTCAGCAGGGCGCGCGCGATCGCCACGCGCTGCTTCTCGCCGCCGGAGAGCTTCAGGCCGCGCTCGCCCACCATGGTTTCGTATCTCCTCGGAAGAGATTCGATGAAGTCGTGGATATGCGCCGCGCGCGCCGCCTCGATCACCTCCGCGTCGCTTGCTTCGGGCCGCCCGTAGCGGATGTTGTACAGGATGCTGTCGTTGAAGAGCACCGTGTCCTGCGGCACGATGCCGATCGCCGCGCGCAGGCTCGCCTGCTTTACTTCTCGTGTGTCCTTCCCGTTGATTACGAGTGAACCCGAAGAAATATCATAGAACCGATACAGCAGCCGCGCGAGGGTCGACTTGCCGGCGCCGGAATGTCCGACCACGGCGACACGGTGGCCAGCAGGGATGGTGAAGCTGACGTCGAACAGGATCTGCCTTTCGCGCTCATAGGAAAAGCTCACATTCCTGAATTCGACGCTCGCCGGCCCGGGCGGGAGCTCGGGCGCGCCCGGGCGGTCCTCGACCTCGCGGTGCTCGCCCAGGAGGCGAAACATGCGGTCCATGTCAAGCAGCGCCTGCTTGATCTCGCGGTACACCATGCCGAGGAAGTTGAGCGGGATGTAGAGCTGGATCAGCAGGCCGTTCACCAGCACCAGGTCGCCGAGGGTGAAGCTCTGCGCCGCCACGCCTTCGGCCACCAGCAGCATGAGCGCCGTCACCGCGATGGCGATGATGAAGCTCTGGCCGATGTTGAGCAGGCCGAGCGAAGCCTCGTTCTTCACCGCCGCCGCTTCGTAGCCCTGCAGGTTCTCGTCGTAGCGCCGCGCCTCGAACTCCTCGTTGCCGAAGTACTTCACCGTCTCGTAATTCAGCAGGCTGTCGATGGCGCGCGTGTTGGCCCTCGAGTCGAGCTCGTTGGCGCGCCGGCGGATCTCCATGCGCCACTCGGTGACCAGCACCGTGAACCCGATGTAGACGGCGACCGCGCCGAAGGTGATGGCGGCAAAGCGCCAGTCGAACTTGTGGATCAGCACCGCCGCGACAAGCGCGAACTCGAGGATGACTGGAATTATGGAGAATAATAAATAGGACAATAAGGTCGAGATCCCTCGCGTGCCGCGCTCGATGTCGCGCGTCATCCCGCCGGTCTGGCGCTCGAGGTGGAAGCGCAGCGACAGGCTGTGCAGGTGGCGGAACACGCCGAGCGCCACGCGCCGGATGGCGCGCTGCGTGACGCGGACGAACACCACGTCGCGCAGCTCGGCGAACAGCGTGGTCGAGAAGCGCAGGCTGCCGTAGATGGCGAGCAGCGCGACCGGCACCGCGACGATCGCGGTCCTCGGGTCGAGCCCGTCCACGACCTCCTTCATGATGAGGGGCACGGCCACGTTCGCCAGCTTGGCGGCGATCAGGCAGGCGAGCGCCGCCGCCACTCGCCACTTGTATTCCAGCAGATAGGGCAAGAGGATGCGCACGGCGCGCCATTCATTGCCCTTCAGCCGCTCGGTCGGCGCGGCGCGGTGGTGTGCTTGCGTGGCCATGCACCGATTATCGTCCGAACGCTGGGAAGCTTGACGCACGCCGGGCGGTGCGGCTACTATTCAAACGTTCGTTTGAATTGCATAGACCACCATGTCCCTGCGCGCCGTCAAGCCCCAGCACGAAACCCGCACCCGGATCCTCGACGCCGCCGAGGAGCTGTTCATGCAGCACGGCTTCGAAGGCGCCTCGATGCGCATGCTCACTGCCAAGGCGGGCGTCAACCTCGCCGCGGTCAACTACCACTTCGGCTCCAAGCACGCGCTGATCGAGGCGGTATTCCGCCGGCGCCTGGACCCGATGAACGTGGCGCGCATTGCGGCGCTAGACCGGCTGGAGGTCGATGCGCCGGGCCGAGTACTAGCTCCGGAGAGCATCATTCGCGCCTTCATCGGCCCGGGGCTGCGCATGATCGAGGACGCCAAGGGGGGCGGGCGCAATTTCATTCGCCTCCTCGGGCGCACCTATACCGAGCCGGCGAAATCGATCCGCGCCCTGATCGGCCACCTGTACGCCCCGGCCATGGAGCGCTACAAGGCGGCGTTCGAGCGCGCGCTGCCGCAGATGCCGCGCGAGGAGCTGGTATGGCGCATTTACTTCATGTTCGGCACGCTCGCCTACACCCTGGCGGCGACCGACACGGTGCAGCTGATCGCCGGCTGCAAGCCCGAGGACCGCTACGACGCGCGCCTGCTCGAGGAGCGCCTCGCCGCGTTCCTCACCGCAGGATTGAATGCTCCCTTGAAGAGCACGATCAGGAAGGCCGCGTAGGGAGTCCGCCATGCTGACCCTGGCATCGATCCTCGCCGTAGTGCTGGCGCTTGCGGCGGCAGCATACATCCCGTTCATTCGGCGAAAACTGGTGACCGACCGCGTGCTTGCGCTCTACCGCCGCATCCTGCCTGACATGTCGCAAACCGAGAAGGAGGCGATCGACGCCGGCACGGTGTGGTGGGACGGCGATCTGTTCTCCGGCAGGCCTGACTTCGACAAGCTCCTCGCCGTGCCCGAGCCGCGCCTGAGCGCGGAGGAGCAGGCCTTCCTCGACGGCCCGGTCGAGGAGCTCTGCGCGATGTGCAACGACTGGGAGATCACGCACGAGCTGCAGGACCTCCCGGCGCACGTCTGGCAGTTCATCAAGGACAAGGGATTCTTGGGAATGATCATTCCCAAGAAATACGGCGGGCTCGGGTTCTCGGCGCTCGCCCACTCCGCCGTGGTGATGAAGCTCTCGACGCGCTCGAGCGCGGCGGCGATCTCGGTGATGGTGCCCAACTCGCTCGGGCCGGCCGAGCTGCTGCTGCATTACGGCACCGACGAGCAGAAGAACCATTACCTGCCGCGGCTGGCAAAAGGCCTCGAGGTACCTTGCTTCGCGCTCACCAACCCCGAAGCGGGCTCCGACGCCGCCTCGATCCCCGACTACGGCATCGTGTGCAAGGGGACGTGGCAGGGCAAGGAAATGCTCGGCATGCGCGTCACCTGGGACAAGCGCTACATCACGCTCGGCCCGGTCGCGACGCTGCTGGGGCTTGCTTTCCGGCTCTACGATCCTGAAAAGCTAATATCCGAAAAAGAAGATCTGGGCATCACCTGCGCCCTGGTGCCGACTCACACGCCCGGGGTCAACATCGGCAGGCGCCACCTGCCGCTCAACGCGGTGTTCCAGAACGGGCCGAACTCCGGCAAGGAGGTGTTCATGCCGCTCGACTGGATCATCGGCGGCCCAGAATACGCCGGCAAGGGCTGGATGATGCTGATGGCCTGCCTCGCCGCCGGCCGCTCGATCTCGCTGCCGACCTCGTCGGTGGGCGGGGCAAAGGCGCTGACGCGCTTCACCGGCGCCTACGCGCGCGTGCGCAGCCAGTTCAAGACGCCGATCGGCAGGCTCGAGGGCGTGGAAGAAGCGCTCGGCCGCATCGCGGCGCATTGCTACATGATGGATGCGACGCGCGTGATGACGGCCGGCTCGGTCGACGCCGGCGAGAAGCCGGCGGTGATCTCGGCGATCGCCAAGTACCACCTGACCGAGCGGGCGCGCCTGTGCGTGAACGATGCCATGGATATCCATGGCGGCAAGGGCATCTGCCTCGGGCCGAACAACTGGATCGGCCGCGGCTACCAGATGACGCCGATCGCCATCACCGTGGAAGGCGCAAACATCCTGACCAGGACCCTCATCATCTTCGGCCAGGGCGCGATCCGCTGCCATCCGTACGTGCTGCGCGAGATGCGCGCGGCAAAAGAGATGCAGGGCGCCGAGGCGTCGCGCGAGTTCGACGCCGCGTTTACCTCGCACATCGGGCACGTGCTCTCCAACGGCATGCGCGCCTTCGTCTTTGGCCTTGTTCCAGGCATTGTCTCCGCCCCATCGAGAGCTGCGCGTGAAACGGCTCATTACTACCGCCACGTTTCGCGGCTCTCAGCGGCCTTTGCGTTCCTCGCCGACATCTCGATGATGGCCATGGGCGGGGCGCTGAAGCGCAAGGAGAAGATCTCCGGCCGCCTCGGCGACATCCTGTCGATGATGTACCTCGTGTCGGCGACGCTGAAGCGCTACGAGGACCAGGGCCGCCTGCGCGACGACCTGCCGCTGGTGCGCTGGTCGGTGCGCGACGCGCTTTATCGCGCCCAGCTCGCGTTCGACCAGATCCTCTCCAACTTCCCGAGCAAGACGCTCGCCACGCTGTTGCGCATGGCGCTCTTCCCGCGCGGCATGCCGTTCAGGCCGCCGCTCGACTCGCGCAACCACGAATGCGCGCGCATCGCGCTCGAGCCCGGGTCCGCGCGCGACCGCCTCACCGCCGGCATGTACCTGCCCAGGGGCGAGGCCGACGCCACCGGCATCCTGGAAAGCGCCTTCGTCGCAACTGTCGCGTGCGAGGCGATCGAGAAGAAACTGCGCGAAGCGCAGAAGCAGGGGCTCAAGGATCCACAGGCGGTGCTGACGCCCGAAGAGCACGCGCAATGGCAGCGCAAGGAAGCGCTGCGCAAGAGCGTGATCAGGGTCGACGACTTCCCGCAGGACTTCGGCAGGGCCGAGATCGTCGAGAAGCTCGAAAAGCAGGCGGTAAAGGCGAAAGCGGCCTAGCTCACCTTGTATCCAAGACCCGTTTACGTCGTGGACGGCGCGCGCACGCCGTTCCTCAAGTCGAAAAACCGCCCCGGTCCGTTCGCGGCCAGCGACCTCGCCACGCAGGCGGGCCGCACGCTGCTCGCGCGCCAGAAGTTCGCGCCCGACGAGCTCGACGAGGTGATCCTCGGCTGCGCCGCGCCGTCGGTGGACGAGGTCAACATCGGCCGCGTCGCGGCGCTGCGCATGGGCTGCGGCCAGCAGGTGCCGGGCTGGACGGTGATGCGCAACTGCGCCTCGGGCATGCAGGCCGTCGACTCGGGCATCAGCAACATCCTCGCGGGACGCTCCGAGCTGGTTCTTGCCGGCGGGGTCGACGCGCTGTCGCGCGCACCGCTGCTTTACGCTGACAAGATGGTGCTATGGTTTTCGGAAATGGCCGTTTCAAAAACTGCTTTTCAGAAAACAGCTTTGTTCGCGAAACTTCCCGTCAAGGCCCTGCTGGCTCCAGTCATCGGCATCATGAAAGGACTCACCGACCCGATGGTCGGGCTGCTGATGGGCCAGACCGCGGAGAACGTCGCGCAGCGCTTCGGCATCACGCGCGAGCAAATGGACGCATTTTCCGTGCGTAGCCACTCGCGGGCGGCGCGGGCGCAGGAAGAAGGACGGCTTGCGCCCGGCGGCGGCGAAGTCGAGGCGCTGTACGGCGCCGACGGCGCGACCTTCCCGCTCGACGACGGCGTGCGGCGCGACTCGTCGATGGAGAACCTGGCGAAGCTGAAGCCGTTCTTCGACCGCAAGTACGGCAACGTGACCCCCGGCAACAGCTCGCAGATCACCGATGGCGCCGCCTGGATGATCCTCGCTTCCGAGGAAGCGGTGCGGCGCCACGGCCTCGCGCCGCTCGGCCGCATCGTCGACTCCGAGTGGGCGGGGCTCGACCCCGCGCAGATGGGTCTCGGGCCGGTGCATGCGGCGACACCGATCCTGCAGCGCCAAGGGCTCGGGTTGAACGACCTCGATTACTGGGAGATCAACGAGGCCTTCGCCGCGCAGGTGCTCGGCTGCCTTGCGGCCTGGAAGGACGACAAGTACTGCCGCGAGGAGCTCGGCCTCGACGGCGCCATGGGCGAGCTGGACCTCGAGCGGCTGAACGTCGACGGCGGCGCCATCGCCCTCGGCCACCCGGTGGGAGCCTCCGGTGCAAGAATCGTCTTGCATCTGCTGAAAACGCTCAGACGCACGGGGGCGAAGAGAGGCATGGCATCCATCTGCATCGGCGGCGGCCTCGGCGGGGCGATGCTGGTCGAAGCGCTGTAGGGGGAGAGGACATGGATCGCGCGACGCTCACGAAGCATTGGCATTGGGAAACCGGTCGCGACGGCCTGGCCTGGCTGACCTTCGACAAGCAGGGCGAGTCGGCGAACACGTTCTCGCGCGAGGCGCTGGAGCAGTTGAAGGCGGCCCTCGACGAGATCCGCCGGGCCGAGCCGAAAGGCCTCGTCATCCGCTCGGCAAAGGAGGGCTTCATCGCCGGCGCCGACGTCGAGGAGTTCACGCGCTTCAAATCGCCCGCGGAGGCGATGTCCTTCGTGCGCCTGGGCTGGGACGCGTTCCAGGCGCTGCACGAGCTGCCCTTCCCCACCACCGCGATGGTGAACGGCTTCTGTATGGGCGGCGGCGTCGAGCTGGCGCTCGCCTGCCGCTACCGCGTGGCGCTCGACGAGCCGAAGACGCGCTTCGCCCTGCCCGAGGTGATGCTCGGCATCCTGCCGGCCTGGCACGGCGTGCAGTGGTTGCCGAAGCTGGTCGGCCCGGCGGCGGCGTTCGACATGCTGCTGACGGGAAAATCGGTCGACGCGCGCCGCGCGCAGCGCATCGGCCTCGTCGACCAGGCCGTGCCCCTGCGCATTCTCGAGAACACCGCCCGCATCATTACCCTCGAATCACCAAAAAGAAAAAGACTCTCCTTCTGGAAAACGATGCTGCTTTCCGGACCCCTTAGAACCTTTGTTGTTTTCCAGGCCCGCAGGCAGGTCGCGAGAAAGGCGAAGCGCGAGCACTATCCGGCGCCTTACGCGATTCTCGAGCTGTGGAAGAGGTTCGACGGCGACCCGTTCCGCGCTGCCGGCGATCCTGCGGCCTCGGTCGAGGCCCTGTTCGCGCACCCGACGACGGCGAACCTGATCCGCATCTTCTTCCTGCAGGAGCGCCTGAAGTCGCTCGGCAAGGCGGCGGACTTCGCGCCCCGCTACGTGCACATCGTCGGCGCCGGCGTGATGGGCGGCGACATCGCGGCGATCTGCGCCATGCGCGGGCTCACGGTCACGCTGCAGGACACCGCGCCCGAGCGCATCGCCCCGGCGCTGAAGCGCGCGGCGCAGCTCTTTCAGCGCCGGCTGCGCGACCCGCGCCGCGTGCGCGACGCGCTCGACCGGCTGATTCCCGATGTCGGCGGCGCGGGCGCGGCGCGCGCCGACGTGATCATCGAGGCGATCTTCGAGAACCTGGAAGCGAAGCGCTCTCTGTTCGCGCAGCTCGAGGCGGCGGCGAAGCCCGGCGCGATCCTCGCCACCAACACCTCGAGCCTCAAGCTCGCCGACATCGCCACCGCGCTGAAGGACCCTTCCCGGCTGGTGGGAATTCATTTTTTCAACCCGGTTCCTCAATTGCAGCTGGTCGAGATCGTCTCGGCCGAGAAGACAAATCCCGAGCTGGTAAAAAAAGCCGCGGCTTTCGTTCGTCAGATCGACAAGCTGCCGCTGCCGGTGAAGGACGCGCCGGGATTTCTCGTCAACCGCGTGCTCGGCCCCTACATGTACAACGCGTTCCGCATGCTCGACCAGGGCGTGAAGCCGGAGACGCTCGACCGCGCGATGGAAGACTTCGGCATGCCGATGGGCCCGGCCGAGCTCGCCGACACCGTCGGGCTCGACATCTGCCTGGCCGCCGGGAAGGCGC
>VBBY01000065.1 GCA_005881595.1 Betaproteobacteria bacterium | reverse complement strand
TCGATAATGCTCGACCCGGTACGGAGCGCACAGATGGTTGATCGTGTTGAGGGTTACCCCGTCCTCCTGCACCGGGTAAGCGCCGAAGTCCGCCCAGAAGCGGTCATCGATCGCGACAATCCTGCCGTCGTGCTTGAACCCGACGCGGATCTCATGCAATTGTTCACGGTCATGGCAGGTCGCCATGAAATGCTCGTTGCGGCCCTCGACCCACTTGACCGGCCGGCCCAGGCGCAAAGCCAAGGCGGGCACCAGGATCTCTTCAGGGTACACCTGCCCCTTCGCGCCAAACGAGCCACCCACATCAGGCGCGATGACACGCAGCCGCTCCTCTACGAGCCCGAGCACTTCGGCGATCGCCTCCCGCACGTGGTAGGGATGCTGGGTGGACGAGACCACGATGAGGGTGCCTGAATCGTCGACGTAGGCGAGCACTCCGCGCGTCTCGATCGGCATCGCGGCCAACCGAGGGTGCCTGAATCTCTCCGCGACCAGCAAGTCCGCCTGGCCAATCGCAGCGTCGACATCGCCTACCGCGGCGCGCGAGACATAGGCCACGTTGTCGGGCCAGCCCTCGTGCACAAGCGGCGCGCCCGTTGCGATGGCCGCATCGATCGACGAGGCGGCGGGCTGAGGCTCGTAGTCGACAGCGACAGCTTCGAGCGCTTCGGCGAGCCGCACGGGATCGACTGCGACGACGACGGCGACGGGCTCGCCGACATAGCGGACAACCGTCTTCGCAAGCACGTGCTGGTCGAACGCGCGGAATCTTCGCTCTGACTTGTACGGCGGGATCGGATGGCTGACTTCCGGTAGGTCCTTGGCGCTCGCCACAGCGACAACCCCTGGCAAGGAGGCGGCTTCAGCGGTCGAAATCGCGGCAATGCGGGCGTGAGCGTGCGGGCTTCGCACGACGCCGAGATAAAGCATCCCGGGCCGGGCGAGATCGTCCAGATACCTGCCGCTGCCGGTCAGCAGCGGCAGGTCTTCCTTGCGGCTGACGGATTCGCCGATCAACTGGCCGGCACCATCTCAGTGCGTGTCGAACACGCTCTGGTATCCGGACAGCGCCTGCTTGACGGCCTTCGCTTCCTCTTCGGTCGGATCGCGCGGGTCGGCGGCGGGCGGCGGGCTGCCGAAGCGCATCAGGCAGGCCATCAGGAGCAACCGGGCTTTCGTCGCCGTCAAATTCCGCCCGCCGATGAAAACGCCCTGCGGTGCGGTAAAGCCTTCGTTATTGCCGCGCCCGACGATGGCGACCGGGATTCCGGAGTAGACGGCGGCTTTCAATATCCGCGTGCGCGTCGCAGAGGTGATCGTCCCGAATGGAGCGTGCCCTTCGAGAACGAACCCGGAGAGCGGGTAACGCTCGAGGTTCCTGCTGATCAGCGCGAGCAGGTCGACGCCGTCATCGAGATCGTCGTTGATCCGCTCCGCGGAGTAGTTGGCGTCCTTGACTATCGCTACCTTGGGAATGGCGCTGCCGAGCAGCTCGCCCGCTTCATTCTTGATCGCGACCGGAATCATGGCGACCTTGTCTCCGGCGCGGTTTACGCCGAGCACTTTGGCCGGCAGGCGTGCGATGTTCACCTGCGACTGGTACGTGTGCCGCCGCGCCGGTATGTAGGTGAGCGTCGGCGGCCCTTCATGGCCGACTGCGCCGACGATGCCGCCATGCCCGCCGGTGACGGTATAGCCGCCAGGCCTGGCATCGGCCTTTTGCACGTCCCGGGCGGAGAAAATGCGCTGATCCTGGATCAGGACGACACCGAGGCGGTTGTTGCCAGACTCGTCAGCCCAGACCCGCGAGACGATGAATTCGGTCGAGTCCGCCAGGTTCTTGTCGCCATCGTTGCTGATCATGCCGTGCGGCCGCTGGGAAGCGTTGCCGCAGATCGGCAGCGTCGTGTCGATGAGCAGATTGAGCCAGTACACCGTCTCTTCGATTCGCGGGCTGCCCTGCGTCCAGATGGCACCGGCGTAGCTGCCGCTGGCGAGGATGCGTTGCACGGAATTGGTGATCGTCGCCAGCGCCGGGCGCGGCGGCGAGGCTGCGAGGTGCTTGGGACGGTAGGGGAAAAAGTGCTCCCCCGGCACTTCAGGCGGCTCGCCCTTCGTATAGCCCCCGGGAGGCGTCACCCGATAGAAGTCGAGCTCGGCGCGCGACGAGATCACGCTCGCCAGCCCCTTTCCATCGATGCCCAGCCTGTCGATCTCCTCGAGCAGGCGCGCGCCATCCGGATAGAACGGCTGCCTCGCGTGAGACGCAGGGGCATTCGGCGCGGTGCAGTCCTCGTCCCACGGGCGTCCGTCGGCCTGCACGGCCATGTAAGGCAGGGGATAGAGGCCGTCATCCGGACTGAGTGTGATTTCGTATACCGGCACATCGGACTTGCTTTGCCGCTCGCGATGAAAACCGCCCGCGCGATCCACATAGCCGTCCGGCGGCCCGTATAACTCGGCGGCGTCGCGTTCCAGCGGGTGGGCGCTGAACTGCTCCACGTACACCGTCACCGGGGCGGCGAGGCGCTGCGGCCTCAGCGCGTCGAAGCGCAGACGAGCGCCGCTTGCGTCTTCCAGGAGATGCAGCCCGCGCTTTTCGCGCGCCTTGTTGCTCGTCACCAGCGGCGGCGAGCTCGAGATGGTGGCGTTCGATCCGGAGATGTGGGCGATGCGCGGCTTGCTGTTCATGCTTTTTTCTCGTGCTGTAGCTGTTTTTTCTCGTGCTTTGGCTGTTTTGCCTTCCTGTCGAGGCGCCGTACCTTGAGCCCCTCGCGCTTTTTAGTCTCGACTTTCGCCGCGCGTTCCTGCGCCAGCTTGCGCCGGTTTTCGCGCAGCTCGGGAAGCCGTTGCTGGATCTCCTGGTAGCGCCGCGTGATCCTTTCCTCGTAGCGGGTCGGCCGGAAATGCGCCGGGATGCTCGCCAGCACGCGCGGCCGCTCCGTGCGCCGCAGGCCTGCGAACCCGGCGCGGCCTGGCGCGACGTCGACGCGTCCCTGCGCTGTCTGCAGGTAAGTGCGGCCCTGGTTCACCTTGTCGTAGGTGCCGGGCTCGCCCAGCGGGCTGCCCGCGGGAATATGGAACGGCTCATGGTCGGTGCCGCGCACGCCGATGGTGACGGTTGGCGTGCGCACCTGGTAGTTGTTCCGGCCAAACCTCGCGATCCAGCCGGTGATCGAGCGGAAACTGCCCTCGAGGAGGCCGATGTTCACGGCGTCGGACTCGTCGCCCTGTGCGCGGAACTTCGCGATACGCAGCCTGGTCCCCGGCCGCACGGCGATAAAGCCGCCGTCCTCCATGCGCAAATGCACTTCGCCGTTCGCTCCCGTGGCGATCGACTCGCCCTCGAATATGGGATCCTCGGTCACGGGCCGCCGCACCGTCATGGCGCGGTCGAAAAAGCGCACGTCGCCCTCGACCAGCTCGACCTTGCCGGCGAGGACCGGCGTGGCCTGCCCGCCCGCGGTTTGCGCAAACGCGGGCGACAGAAAAGCGCACCCTGCGAGCAGGAGTCCTAAATGAAACGCCCCGACAGCTCTCGCGGTCGGGGCGTTTTGCATTGCCTAGGCAGCCGGCCTAGATACTGGCCGAACTCCTGCACCTGCGGGTTGATCCGTCGGTAGAGTCCTGCCGGCCGGTGTTGCCATGGTTATCTCTCACGGGATCACCTCCTTTCGAAATTGCCAGGCTCTAGTGTAGCAAAACGGTTTTCACTCGGCTGCGGCTCATGGCTTGCGCTCTTCGAAGACCTCCTTGGCGATCAGCGCCGCGGTGCCGGCGTTGGGCCAGCCCGCGTAGAAGGCGAGATGAGTGATCACCTCGCCGATCTCCTCGCGCGTGACGCCGTTCTCCAGCGCGCGCCAGAGGTGGCCGCGCAGCTGGTCCGGGCGATAAAGCGCAACCAGCGCAGCCACCGTGATCAGGCTGCGGTCGCGCTTCGAGAGCTGCTTGCGCTCCCAGACGTCGCCGAACAGCAGCTTGTCGGTGAGCTCGCCGAGCTTGGGAAAGACGTCGCGCACCTGGTTGATGGTCGAATACGGGTTGGAGCGGGCGGCCATGATGGGTCTCCGGATGGGTTAATCTCAGCGGCAATGAACGATAGCAAAACTTCCCCGAGGGGCGAAGCCGAATCGCTGTACGCCTGCGTGAGGCTCGGCGCCGCGCTGCTGCTGATGACCATCGGCGGGGCGGCCATGTACGGCGTGGTCGTCGCGCTGCCGGCCCTGCAGGCGGAATTCGGCGTCTCGCGCGCGGACGCGTCGCTGCCGTACACGCTGACGATGGTAGGGTTCGGCCTCGGCGGCATCTTGATGGGCCGGCTCGCGGACCGCTTCGGCGTCATCGTTCCGGTGGTGACCGGCGCGCTCAGTCTCGGCGCCGGCTTCCTCCTTTGCGGCATGTCGGTCACGCTGTGGCAGTTCAGCCTCGCGCACGGGCTGCTCGCCGGCCTCCTCGGCTGCGCCGCGACCTTTGCCCCTCTCGTCGCCGACACCTCGATGTGGTTCACGCGGCGCCGCGGGATGGCGGTGGCGATCTGCGCGAGCGGCAACTACCTCGCCGGAGCCGTCTGGCCGCCGGTGCTGCAGCACTTCTTCGATACCGCCGGCTGGCGCGTAACGTACATAGGATTAGGGGTGTTCTGCCTGGCGACGATGCTGCCGCTCGCGTTGCTGCTGAGAAAACGGCCGCCTTTGCCGGGTCACGCGACTTCGGGCGCCATTGCAAATCGCCCGGATCGGCCGCTGGGCCTGACGCCGAATGCCTTGCTCGGGCTCCTCTCGGTCGCCGGGCTGGCGTGCTGTGTCGCCATGTCGATGCCGCAGGTCCACATCGTCGCCTATTGCGGCGACCTCGGCTACGGCGCCGCGCGCGGCGCCGAGATGCTGGCGATGATGCTCGGCTTCGGCATCGTCAGCCGGCTGGCTTCGGGCTGGATCTGCGACCGGATCGGCGGCCTGCGCACGCTGCTGCTCGGCTCGGTGCTGCAAGGCATCGCGCTCGTGCTGTTCCTGCCCTTCGACGGGCTCGCCTCGCTGTATATCGTCTCGGCCCTGTTCGGCTTGTTCCAGGGCGGCCTGGTCCCCTCCTACGCCATCATCGTGCGCGAGTATTTCAAGCCCGGCGAGGCCGGCGCGCGCCTCGGCGTGGTGCTGCTGGCGACGCTGCTCGGCATGGCCGCCGGCGGATGGGTATCGGGCGCGATCTTCGATCTCACCGGCTCCTACCGCGCGGCCTTCGTCCACGGCATCGCCTGGAACCTCCTCAACATGACGATCGCCTTCTGGCTGCTCCTGCGCGCTCAGCGCGCGAACGAAATGCGTCCTTCCTGGACGGCGTGACAGGCCACCGCGTCGATGAGCTCGGGGCGCTCGCGCCGGCAGCGCTCGTCGGCGTGCGGGCAGCGCGGATGGAAGCTGCACCCCGGCGGCGGCGCGAGCGGGTTGGGCACTTCGCCCGCCACGGGGGTGCGCGGCTCGCCGGTGCGCTCGATTTGCGGGACGGCCTCGAGCAGCATGCGCGTATAGGGATGACGGGGGCGTGAGAACAGCTCGCCGGCAGGCGCGAGCTCGACCAGGCGGCCGAGATACATCACCCCGACGCGGTCCGCGATCTGCGACACGACCGCCAGGTTGTGCGAGATGAAGACGTAGGTCAGCGCAAGCCGGCTCTGCAGGTCGGCCATCAGGTTGAGGATCTGCGCCTGCACCGACACGTCGAGCGCCGAGGTCGGCTCGTCGCAGACGAGCAGATCGGGCTCGCCCGACAGCGCGCGCGCGATCGAGATGCGCTGGCGCTGGCCGCCGGAGAACTCGTGGGGATACCTTTCGCCGTCTTCGGCCGCCAGCCCGACTTGCGCGAGAAGCTGCGCGACGCGTCCATCCACCTCCGACGCGCGCGCAAGCCGGAGGACCCGAACCGGCTCACCGACGATGTCGCGCACGCGCCAGCGCGGGTTCAGGCTCGCATAAGGGGACTGGAAGATCATCTGCCTGCGCCGGCCGTGGAACTCGATGCGGCCGCCGCTCGGCGCATCGAGCCCGACCATCAGGCGCGCGACGGTCGACTTGCCGCAACCCGACTCGCCGACCAGCGCCAGGGTCTCGCCGTGGCGCACTTCGAGCGTCACGCCGTCCACCGCGCGCAGCAGCCGCCTGCCTTCGCCTTCGAACACGCGGTCGAGCCAGGGGCGCGAGACGTCGAAGTCGCGCGTGACCGCCTTAACGCTGAGCAATGGCGCTCGCATGCAGCCAGCAGGCGGCCTGGCTCTCTTCAGCCGGCATCAGCTCGGGGCGCGAGCTCAGGCAGCGCTCGAAGCGCTTGGGGCAGCGCGGGTGGAACGGGCAGCCGCGCGGGATCGCGTCGAGGCGCGGCATCGCGCCCTCGATCTGCGCGAGGCGCGAGCGCCCGGCGCCTGCCGCGATGCGCGGAATGGAAGCCATCAGCCCCGCGGTATAGGGGTGCCGCGGCGCATGCAGCACGTCGCGCACCGTGCCGATCTCCACGATGCGGCCCGCGTACATGACCGCGACGCGGTCGGCGGTCTCGGCGATGACCCCCATGTCGTGGGTGATCAGCATCACCGCCGCGCCCCGTTCGCGCGCGACGCGCTTGATGAGCGCGATGATCTGCGCCTGCATCGACACGTCGAGCGCGGTGGTCGGCTCGTCGGCGATCAGCAGGATCGGCTCCGCGGCGAGCGCCAGCGCGATGACCACGCGCTGGCGCATGCCGCCGGAGAACTGGTGCGGGTAATGGTGGAAGCGCGCCTGCGGAGCCGGGATACCGACTTCGGCGAGCAGCGCCAAGGCCCGCTGCCGCAGCTCCTTTCCCGCGAGGCCGAGATGCGTGCGGATCGTCTCCTCGAGCTGCTCGCCGATAGTGAAGAGCGGATTGAGCGAGCCGAGCGGATCCTGGAACACGACGCCGATGCGCCTGCCGCGGATGGCGCGCAGCGCGGCCTGCGGCAGGCGGTCGATGCGCTGGCCTTCGAGCCAGACCTCGCCCGCGGCGAGGCGCCCCGGGGCCTCGAGCAGCCCCATGATGGCGAGGCCGGTGAGCGACTTGCCGGCGCCCGACTCTCCCACCACGCCGAGCACTTCGCCGCGCGCCACGGAGAACGACACGTCATCGACCGCGACCAGCGTGCCGCGCCGCGTGCGGAACTCGACCCTCAGGTTCTTCGCCTGAAGGATCATCTCAGCTTCGGGTTCAGGGCATCGCGCAGCCAGTCGCCCAGCAGGTTGACCGACAGCACCAGGGTGACGAGCGCGACGCCGGGGAACACGGTGATCCACCATTCGCCCGAGAACAGGAAGTCGTTGCCGACGCGGATCAGGGTGCCGAGCGAAGGGCGCGTCGGCGGCAGGCCCACGCCGAGGAAGGAAAGCGTCGCCTCGGTGATGATGGCGGTGGCGATCTGGATGGTGGCGATCACCAGCACCGGGCCCATGACGTTCGGCAGCACATGCACCAGCATGATGGCGAGCGGCCGCCTGCCGATCACGCGGGCCGCCTGCACATACTCCTTTTCCTTCTCCACCAGGGTCGAGCCGCGCACGGTGCGCGCGTACTGTACCCAGGCCGAGAGGCCGATGGCGACGATCAGCACCGGCACGGCGATCGCATCCTGCGCCCCGGCGGGCAGCGCGATGCGCGCCACGCCGTCGATCAGCAGCGCGATCAGGATCGCCGGGAAGGACAGCTGAACGTCGGCGATGCGCATCACCAGCGCGTCGAACCATCCGCCACGGTAGCCGGCCGCGAGCCCGAGCGAGACGCCCAGGACGAGCGCGAAGCACACCGCCGCCAGCCCGACGCCGAGCGAGATGCGCGCGCCGTGCAGAATCGCCGACAGCAGGTCGCGGCCCTGGTCGTCGCTTCCCAGAAAATAGCGTGCGGTGCCGCCGTCGAGCCAGGCTGGCGGGCGGAAAGCCTGGTTGAGCTCGAACGCGGCGGGATTGAACGGATCCTGCGGCGCTATCCAGGGCGCGGCTAGCGCGGCGCCGACGCAAGCGAGCGTCACCAGCGCCGCGCCGACGGCGACCGGGGACCTGCGGAAGCTCCAGGCGAGATCGTGCTCGCGCAGACGCAGCCAGGCGAGGCGAAAGATCAGTCCACCCTCGTGAAGCGCGCTTCCGGCCGGTCGTCGGCGCGGTGCACGGTCGAGACGTTCTTCTTCATCGCCCAGGGCCGCAGCTGGTGGTGCAGCGGCACGTAGTAGGCGTTGTCGCGCGTCGCCACGAGCGCCTCGCGCAGCAGAGCGTCGCGCTTCTTGAGGTCGGTCGTGATCTTGATGGCGTCGATCGTCGCGTCGAGCTTCGGGTCGCTCACGCGTCCGCAGTTGAAGCTGCCGTCCGCACCCGTGGTCTGCGTGCGCACCAGCGACTGCAGCGTGTAGAGCGCGTCGAAGGTCGCGACTCCCCAGCCGAGCATGTAAGCGCTCGTGTCGTGCTTCAGGATCTTGGGGATGAAAGTCGCGAACGGCATGGCGTTGAGCTTCACGCCGAGGCCGACGCGCGCCCACATGCCGACCAGCGCCTGGCAGATCTTCTCGTCGTTCACATAGCGGTTGTTCGGGCAGTCGAGCGTGAACTCGAAGCCGTTGGGGTAGCCCGCCTCGGCGAGCAGCTTCTTCGCGCCGCGAACGTCGTACGGCCAGGGCTGATCGAGCTCCTTCGAGTGCCCGTGCACGCCGGGGGCCACCATCAGGCCGGCCGGAATCGACAGGCCGCGCATCGTGACGCGCTTGATCGCCTCGCGGTCCACGGCCATGTTCAGGGCCCGGCGCACCCTCACGTCCTTGAACGGGTTCCTGCCCTTCACGCTCGAGAAAAGCAGCTCGTCGTTATGCTGGTCCAGCCCGATGAAGATGGTGCGCACCTCGGGGCCGTCGATCACCTTGAGCTTGTCGTTCCTGCGCAGCCGCTCGACATCCTGCGTCGGCAGGTCGGTCACCATGTCGACGTCGCCTGAAAGCAGCGCCGAGACGCGGGTGGCGTCGGCCTTGATCGGCGTGTAAGTGAAGTCGCGAACGTTGCCGTCGTGCCTGCCCCACCAGTTCTTGTTGACGGTGAAAACGATCTGCTTGTCCGGCTCCCACCCCTTGAGAATGTAGGGCCCGGTGCCGTTCGCGTTGCGCGAGGCATAGGTCTCCTCGCGCGCCTTGTAGTCCTGGATGTTCTGCGAGCGGGTCTTCTGCGCCCAGGACCTGCTCATGATGCGGAAATCGATGATGTTCCTCAGCAGGATCGGATTGGGCCCGGCGAGGATGAAATCGACCGTGTAATCGTCGATCTTCTTCACCTCGCTCACCCCGGCGACGTAGATCTGCATCGTGCCCTGCGGCTGGCGGATGCGACCGAACGAGAACACCACGTCATCGGCCGTGAACGGCGCGCCGTCGTGAAACTGCACGCCTTTTCTCAAGCTGAAGCGCCAGTGCGTCGGCGAGATCTCCTGCCAGCCCGTGGCGAGCGCCGGCTCGACGTTGTAGTTGCGGTCGTAGCGCGTCAATCCTTCATAGACGTGCATCGTCATGGTGAGCGTGGTGGCATGATTCTGCGAATGCGGGTCGAAGGTGAGGATGTCGTTCTGCGCCGCCCAGCGCAGGTTCGCAGCCTGGGCGGAAGCGCCGAGCAGCAAGGACACGAGCAGCGGGAGGAATCTCATGGGCTATTCCCTTATGCAGGCTGAATGCGAAGCCGCGGATCGACCGCGTAGTACAGCAGGTCGACGACCAGATTGATGACCACGAAAAAAAGCGCCGCCAGGCACAGGTAGGCCGCCATCACCGGGACGTCGGCGAAGTTCACCGCCTGGATGAACAGCAGCCCGAGCCCCGGCCACTGGAACACCGTTTCCGTGATGATCGCGAAGGCGATGATCGAGCCGAGCTGCAGGCCGGTGATCGTGATCACCGGCACCAGCGTGTTCTTGAGCGCATGGCGGAAATACACTGCCCGGTCGGTAAGGCCGCGCGCGCGCGCGAAGCGGATGTAGTCGGTGCGCAGGACCTCGAGCATCTCCGCGCGCGTCAGGCGCTGGATCAGGGTCATCTGGAACAAGCCCAGCGTGATCGCGGGAAGCACGAGCGCCTTCAGCCCCGAGGCGGTGAGAAAGCCGGTGGTCCACCAGCCGATGGCGAGCGTCTCGCCGCGCCCGAAGGACGGCAGCCAGCCGAGCTGCACCGAGAACACGAGGATCAGCAGGATGCCGATCAGGAATGTCGGCAGCGAAACTCCGATCAGCGACAGCGCCAGCAGCAGCTGGGACAGCCAGGAGCGTGGCCTGAGCGCGGTATACACGCCCATCGCGATGCCGGCGACGAGAGCGAGCAGCGCGGCGACGAATGACAGCTCCAGGGTGGCAGGCAGCCGCTCGACGATGAGCGCCGATACCGGGCGCATCTGCCGCAGCGAGAGGCCGAATTCTCCCTGCACCGCGCGCTTGACGAAGCTCGCGTACTGCACGTAGAAGGGCTGATCCAGGCCGAGCAGCCGCGTCACCCGCTCGCGGTCCTGCGGTGTCGCATCCTGGCCGAGCATGAACAGCACCGGATCGCCGACGAAGCGGAACAGCGCGAAGGCGATCAGCCCGACTGCCAGCATCACGACCACGGCCTGGGCGAGACGACGAAGAATGAATGCGAGCATGGGGGATTCTACTTGCGGGCCAGCGCGCTCTTCTTCCAGAGCTCCCACGGCCGCTCGAGCGTGCCGCGGTTGGCGGCGCTCGCGCGCCGGCCCTCCTCGTCGCTGAGGAATTCGATCGGGCCCTCGAGCTGCCCGGCCTGCAGCTGGAGCCGCGCGTTCATCTCGGTGTAGATGGCACGGAACACCGCCTCCGGCACGCTATCGCCGACTACGGTCATGCCGTGGCCGCGCATCAGGACGCAACTGTGTCCGCCCAGCGTGCCTGCCAGCGCCTGCCCGAGCGGCCGGTCGCGTATCAGCAGATCGTTCTCGGCGCGCACTGCCCGGATTTCAAACACCGGTGCCCCGGACCACAGGAAAGAACCCATGTGATAGATCGGCCGCAGCCTGGTGCGCGTGACACCGAACGGGATCACCGACGACGAGTGGCTATGCACGACCGCCATCACGCCGGGCCGCGCGCGGTAGATCTCGCCATGAATATAGCGTTCGATGAAGCCCTTGCGCTTGTCGCCAGGCAGCGGCTCGCTGTCCGCGTCGAGCTCCATCATGTCCGCCGCCGTGACCAGCGCCGGGGCGCGCGAGCGCGACATGAAGAAGCGCTCCGGGCGGCGGTCGCTGCGGGCACTGACATGGCCGTAGGCGTCGAGCACTTCGTGCGCGGCGAGGACACGGCTCGCGGCGACGAGATCCTGAATCAACGAGCGGCTCGCCGACAGCTTGGGCATCAGCGCCTCGCCGGCGATCCGCTCACGCTGCTGTCATAGCCCGGCACCACGCGCACGTCGACGACGCAGACATTGCCTTCGCGCACCAGCTCGATGGCCCTTGCCAGCGACGGCTGCAACTCGGCGAGATCGGTCACCGGCCCGATGCCGAACGCACCCTGCGCGCCGGCCATCGACGCGAGGTCGATGTCGGGCTCGTCGATGCGCTGTCCGATCCACTTGTTCTCGACCGGCCGGCCGCGCTCGTGCGCCACGCGCTCCTGGTGGAGCTCGTCGTTGTAGAAGGAGCGGTTGTTGGCGACGATGAGCAGGCACGGGATGCGATAGTGCGCGGCGGTCCAGAGCGCCGTGACGCCCATCAGGAAATCGCCGTCGCCGAGAATCCCCGCCACCATCCGGCCGCTGTCGTTGAGCGCCAGCGCAGCCCCCACGATCATTCCCGGGCCAGCGCCGACGCCACCGCCGCCGTCGCCGCCAAGGTAGTCGAACGGGTGCTTGAAGTGGCGATAGGCACCGTTCCATCCCAGGGGCAGGCGCGCCAGGCAGACGTTCAGCCCGGCGGTCGCTGTGTTGAACCCATCCGCCAGCGCGCGGAGGGAAAGGGTTTTATCGGTCGTTGTTTCCTCGGCCCGCTGTTCAGCCGCCGCCGCGGCGCGCGGCTCCACGGCCTCCAGCAGAAGAGGAACAACCGCGTCCGGCTCGCACATCAGGTAAACGTCGGCTGGCGGCAGGCCCTGGTAGTCCATGCTCCACCCGCGATGCGCATGCGCATCGGGCGAGACGAGAATCACCTTGGCCCCGATCGGCGCGTCGCCCCACGCCTGCTTCAGCGCGCCGGCGGTGTCGATCCAGTCCAGCGACAGCACCACGTCGGCTTCACGCAGCGCCTCTCTGGCATTCTCGTGCAGGAACGTCGCCGGCGGCGCGACGTGCAGAGGATGATCGGTGGGAAACGAGGCGCCCGCCTTGAGGTCGGTCAACACGCTTGCTTGCAGCTTCTCCGCGAGCGCGACGCGGGATTTCCAGCCTGCTCCGGTGCGCGCGAAGCGGCCGGCGAGGATCACCGGGCGCTCCGCCGCCGAAAGAAGCTGCGCCGCGGCGTCGATCAATTCGGCCTTGGGCAAAACCGCTTCCGGCGCGCGATAACGGCTTACGTCGGGCAACGGCGGGAGCGGCCCGATCTTCGTCTCCTGCAGCGCGGCGTCGAGGTTGACGTAGGTGGGCCCGCGCGGCGCGGTATTGGCAATCTGCGCGGCGCGCAGCAGCGCCTCCCAGGCGGCAGGCACCGACGCCGGCTGGTTGTCCCACTTGGTGTAGTCGCGCACCAGTGCGCCCTGGTCCGCTGAGGTATGGATCCAGTCGATCCAGGGCCTGCGCCGCGCCGCATCCCATGGCCCGGTGGCGCCGAGGATCAGCATCGGCACGCGATCGCACCAGGCATTGAAGATCGCCATGGTGGCGTGCATCAGCCCGACGTTCGAGTGCAGCGCCACGCCCATCATGCGGCCCGAGGCCTTCGCGTAGCCGTGCGCGATCGCGACCGCCGACTCCTCGTGCAGGCAGAGCAGCAGCTGCGGCCGCTCGTTGCCGAGATAGTTCACCAGGCTGTCGTGCAGGCCGCGGAAGCTGGCGCCCGGGTTGAGCGCGATATAAGGAATGTCGAGCTCGCGCAGCAGCGCGGCGATCGCATCGCTTCCCCAGATCTCGTTCTGCTTGGGAGAGGCTAGCGGACGCTCATTCTCCATGGATGTTCGCCTCCCGGATGAGCTTTCCCCATTTGGCGTTGTCTTCGCGGATGAAGCGCGCAAATTCGGCCGGCGAGCTGGTGACGATCTCGATGCCTTGCGACGCGAGCCGCGATTTTAAGTCCGGGGCGTTGAGGATCCTGACGACTTCCGCGTTCACTTTCGAAATGATGTCCGAAGAGACCCGGGCAGGCATGAATAGCCCGAGCCACGGATCGAGGGCATAGCCTGGAACGCCGGCTTCGGCGATGGTCGGCACGTCGCCCAGGTTCGGGAAGCGCGCGGGCGCCGTGCTGCCGAGGAGCCGCAGCTTGCCGTCCTTGATATGCGGCAGGAGGGTGTTCGCCGCGCCGATCCACACCTGGATGCGCCCCGGGAGCAGATCGGCAACAGCTGATGCCGCCCCCTTGTACGGCACATGGTTCATCCTGGTGCCGGTGAGCATCTGGAACAGCGTCGCGCCAAGGTGCTGCGGGCTGCCGTTGCCGGAGGAGCCGAAGTTGAGCTGGCCGGGCCGCGCTTTCGCGTAGGCGATCAGCTCCTCCACCGAGGAAACCGGCACGCTCGGAGGAACAACGAGCAGAAACTGGATGCGCGCCACCTCGGTAACCGGGGCGAAGTCGGTGAGCGGATCGAAGGGCGGTTTGCCCAGGTAGGGGTTGACGCAGAAGACGTTGTCCGGGGCGAGCAGCCATGTGTAACCGTCGGGAGCGCTCTTCGCGACCAGCTCGGCGCCGATGTTCTGGCTGCCGCCTGGCCGGTTCTCGACGACCACCGGCTGGGACCAGATGCCCTGTAGGCCCAGCGCCACTGCGCGGGCGATGGTGTCGGGAGACCCGCCAGGGGTCAGCGGAACGATGATCCGGATCGCTCGCTCGGGAAAGCCTTGCGCTGCAGCAATCGATGCCGCTACGGCGAGCGCTGCACAGACAATCGATCGCGCAAACACTATTGGCCCCCTTCCAGTCGTTCCACCTTCCAGCTTACCGCGGGCGGGGCGTTGTGCAAGAATGATTCCGCGTCTCAATCGGGGAGAAACGATGCTTATCCACTTGTATCGCTTCGTTGCAGCGGCTCTTGTTTGCTCGGTGATTCCGGCCTGGGCCCAGAAAGACATGCCCGAGGCAAGCGCAAAGGCGCTGGTCGACGCTCAGTGCAACAGCTGCCATGCCCTTACCGCTCGCACCGGTTCCGGATACACGCCCGAGGACTGGAAGACCGTCATGCGCATGATGATGAACCACGGCGTGAACATCGCGCCGGATCAGCTTGGGCCCATGACCGAGTACCTCGCCAAGACCTTCCCCGTGACAGGCAGACCCGCGGCCGTCCTGGTGCCCGGACCCGTGAAGCTGTCGATGAGGGCATGGCAGGCGGCGACACCGGGATCGAGACCGCACGATCCGCTGGCGGCGCGAGACGGCTCGCTCTGGTACACCGGGCAGATGGCGAATGTGCTCGGCCGCGTCGATCCGAAGACCAGCCAGGTCAGGGAATATCCGCTCAAGACGCCCCACTCGGGGCCGCATGGCCTGGTCGAGGACAAGGCCGGCAACATCTGGTACACCGGAAACACCGGAGCGCTGGTCGGCAAGCTCGATCCGAAAACCGGCAACGTCACCGAGTACAAGATGCCGGACCCGGACGCAAAAGACCCGCACACCCTGATCTTCGATAAGGCCGGCATCCTCTGGTTCACGGTGCAGAACTCCAACCGCATCGGCCGGCTAGATCCGAAGAGCGGCGAGATCAAGCTGCTGACGCCGCCGACGCCGAAGTCGCGTCCTTATGGCATGGCGGTGAATTCGAAGGGCACGGTGTTCGTCGTGCAGTTCGGCACCAACAAGGTGGCCGCCGTCGATCCGAAGACCCTGGCGATCCGCGAGTACACGTTACCGGACCCCGGTGCGCGTCCGCGGCGCATCGCGATCACGAGCGACGACATCGTCTGGTACACCGACTACTCGCGCGGTTATCTCGGCAGGCTCGATCCCGCGACCGGGAAAGTGACCGAATGGCAATCGCCGAGCGGACCGAAGTCCGCTCCCTATGGCATCTCGGCGATCCATGATGTCATCTGGTACAGCGAATCCGAGGCCGCGCCGAACACGGTGGTGCGCTTCGATCCCAAGACCGGGAAATTCCAGAGCTGGGCGATCCCGGGCGGCGGCAACATCGTGCGCAATACCGACGTCACGAGAGACGGCAATTTCGTCCTCGCCAACAGCTTGGTCAACAAGGTGACCCTGGTCAATATCGCGAAGTAACTATGCCTTTCCGGCCTTTTTAACGCTGCGTTGCGCATCCAGCGTTGCGCGCAGGGTGCGCGCGAGATCCTCGGCCTTGCCCCGGCCCCAATAGTGAAGAAATAGCACCTTCGGCTGCTCCTCGCTCATGTGGTGATGGATCGCGACGATATTGATCCCGCCCTTGCGCATCGATTTGAGCACGCTCTGCAGCTCGCTCTCGAGCATCGCAAAGTCACCGTCGACCACTGCGTTGTTGTCTGAGCCTGCGAACGCTGCCCAGGTATTGACGCCCATCTCCGCAGCAATGCCGGTGCCGTGCATCCTCGCCGGACGGCCGAGCACTACCTTGAACATGCCGTTGTTCGACTGGCCCTTGACTCCGAGTATGGTCTGGAGCGGCTCGGCGCTGATCGAGCTTTTCTCCGGGATGGGCTCGCCTGGAAACGCGCTCGCCGGCTGCGAATTCTTCGCCCTAATCTCCTTCATCTTGTCAAAGATTGCCCTCACGCCGGTGGCGAGCTGGTCGACCGCGCCCTCGCCCTCGATGTGCATGAAGTACACCTTCGGCTCGTCGAAGAAGAAATGATTGTGCAAAGCGGTCACTGCAAGGCCCGAGTCAAGCGCCGCGCTCATGGCGGGATTGACCTCGTCCTGGAATAGCACCATGTCGCCCATGACCATCGTGCCCGAATGATGCGGCGTGAACGCGGCCCAAGGCCCCAGACCCATGAACGGCGGCATCTTCCAGCCGTCGACCGAAACCTGCACGTCGGCTCGCGGCATACTCACCTTGAACACATTTTCCTTCTCGTTAT
>VBBY01000064.1 GCA_005881595.1 Betaproteobacteria bacterium | reverse complement strand
ATGCCGGCCCCACAGGAAGCTCTTCTTGTTGAACTCCACCGCCACGCCGTTCAGCTCGATGGCGCGCTCGAGGGAGGCTCCCGAGACCGGGAGCCAGCCCTTCTGGTAGGCGTAGCCGAGCATGAACATGTTGGTCGCGATGGCGTCGCCCATCAGGCCGCTCGCCAGCTCGGTGGCGGGAACGAACGCGGCGTTGCCGCTGCCGCAGGCCTCGATGATGTCGCGCTGCAGATCGCTTCCCGGCAGCTGCCAGTCCGGGTTCTTCACGAACTCGGCGGTGGGCGTAACGCTCGCGTTCACCACCGCGCGAGTACGAGCGGGCGCCATCTTCGCGATCGCTTCGGTGCTGGCGGTCACGACGAGGTCGCAGCCGATGACCAGGTCCGCGCCGCCGGTGTCGAGCCGCGCCGCGTGCAGGTCCTCGGGCCGCGCCGCGACGCGCACGTGGGAGGTCACGGCGCCGTACTTCTGCGCGAGGCCCGACATGTCCAGTACAGAGACTCCCTTCGCCTCGAGGTGCGCCGCCATGCCGATGATCTGGCCGATGGTGATGACCCCAGTGCCGCCGATCCCGGTGACGAGAATCCCCTTCGCCTTATCCAGCGAAAGAAGTTGGGGTTCGGGGATAGAAGGAAATTCGTCACTGGCGGCAGAAGCCGATTTGCCTTTCCTGAGCCGGCCGCCCTCGACGGTGACGAAGCTCGGGCAGAAGCCCTTCAGGCAGGAGTAGTCCTTGTTGCATGAAGACTGGTTGATGACGCGCTTCCTGCCGAACTCCGTCTCGAGCGGCTCGACCGAGAGGCAGTTCGACTTGACGCTGCAGTCGCCGCAGCCCTCGCACACCGCCTCGTTGATGACGGCGCGGACCGCCGGGTCCGGGTATGCGTTGCGCTTGCGGCGGCGGCGCTTTTCCGAGGCGCAGGTCTGGTCGTAGATCAGCGCCGAGACGCCGGGCATCTCGCGCAGCTCTCTCTGCACCCGGTCGAGCTCGTCGCGGTGGCGGATCGTCACGCCCGGCGCCCAGTCGGTTCCCGCCGGGTATTTCTGCGGCTCGTCGGTGACGATGACGATCGGCTTCACGCCTTCCGCGGCGAGCTGGCGCGAGATGATCGCCGGGTCGAGCGGGCCGTCGTGACGCTGTCCGCCGGTCATCGCCACCGCGTCGTTGTAGAGGATCTTGTAGGTCATGGCGACCTTCGCCGCCACGGCGGCGCGGATCGCCAGCAGCCCGGAATGGAAGTACGTGCCGTCGCCGAGATTGGCGAAGATGTGCTTCTCGTTGGTGAAGGGCGCCTGGCCGATCCACGGCGCGCCTTCGGCCCCCATGTGCGTGAAGGTGGCCGTGCTGCGGTCCATCCAGACCGCCATGAAATGGCAGCCGATGCCCGCCGTCGCGCGGCTGCCTTCCGGAACGCGCGTCGAGGTGTTGTGCGGGCAGCCCGAGCAGAAATAGGGCTGGCGTATCGCCGTGACGCGCGGCTTCGACAGCAGCTTCTCCTTGAAATCGAGAAATGCCAGCCTTTCCCGAAATTGAGAACCGAGATCTTTTGTCAACCCCAACTTCTCCATGCGCTGCGCGATCACGCGCGCGACCAGCGCCGGCGAATGCTCGTAGTGCGCCGGCAGCAGCCAGGTGCCGGCCGGCTTGCCGCCGCTGCGGCTCCACTCGCCGCTGTCGTCGAACTTGCCGACCACGCGCGGCGCGCGCACGCCTTCCTTCCAGTTGTAGAGCTCTTCCTTGAGCTGGTACTCGATGAGCTGGCGCTTTTCCTCGACCACCAGGATCTCCTCGAGCCCGTCGGCGAAGCGCCGCGCGGCCTGCGGCTCGAGCGGCCACGACATGCCGACCTTGTAGACGCGCAGGCCGATGTCGCGCGCGACGCGCTCGTCGATGCCCAGGTCGGCGAGACCCTGCATCACGTCGCCAAAGGATTTGCCGGCAGTGATGATCCCAAGCTTTGCCTTGGGGGAATTAAGAATTATGCGATCGAGCTGGTTGGCCCGGGCGTAAGCCAGCGCGGCGTAGACCTTCCAGTCGAGGATGCGCGCTTCCTGCTCGAGGATGCCGTCTGGCCAGCGGATGTTGAGCCCGTCGGGGGGAAGTGTGAAGTCAACAGGAATTCTGACGTTTACCCGGTCAGGGTCTACGATTACTGAGGAACCCGATTCGACTACGTCCGTGACGCACTTGAACGCGATCCAGCAGCCGGAGTAGCGGCTCATCGCGAAGCCGTGCACGCCGAGGTCGAGGTAGTCCTGCACGTTCGCCGGGTTGAGCACCGGGATCAGGCAGGCCTTGAAAATGTGCTCTGACTGGTGCGGCAGGGTGGAGGACTTCGCCGCGTGATCGTCGCCCGCGAGCACCAGGACGCCGCCGTGCCTCGACGTGCCGGCGGCGTTGGCGTGCTTGAACACGTCGCCGCAGCGGTCGACGCCCGGCCCCTTGCCGTACCACATGCCGTAGACGCCGTCGTATTTCGCGCCGGGGAAGAGGTTCACCTGCTGCGTGCCCCAGATCGCGCTCGCCGCCAAGTCCTCGTTGACGCCGGGCTGGAACTTGACGTGGTGGCTCTCGAGATGCTTCTGCGCGCGCCACAGCGCCTGGTCGAGCCCGCCGAGCGGCGAGCCGCGGTAGCCCGAGATGAAGCCGGCGGTGTTTAGGCCGGATCTGACGTCGCGCTCGCGCTGCAGCAGCATCAGGCGGATCAGCGCCTGCGTGCCGGTGAGGAAGACGCGGCCGCGCTCCAGCGTGTACTTGTCGTCGAGCGAGGCTTTCGCCAGGTCTGCCGCGGAGCTCATGTTCTGCCTTTTAGCACAGCCATTAGACAGCGGCGCGAGCCTTGATTCTCGGTTTCAATGCGCGGGTCGGCTTGTCCCAATACGGTTCAGGGCCGAACGATTCGGCAAGAAATTCGATGAAGGCGCGGGTCTTCGCCGGCAGGAAGCGACGATGCGGGTACACCGCGTAAATGGCCACGTCCGTGCCGAAGGTATATCCGGGGAACAACGGCACAAGCGAGCCGTCCTCGAGATGCCGGCGCACGTCCCAGGTGGATTTGAGCGCCACGCCCAGCCCGGCGAGCGCCCACTCGCGCAGCACTTCCCAGTTGTCGCATGCATAGCGGCCGGCGACCCGGACGGAGCCCGGCTTGCCGTCAGGCCCGGTGTAGTCCCAGGTCATCGCGAAATCGCTGGCCGTAAGGCAGTTGTGGCGCGCGAGATCCTGCGGCGTGCGGGGTGTGCCGTGCCGCTCGAGGTAGGCGGGGCTCGCGCACACTACGCGGCGGTTGGGCGCGAGCTTTCGCGCCGCGAGCGAGGAATCTTCCAGGTGCGCTATGCGGATGGCGAGGTCGAAGCCCTCCTCGATGATGTTCACCGCGCGGTCCGACAGGCTCAGCGCGAGCTGCACTTTCGGATAGCGGGCGGCGAAGGCGGGGATCAGCGGCGCGATGTGCCGGTTTCCGAAGGACGCCGGGATGGCGACTTTCAGCGCGCCTTGCGGCTCGACGCGGCCAGCGCCGACGGCGGCGTCGGCTTCGGCGATTTCGGCCAGGACGCGGGAGCAGGTGTCGAGGTAGCTCGCTCCTTCGTCGGTGAGCCGCAGGCTGCGCGTGGTCCGATGAAGCAGGCGTACGCCCAGCCGCGCTTCGAGGGCCGCAATCCGCCGGCTGACCAGCGCAGGGGAAAGTCCGAGCTCGCGCGCGGCCGAAGACAGGCTTCCGGCCGCCACCACCCTGGAGAACACCGCCAGCTCGTGTAATTTTTGCATTTTCTGCAAAAGTGTTTTGCAAAGATATGGTATTCCAATCGAAGCTGCAAAGCCTTAACTTTGTTGCGTCGCAACAGACGTAGTCTCGGATCCTCCTCCTCCTCTTCCGCGATTAAGTCAGCGACAGCCGGGGGCCGGCCCGCGAGGGTCTGGCCCCTTGTTTTTTCTAGGCGATTTTCCGAAAGATCTCGATCCAGCCGCGCGCCACGGCCGCAGGAGCGTGGACGCGACCCACGTAATCCTGCGCGCGGTCGAGGCGAGCGAGCACTTCCTCGGGATGCGAAAGCGCCCAGCGTATGCCTTCGGCCAGGTCGTTCCCCACCCAGGCAAACTCGCCCAGCGCCTCGTAATAAGGGCTCGAATGACAGACCGCAAAGCGACCCGCCCACAGTGCCGCGATCAGCCGGCTGGCGTGGGCGGGAGTCTGGCCGGGCAGCAATACAAGATCGCAGGTGGCAAGCGCGTGCGCCGACGCGATCGGCGACCAGGCCTCGATCGACAGCCGCAGCGAATCCGGATCGTCCTCGTGCAACCCCTCCGCCAGCGCATCGAGGCCGCTCCCGGCCGCGCACAGGCAGCGCAATGCCAGCGGGATCTCGCGGCCGAGGCGCTGCAGTTGCGGCGCAAGCTCGATGATCGAAGCCACGCCGTCGGCCTCGCCGATCCAAAGCAGGCCCATGCGCCATGCCTCGGCCGCAACACCAGCGCGCGCCGCAAGCCATTCCAGCGCGCGCGAGCGGCGTCGCGGTCGCGCCGCCCGCGGCTCCCCCGGGTAGCCGGCATGCGGCTCGGCGACTACCTCGACCGGCCGCCTTGCGAGCGGGCCGAGCTCCGCGGCCACGTACTGCGTAGCGGCAGTCAAGCCCGCGACCCGTGGGAAAGCGCCAGCATAAGAATCGAAGCGGGCCGTGCCGGGCCGGGGAGCGGCAACGAAATCGAGCAGCACTTTCTCCGCCGCGACGCCCGCGAGCAGCTCGGCGTAACACCACCGCCCTTGATCCTCGCCCGCGAGCGAGTCTCCCAGCACGATCGCTTTGCTGTCGCGCAGAGAGCCCGCAAGATCATGTTCCGCGCACAAAGAGTAGGCGCGTGCGTCGTAGCCCAGCTCGATGAGCGCGGACACCGGAGCGAGCGTTCGCGACTGCGCCACTGCGCTGGGACTGGTCCTCAGTGCGCCTTCCTTGATGAAAGGCGCCGCGGTAACGAATACGTATTCCGGCCCTGCGCTCATCCCTGGAGCAGGCGGCGGACCGATTCGATCACCGGCGGCCAATCGCCGATCGCGCCCTGGCGGATGAGCCGCACCGAGGGATACCAGAGCATCCGCTCGCCCTGCGCGCCGTAGCGCCAGTCGGAGCCGAACGGCACCATGACGATCGCCGGCCGGCCGAGCGCTCCGGTGAGGTGAACCAGCGCCGTGCATACCGTCACGACGCGGTCGAGCGCGCAGACCAGCGCTGCAGTTTCGTCGTAGACGTCGATCGCCCCCTGCCAGTGGTGCACGGTGATGCCGTGGCGCGCGGCGAGATCGCGGATTTCGCCGTCGACGTCGGTGTATTGCAGGCTGACGAAGTGCACGCCGTCAAGGCGCAGCAGCGGCAGCAGCTGCTCCAGCGTCAGCGAGCGCCGCGCCCTGCCCGTGTGGCCAACGCCGCCCTGCCATGAGAGCCCTACCTTGGGGCCCGGACCGATGGCGTCCAGGCGGCGTTTCCACGCCGCCACTTTTCGCCCGTCCGGCGCGAGGTAGCCGCCATGCTGGGGAAAGTCCTCCACGCGGCGGCGGAAGTGGCCCGGCAGCGAGCCCATCGGCACCTGGTAATCGGGCCGCGGCTCCAGGTGATTGACCCAGTCGTTTGCCATCGTGCGCAGCCGCGCCGTGACGGTGCAGCCGGGAAACGAGCGCGCAAAGAGTGCTCCCAGCTTGTGATCGCATTCGACCGCCACGTGCCGCGCGCGAGCGACCAGCTCGGGGATGCAGGAGGCGTACATGATCTCATCGCCAAGCCCCTGCTCGGGATAAACGAGGATGCTCTTCCCGTCGAGCGGCTCGCCCTGCCATTCGACGAACGGGAACTTGCGGTAGCGGCCGATGAAATTTTCCTTGTGTCGGCGCAGCTCGAAGCCTTTCCAGCCGTCATCAAAATGCCAGTGGCGCAGCCGGCAGCTCGCCAGGCTGTGGCCGATGTCGGCGTCCTGCGGCGCGGCCTGCAGCGCGCTGCGCAGCAGGCTCTCGGCTTCGGCTTCGCGGCCCGTCAGGTCTTGCAGGATGCCCTTGGCGGCCAGGGCGGGCGCGGCGCGCGGGTCGTGCGCCAGCGCCTTTTCAAGGCAGGCGAAAGCCTCCGCATAGCGCATCTGGTCGCCAAGCACCATGGCGAGATCCACCAGCAGCGCGATGCTGTCGGGGCGCGACTTGAGGCCGTCGCGAAAGCGCCGCTCGGCCTCTTCGATCTTGTTCTCGTAGTGCAGGATCTCGCCGATCTGCTGCAGAGCCTGGGCGCGCTGCGGCTCCAGGCGCAGCGCTTGCTCGAAACGCGCCACCGCCGCGGACGTTCTGCCCTGCTCGCGCAGCGCGAGCCCGAGGGCGATGAGCGCGGCTGAAGACTCGTCGTCCAGCGCCACCGCCTGCTCAGCACACGTCTTCGCCTCCTGCAGCCGCCCGCCGAGGCGAAGCAAGCCGGCGAGGCGGATCCACGCAGCGGGCGCGGCCGGATCCAGTTCGATGGCCCGCCGGAAGGCGAGCTCGGCTTGTGCCGCGAGGCCCTGCTTCGAAAGCAGCTCGCCCAGCCTCACCCACAGCGTTGCATCCTTCGGCTCGAGCGCGCTCGAGCGTTGCGCGAGTTGGCTCGCCTGCTCGCGGTCGCCCAGCGCCATGTGCGCTTCGGCAAGCGCCAGCAGGGCCTGCGGCGAGCGCGGCTGCAGCCTTACACATTCCTCCAGGTGCGGCAGCGCCGATTGCGCTGAACCCGCTTTGAGCAGCAAGCTGCCAAGCTGTTCGCGCGAGCGCGCATCGGCGGGACGGAGTTCGACCGCGCGCTGCGCGCAGCCGATGGCCTCCTCAAGCGATCCCTCCTGGCGCAATGCCGCGGCGAGAAGCGCCACTACGCGCGGATTGTTTGCGTCCTGCTCAAGCGCCCGGCGGCCGATGCGCAAGGCAAGCCCCGGGTTGCCGAGCCGCAGCTCCTCGTGCGCCAGCTCTGCCAATGACCGATGGCGCTTCTTCAGCCGAAAGAAATTGCGCAGCCGCAGAACCAGCTCACGCTGCAAGGCGTGGCGAGCCTCGCGCGGCATACCGAGCTTGCGATACACAGCGCCGAGGTTGGCGTAAGCGACCGCATGGTCGGGCCGCAGCTCGGTGGCACGACGATAGCTCTCGGCGGCGCGCACAGGATCGCCTTGCGCGAAAAACGCGGTGCCCAGGTCGTTGTGCGCTTCAGCGAAGTCGGGCTTGAGCCGAATGGCGCGGCGATAGGCGGCGACCGCCTCGGGCAGCGCGCCGCGGTCCTGGTAGACGTTGCCCAGAGTGCTGTGGAAAACCGCCACCTTGCCGTTCGCCTGGATCGCCTGCTTCAGACGAGCTTCGGCGGCGGCCAGATCGCCGTCGCGGTAGTGCGCGGCGCCGAGCAGGAACAGCGCGTCCGCGTCGTGCGGCTCCTGGCGCAGCGCTTCTTCGGCGCAATGCAGCGCTTCGCTGGCGCGCCCGCGAGCGAGCCATTCGCTGCCCTGCAGAATCAGATCAAGCGATGGCAACAGGTGAAAGCTCTACGCCGGCCGCGTTCCCCAGGCGGATCTCGCCGCCTTCGCTGCCCTTGGTGTAAGCCCGGGCTTCCCATAGCACGCCGGGGTGGCCGTTCGCTGCGGAGATAAGAAGTTCGGCCCAGAATTGCGGCGGCCTTACGGTGCAATGCGCGTTCTCGCCGTTCGGCAAGCGCTTCACCGCGGGATGACAGGCGATGCTGGCAAACACGAACCGGCCGGCAAAGCCGAACAGCTCGGCGATGATCCAGGGCAGGTCAGGCTCGGGGCAGTGCTCCAGGACGTCGGTACAGATCACGCCGTCGAACCTGCCTTGCGGCGGCCGGGAAAACGGCTCATAGGCCGGGTCGAAGCAGACGATGCGCTCGACTCCCCAGTATTCCTGCACGCTTCCCCAGCGCGCGACGCCGTTTTCGGCAAGCTGCAGCGGGCGATACTGGCTGCCTTTGCCGCTGCCGTAATCGAGAATCGAACGCGCGCCGGTCTGCGCGACCAGCCGGCGCACGTGATGCGCCTGGGGCAACAGGCTGCTGCCGGGAAAAGTCCGCTCGGGAGCGATACCGCGAATCAGCTCGCCGCGCACGTGCATCTCGCGGTAGAGATCGAGCAAGCGCCGATAGCGAGCGCTCGGATTCTGGCGGCTATGCGTGTCTGCAGCTCTGCCCATGGCGCGGAATTCTATTCAATTATCCAACTTGTAAGCCGGGCGGAAACCGGCTAAGTTGCCCGTCACGATGGCCACTCCGGGTTCCACCGCCGGACCGGTGCGCGCCGCGGGGCGACCCCAGCGCCTGCGGCTGGGGGACATTCTCGTCGCGCAGAAGGTCGTATCGCAGGAGCAGCTCAAGCTGGCGCTCGACGAGCAGAAACGCTCCGGGCGCCGTCTCGGGCGCGTCCTGGTCGAGATGGGATTCGTCGCTGAAGAAGAGATTGCACGCGCCCTGTCGCGCCAGCTCAACTTGGCGTTCGTCGATCTCAAGCAGCATCACTTCAACCCCGGCGTGGTGCTGAAGCTGCCCGAGGTCGCGGCGCGCCGCTTCCGCGCGGTAGCGCTCGAGGAGCGCGGCGCCAAGATGCTGGTCGGCATGGCCGATCCCACGGACCTGTTCGCCTTCGACGAGCTGACGCGCATCCTGAAGAAGGACGTCGAGCCGGTGGTGGTGACCGAGAGCGAGGTGACGCATGCGCTCGACCGCGTGTACCGGCGCACCGAGGAAATCAGCGGGCTCGCCAAGGAGCTGCAGCAGGACCTCGGCGAAAGCCCGGTCGATTTCGGCGCTCTCGATGCGGCGCTCGGCGCGGAGGATGCGCCGGTCGTCAAGCTGCTGCAGTCGCTGTTCCAGGACGCCACCCAGGTCGGCGCCTCGGACATCCATATCGAGCCGCAGGAAGACCGGCTGCGGATCCGCTTTCGCATCGACGGCCACCTCCAGGCGCAGGCGGAAACCGACCTGCGCGTTGCCGGCGCGGTCGCCTTGCGCCTCAAGCTGATGGCGGGCCTGGATATCTCGGAGAAGCGCCATCCGCAGGACGGCCGCTTCAACGTGCTGGTGCGCTCGCACCCGGTGGACGTGCGCATCTCGACCATGCCGACGAATTACGGCGAGTCGGTGGTGATGCGCCTGCTCAGCCGCCAAAGCGGGCTGCTCGGGCTGGAATCGCTCGGCATGCCGGCCCCGGTGATGGGGCGCTTCAGGGAAATCTTGCATCGGGTAAGCGGCATGGTAGTGGTTACCGGGCCGACCGGAAGCGGCAAGACGACGACGCTCTACGCGGCGCTCAACGAGGTCAACACGCCTGCGCTGAAGGTCATCACCGTCGAAGATCCCATCGAGTACCGCATGGCGGGGCTGAACCAGGTCCAGGTCAACGACAAGATCGACCTCACCTTCGCCTCGGTGCTGCGCTCCGCGCTGCGTCAGGACCCGGACGTGATGCTGATCGGCGAGATGCGGGATACAGAGACCGCGCAGATCGGGATGCGCGCGGCGATCACCGGCCACATGGTGCTGTCCACGCTGCACGTGCTCCAAGCGGCGAGCGCGCCGGTGCGGCTGCTCGATATGGGCGTGCCGCGCTACATGGTGGCGACCTCGCTGCAGGCCGTGATTGCGCAGCGGCTGGTCAGGCTGATCTGCAAGAGCTGCGGCGCGGACTATTCGCCGACGCCGCAGGAGCTGCGTTTCATCGAGGCCGGGTGGGGCGGCTCGGGAAAAGGCGGCTACAGGAAGGGCAAGGGCTGCACCCATTGCAACGGCAGCGGCTACCGCGGGCGCAGCGGCGTGTACGAGATGCTCGAAATGACGCCGCGGCTGGTCGAGGCCGCCGCCAAGGAAGACGTCGGCGCCTTCGTGCGCATCGCGAAAGAAGAGATGGCGGGGCACACGTTCGTGCACCATGCCGCGGAGCTGGCGGCGAACGGGCGCACTACGTTGCACGAGGTCATGCGCATCAGCCACTCCGAGGAATAGAACCATGCCGCAGTTCGCCTACCAGGGGCGCAATGCCCGCGGCGAGCTTGTAAAAGGGACCCTGGAAGGTCCGACGAGCAGCGCGGTGGCCGACCAGCTGTTCAGCACCGGCGTCACGCCGGTGCATATCAACGAAGCGAAAGCCGCCGTTGCCGTCGCCGCGGGCAAGCTGCAGCTGAGCTTCGGCGAGCCCAAGGTCGAGCTCGCCGATCTGATGCTCCTGTCGCGGCAGATGCATACCCTGCTCAAGTCCGGGGTGCCGATCATCCGGGCGCTCTCCGGGCTGGAGCAGTCCGCTGCCAATCCGACGTTGCGCAGCACCGTCGTCGAGGTGCGCGAGGGCCTGGAATCGGGCCGCGAGCTTTCCCAGGCGCTGCGCCAGCATCCCAAGGTGTTCCCCCCCTACATGGTGAGCCTGGTACGGGTCGGCGAGGTCACCGGCCGCCTGGACGAAGTGTTCATGCGGCTCTACGAATTCTTCGCCTTCGAGAAGAAAATGGGCGAGGACATCCGCGGCGCACTGCGCTATCCGATGATGGTCATCATTGCGGTGGCGGTGGCGATGTTCATCGTCAATATCTTCGTGATCCCGGCGTTCGCCAAGATGTTCTCGAGCTTCCATGCCCAGCTTCCGCTCATGACGCGGCTCCTGATCGGCACCTCGGATCTGTTCGTGAGTTACTGGCCGCTGATGATCGTCGGTGTCGCAGCGCTGGTGTTCGGAGCACGGTTTTACGTGCGCAGCAAAGAGGGGCGCTACAGGTGGGATGGGCTGAAGCTGCGGCTGCCGGTGATCGGGTCGCTCGTCCACAAGGCGACGCTCGCCAGGTTTTCGCGCAGCTTCGCGCTCTCGGCGAAGAGCGGCGTGCCGATCGTGCAGGTGCTCTCGATCGTGGCCGAGGTGGTGGACAATGCGTACCTGGAAGCGCGCATCGCGCAGATGCGCGACAGCATCGAGCGCGGCGAGAGCATCCTCAGAGCGGCGGTGGCGACGGGCGTGTTCAGCCCGGTGGTGCTGCAGATGGTCGCGGTCGGCGAGGAGACGGGAGAAATCGACCAGCTGATGTCCGAGATCGCCGACATGTACGAGCGCGAGGTCACCATCGAAGTCCAGGGCCTCACCGCCAAGGTCGAGCCTATCCTGCTGGTGTGCATGGGGGTTCTGGTGCTGATCCTCGCCCTCGGCGTGTTCCTGCCGATGTGGGACATGGCCGGGGCGGCTCGGGGAGGCGGCGGCGGTGCGCGATGAGCGCGGCTTCTCGCGCGAGCTGCTCATCGCCATTGTCATCATCAGCTTTCTCAGCGTCATCGCCTTCAACCGGGTGCTGGCGCTGCGCTTCGAGGCCGAGCGGATGATGGTGCAGAGCGTGGTCACCGGACTGCTCAGCGCGCTCTATATCGATTTTGCAGCCGCGGCGGCCAACGGGCGGATGGACCGCATCGACGCCGCCCCCGGCAGCAATCCGATGCTTCGGTTGAGCCAGAAGCCCGGGACCTACGCCGGCGAGTTTTACGGCCCCGATCCTGCGACGTTCGAGCCGGGGACGTGGTACTTCGATACGCGCGACCACGCGCTGGTCTATATCGTCCGGTTCCCGAGCCAGTTCGTCACGCCGCTGAGCGGTCCGCCGCGCGCCCGCTTCGCCGTCGAAGCCGATTACGAGGACGTCGATCACAACGGCCGTTTCGATCCCGGGCGGGATCCGGTGCACGGGCTGAAGCTGGTGCCGCTCGAGTCATTTTCCTGGAAGGAGAAACAATGAAAACTGCAATCGCCTTGGTGGTCGGAGTTCTCGGACAGACGCTGTTCTTGACTCTGGTTGCCGGTGCCGCGCTTGGCCTCGTGATCGGCCTCCTGCTGCTGGTCGACAGCGAGCGCGCGCTGCGATGGAACGCCTACATGAATCGCTGGATTTCCACCGGCAACGCATTGAGCGTCCTCGACCGGCCGCGCGACATCAAGCGGCTGATCTACCACTGGCACCGCGTCGTCGGGCTGCTGGTGATCGCGGGCGCCCTTTACTCCGTGAATGTGCTGGCGTTTGGCTTCCGCACCGAGCCGCTGGTGCGCAGCTTCCGCGATCTGGCCAGCCCCACGGCTTTGCGGCTGACGGTCGATTCGCTGAAGATCTTCCTGATCGCAGGCAACGTCGCCGCGATCCCGGCCGGGATCATCCTGTGCTTCCGGCCGAGCCTGCTGAAAGAGTTGGAGGGCTGGGCCGACCGGCAATATGGCGCACGCCTGGCGAACGCCAACCTGGACGCGCCGCGCTACCCGCCGGACGAATTCGTCCGCGCGCATCCTCGGCTGGCAGGAGCGCTGGCAGCGCTCGGCAGCCTGTTTGTTCTGGTCAGCTTGGGCGCGACCTTGCTGCTGTAAGTGCTTGACAAGTTGAAGGTCGCCAATCAAACTGCGGACGCGCGCTAGGGCGCGCATGGGCTGCGGCCCACTAAGAAAGGAAAGGGAGATTGCGATGCGTAGACAAGAAGAAGGATTCACGCTGATCGAGCTCGTCATGGTCATCGTGATCCTGGGCATCCTTGCTGCTGTTGCCGTGCCGCGGTACCTCGATCTTACGCAGGCCTCGCAGGACGCGACGAAAGCCGCGGGAATCGCGTCGGTGGGGAGCGCGGTCGCCATTGCCGCCGCGAGAAATCGGGCCTTGCCACCGCCTGTGCCTACCACCGCGCAAGTAGTGCTCGAGCTGCCTGGCGCGAGTTGCACGGTAAGATCCGGCGCCGGAGTGGTTCAACAAGGCAAGGTGAAGGTGCCGATGATCGGTAACCTGGTGGCAACTCCGGGCACGCAGATCAACATTGCCGACTGTACAGTCGGCGCGACGACGGTTGTCTCCGGGGTCGGCACGGGCGTTTATTCGTCGTAAGAAGCAGCACCTGAAAGTGAACGGGGCGCCGCAACCGGCGCCCCGTTTCTTTTTGCGCCGGTGCCGAGGATGGACGTTCGACAGGCGCTAAGCGCGTCCGGCGCCTCGGGGATATATTCCGGATAGCGTGATCAGAGACCTCCTCCCGGGGTTATTCGCAGGGCGAACCGCTCCAGGCTGGCTTGCAGTCGAGCTGGGGGAGCACACGATGCGCCTTGCTTACGTGCGGCCGGCCGGCGGCCGGCCGGCGGTGGAATTCGCCGAGGAGCGCGCGTGGGATGCCAGGGACCCGAAGTCCCTCGAGCGTGTGGCGCGCGAATTCGGCGCGAAGCGCTTTCGCTGCACGACGCTGCTGAAGCCGGCGGACTACCAGATTCTGCTCGTCGAGGCGCCCGCGGTGAAGCGCGAGGAGCTCAAGCCGGCGCTGCGCTGGCGCGTCAAGGACATGCTGGACTATCCCGTTGACAACGCCTCCATCGATGCGCTCGATCTGCCTGTGCCGCCCGGCATCGCGCAGCGCGTGCACTACATGTACGCCGTGGCGGCGAAGAATGAAACGGTTCGCGCGACGGTAGAGCGCTTTCAGAAGGCCGGCCTGGCCCTGGCGGTGATCGACATTCCCGACACGGCCCAGCGCAACGTCGCCGCGCTGTACGAGACCGAGCGGCGCGGCCTGGTGGCGGTGACGTTCGATGCGCACGGCATGCTGCTCACGGTCAATTTTGGCGGCGAGCTGTACCTGTCGCGGCGCCTCGATATCACCGCGAGGCAGCTCGTCGAGTCCGCCGGCGAGGACCGAGTACGCCTGCTCGACCGCGTGCTGGTCGAGACGCAGCGCTCGCTCGATCATTGCGAGCGCACCTACACCTTCTTTGCCATGGGCCACATGCTGCTGGGTCCGCTGCCCGAGGAAGTCGGCTTGCGCGAGCATCTGTCGTCCCACTTGTATCTTCCGGTCGAACCGATGGATCTGGACGCAGTGGTGCAATTGCCGCCGGCCGGCGCGGCGTGGGCGGCGAACGAGCGGGCGAACTGGCTGAAGGTCATCGGCGCCGGGCTGCGCGTCGAGGAGAAGGCGCTGTGAGTCAGCAGATCAACCTCTACAGCCCGCTCTTCCGCAAGCAGAAGAAGCTGCTTTCCGCGATGCTATTGCTGCAGGCGACCGGCCTGCTGGTGCTGGCCGTGGCGGGGTTCTATTTCTACCTGTCTGCGCAGACCTCGCGGCTGGAGGCTCGAGTTGCGGACTCGAGCCGACAACTGCAAAACGAGCTTGAGCAGCTGAAGGTCCACGGCACCCAGCAGTCGCCCGACGCGCGCGTCAAGTTGCTGGCTGAGCGCAGGAAGAAGCTGGAGGCAGAATTCAGCGAGCGCACGCAGGCGCTGCAGGCGATGGACAAGGGGGCGGCGGGAAGGACCGAAGGCTACTCCGGACTGCTGCGGGCGCTGGCGCGCCTGTCGATGGACGGCATATGGCTGACCCGGGTCCGGTTTTCCGAGGAGAGGGGCGAGGCTTTCATCGCCGGGCGCGCCGCGCGGCCCGAGCTGGTGCCTTTGTACCTGCAGCGACTGCGCACGGAAGAAAGGCTGCAGGGCCAGGACTTCTCCAGCCTGGAAATCACGCGCCCGGCGCAGCCAGCGCGATTCATCGAGTTCGTGCTGTCATCGGGCGGCGGCGAGGCAAAGAAATGAGCTTCGACTGGAAATCCTGGATTGCGCGGATCGACGACATGAACCTGCGTGAGCGGGCCATGCTGTTCGGGTCGGTCGCCCTGGTGGTGGTCGTGACGGCGCATGTCACCCTGATCGATCGGGCGCTGGTCAGCCAGAAGCGCCTCACCGAGCGCCTCACGCGCGACCAAAGCCAGCTCAAGTCGGTGCGCGAGCAGCTGCAGTTGATCCTGAAGGAGAACCAGCCCCAGGGCCGGCATCCCGACGAGCTGGCGATTGCCGAGCTGGAGCGCAAGATCAAGGAAACCGAAACAACCCTCGCCGCCAGGCAGCGCGCCTTTATCGCCCCGGAAGAGCTCCCGGTGCTGCTCAGGCAGATGCTGGGACGCAGCCGGCAGATCAAGCTGGAATCGCTGCGGTTGCTCCCGGGTACGCCGCTACCGACGCCGGGAACGGCCGGTTCGACGCCAGGCAGGCCGGAAGGACCGCAAGGGAGCGGCGAGGTCTTCCGCCACGGGGTGGAAGTGACCTTGAGCGGCTCGTATTTCGACCTGGTGCAGTATCTGGCCGAGCTCGAAAGTCTTCCGGCCCCGCTCCTTTGGGGAAGGGTCGAATTGCAGGTGGAACAGTACCCCGAGGTCAGGCTCACCCTGGTCGTGCGCACCCTCAGCACAAGGCGATCTCTGCTTGCGACATGAGAAACCCGGAAAAAGCTTATCATTGCCGTGTACGCATGGAGGTGCGCAATACTGAAAACAAGATCAGCCGCCTGCGTGGTGTTCCTTTCTTTCGCGATCGCGGGCGTCGCGCTGGCACAGTCGCCTGCACAGTCTTCGGCCGATCCGATGCGGCCTTTCGAGGCGCGTGACGATGCGGCGCAGCAAGCCGGCACGCCGTCGGCGGGGGTGTTGCAGGGCGTGCTGACCTCGCCGGGCCGCAAGTTCGCGCTCATCAACGGCGTGGCCGTCCCGGTAGGCGGCGTATGGCAGGAGGGCAGGCTGGTCGAGGTGACGGAATCCTCGGCGGTGCTGCGGAAAAATGGCCAGCGCGAGGTGCTGAGGATGTATCCGCACATCGAGAAGAAGCCGATTCGGCGCACGCCGGCTGGACGGGAACAGACGGAACGATGAAGCTCGCGGCCACGGCGGTTTCGCTCGCGCTGGTCGCCGGCTGCGCTGCACCGCCCCCGACGAAGGGCGTGCTGCCGGCGATTTCGTCCGAGCTCGCGAGCGCCGCGGAGCGCAAGCCCCCGGCGCGCCCGGAAGCGCTGGATCGCGCGCTGCTGCCGCCGGTGCAGATGGGAATGCCGAGCATCGCGGGCGTCGATCTCGAGCCGCGCTTCGACCTGAACGTGAGCAATGCGCCCGCGGCGCAGGTCTTCATGTCGATCGTCTCCGGCACGCGCTACAGCATCCTGCTGCATCCAGAAGTGAGCGGCGTGATCTCGGTGAGCCTCAAGGACGTGACGGTGGAGGAGGCGCTTTCGGCCATCCGCGAGCAGTACGGCTACGATTACCGGGCCGAAGGCACGCGCATCTTCGTGCAACCGGCCGGGCTGCAGACCCGGGTCTTCCAGGTCAACTACCCGCCGGGCCAGCGCCGCGGCACTACGGAGATCCGCGTGACCTCGGGCGCGGTCACCGACACCGGCGGGGGCGCCGCGCCGACGGCCGGCGGCGCGGCGCCGGCGAGCACGACTTCCAGCCACGCGCTCGAAACGAGCCGGGTGACCACCCAGCAGCAGTCGGACCTCTGGGCCGACTTGCGCACGGCGCTGCTCGCCATCGTCGGCACCGGTGAAGGCCGCTCGGTCATCGTCACGCCGCAATCGGGCGTGGTGGTCGTACGGGCTTTCCCGCAGCAGCTGCGCGCGGTGGAGCAGTACCTGCGCGCCACGCGCCTGTCGATCGAACGCCAGGTGATGCTGGAGGCGAAAATCATCGAGGTCACGTTGTCGGGGGAGTACCAGGCGGGAATCAACTGGGCGATCTTCAACCGCCGCATCGCGGCCGGCCAGCTTTCGAGCAGCGCCGCAGTCGGCGGCGCCGCGGCGGCGAGCGAACTTGTCGCCGACACCGCGAGACGCAGCATTGTGAGTTCCGCAGGTGCCGCTGCCGCCTCGAACCCCGCCGGCGCCGTGTTCGGGCTTGCGCTGCAGACCCCCAGTTTTGCGGCGTTGCTGACTTTCCTCGAGTCCCAGGGGAACGTGCAGGTGCTTTCCAGCCCGCGTATCGCGACGCTCAACAATCAAAAGGCGGTGCTCAAAGTCGGCACCGACGAGTTTTTCGTCACCAACGTCAGCACTACGACCACCACGACCAGCGCCGGCTCCCAGACCTCGCCGTCGGTGACGGTGCAGCCGTTTTTCTCCGGCATCGTCCTCGACGTCACGCCGCAGATCGACCAGGGCAGCAACATCATCCTGCACATCCACCCCTCGGTCAGCGAGGTCACGGAAAGCACCCGGGTAGTGAACCTCGGCGGCGGTAATCCCTCGATCACGCTGCCGCTGGCGAAGAGCACGGTGAACGAGACCGACACCATCGTGCGCGTCACCGACGGCAACATCGTCGCGATCGGCGGCCTGATGAGCGTCGATGTGCGCGACCGGCGCGGCGGCGTTCCCGGCCTGGCGGACGACAGCATTTTGCGCAACACTGATCGTACTGTGAGCAAGAGGGAGCTGGTGATCCTGCTGAAACCGACGCTGATCGTGGCCGACCGCAACTGGGAGCAGGACATCGAGCAGACGCGCGGCCGCCTGGAGTCGCTCAACCAGCCGTCGCTGCGGGGGCCGAGATAGTTTGAATTACCTGAAGCACTTCCGGCTGCGCGAGCTGCCTTTCGGCATCACGCCGGACACCAGCTATTTCTTTGCCTGCCGCAGCATCCAGGAGGCGCTCAATACCTTGCTGATCGCCGTGTCGAACGGCGAAGGCTTCATCAAGATCACCGGCGAGGTCGGAACCGGCAAGACGCTGCTATGCCGCAAATTCCTGTCGACGCTCGGGCCGAGCTGGGTGAGCGCGTACATTCCGAATCCGAATCTGGAGCCGCGCAGCCTGCTGCTGGCGCTGGCGGACGATCTCGGCGTAGCCGGCGCCAAGTCCGAACCGCACCGCCTTGAAAAGGACCTGATGCAGCGCTTGCTGGACGTCGCGCGCCAGGGCAAACGCGTCGTGGTCTGCATGGACGACACTCAAGCGATGCCGCTTGGCACGCTGGAGTCGGTGCGGCTGCTGACGAATCTGGAAACCGAAAAGCGCAAGCTCATGCAGGTGGTGCTGTTCGGGCAGCCCGAGCTCGACCGCAAGCTGGCCTCCGAGTCGGTGCGGCAGCTGCGTCAGCGCATCACCTTTCAGTACCGGCTCAAGGCGCTGGCGCGCAATGAAGTCTTCGACTACGTGGCGCATCGGCTCACCATCGCCGGCTATTCCGGGCCGGCACTGTTCACGAATTCCGCCCTGAGGTCGATCCAGCTCGCTAGTCGCGGTATCCCGCGGCTGGTGAATATCCTTGCGCATAAGGCGCTGCTTCTGGTGTACGCCGAGAACGGCCGCCAGGCCGAGCGACGCCATGTGCGAACTGCAATAGAGGACACCCCGGCTGCGTCCCTGCACTGGTGGTGGCGCGCGGCATGAGTCTCATCAACAAGATGCTGCAGGACCTCGACCGCCGGCAGGCGCTCGCCGGCGCCACCGATGCTTCGGTAGCGCAGGTGACGGCCCCGGGCGAGGCGCAGCGCGGCGGCCGCGAGTGGCTCTGGCGCATCGTGGCCGTTCTTCTCACATTGGGGCTGGGCTGGGTGGTCTGGGTGGGCTACCAGCTTTTGCCCAAGCCTCTCGTCACTAACGTGGCCGTGCAACCCGCGCCGTCACCGCCGGCTCCAAAGGTAACGGTAACGGCGCCGCCACCTCCGCCCGCTGCGGTCGCCGAGCCGACACCGCCCGGCCCGGTCGAGGCGCCGCCGGTCACGGCTCCCGATACGCTGCGGCTCGCGCGCGAAATCGAAACGCCGCTGCGCGAGCGCGCGGCGGGAAAGCGCGAGCCGCCGAAGCAGGAGCCGACCAAAGCCCCGAAGCTGGCCGCCGCCTTGCCCGCGTTGCCGAAAGGAACTGTCGACAAGCGCGACCGCGTGTACTCGGCGGCGCAAACTGCGGATGCCCAGTTCCGCCGTGCCGCCGTGCTGCTGAACCAGGGGCGGCTCAGCGAGGCGGAGGACCACCTGGCGGGTGCGCTGCGCGCCGATCCATCGCATGCCGCCGCGCGTCAGACGTACGTGGCGATGCTGCTTGAGCAGCGTCGCGTGGAAGCCGCGCGGCGATTGCTCCAGGAGGCGCTGGCCGTCAATGCAGCGCAGCCGGCGTTCGCGGTAGCGCTGGCGAGCATCTACACCGAGCAGCGCGATTATCGGAACGCGCTGGAGGTTCTTGACAAGGCCGGGCCGGCGGCGCGCAACGCCGAGTTCCAGGCGATGCGCGGAGCGGTTCTGCAGCGGCTTGGCAAGCACGCAGAGGCCGTGGAGGCTTACCAGAACGCCATCCGTATTGCGCCTCAGCCCGGGACGACCTGGGTCGGGCTGGCCATCTCGCTCGAAACGCTAGGCCGAAGACCTGAGGCGGCCCAGGCCTACCGCAGGGCGCTCGACGCCGGATCGCTTGCCGCTGAGGCCAGGGAATACGCCGAGGCTCGGGCGCGGGCGCTAGAGTAAGCGAACGCTTCGCTCAAGCGACCGGCGAAATCTTCTCCAGCCGGTAACCGTAGTTGTAGATCGGCACCACCCGGTAGCCCGACTCCGGGCGCAAATCCAGTTTCTTCCTGACCTGGCTGACATGGGTGTCGACCGTTCGGGTCGCCAGATCGCCGCTGCGGCCCCATACGGTTTCCTGAAGGTGGCCGCGCGACATGAGCCGCCCGATATTGCGGAACAGGGTCACCGTGAGCTCGAACTCCTTCGGCGTCAGCTCCACTCTCGCGCCGTTCTTGCGCACCTCGCTGCGCTGGATGTCGATCTCGAAGGGCGGGAAGGACAGCTGCTTGGTCTCCTCGCGCGGATACGCCCGGCGCAGCAGGGCATGCACCCGCGCCAGCAGCTCCTGGCGCCGCACCGGCTTGATCATGTAGTCATCGGCGCCGTGCTCGAGCGCGAACACGATGTCCTGCTCCGAGTCGCGGATGGTGACGAACAGGACCGGCACGCTGCGCGAAACGTTGGCACGCAGCCACATCAGCACATCGGCGCCCGAAACGTCCGGCACCTGCCAGTCGAGCAGGAACAGATCGAAGCTTTCGCGGCCGGCGTGCTTCATCGCCTCGCGGCCGCTTATGTAGGCGTGGACGTCATGGCCGTCCTCGTCCAGCCAGCGCCGCAGCAGGGCCAGCTGATCGGGATCGTCCTCGAGGATGGCGATGCGCACGGTTGTGCTCCCTTCCCGGTGAATGATACTGCTATGGCAGAATTCACGCCTCCCGAGGAGGCAGTCGATGCGCGTCGCGTTGCTTGGCGGAGGCACGATCGCCCGGCTGGTGCTTCAGCACGTCCGGGGCGGCGAGTTCCCGGGCATGGAAATCGTCGCGCTGGCCGGCCGCAACGGTTCCTCTCGCGGCCGCGCGCTGGCGCGCGAGTTCGGCGTCTCGTACGTGTCCAGCCGGGCCGCGCTGATCGCGGCGCGGCCGGCAGCCGTAGTGGAGGCTGCTTCGCACGACGCCGTTCGCGAGCATCTCGTGGCCCTGCTCGAGGCGGGAATCGGCGTGGTGGTACTCTCGATCGGGGCGCTCGCCGATGACCGCCTGCGCTACGCCGCCGAGGATGCGGCGCGGCGCTCCGGGGCGCTGCTCTACGTTCCGTCGGGGGGCATCGGTGGTCTCGATGCGCTCAAAGCGGCGTGCGCCGCGGGCGTCGACGAAGTCTCGATCCAGGTGGCCAAGCCGCCGGCGGCATGGAAAGGCATCCCGTACGTCGCGGCGCTGGGCGTCGATCTGGACCGGCTGCAGAGCGCTCATACACTGTTCGAGGGGCCGGCGCGCGAAGGCGTGCCGCATTTTCCGCAGAACGTGAACATCGCAGCGGTGCTCTCGCTTGCCGGAATCGGCCTGGATCGGACGCGACTGATAGTCGTGGCGGACCCCGCCCTCACGCTCAACACGCACACCATCCGCGTCGCCGGCGCGTCGGGCCGCTTTACGGTGGTGCTGGAGAACGTCCCCGCCCCCGAAAACCCCAAGACTTCCTGGCTTGCCTGTTACAGCGCTCTGGCGGCACTGAGATCGATGCAGTCCCCGGTGCGGTATGGGACGTGATGGTGTCGCAGCGCCGCTTTACTAGGCTGACGAATGGCTTTAGCAAAAAGGTGGAGAACCATACTTACGCTGTGGCGCTTCACTACATGTTCTACAACTTTGCCAAGATTCATAAGACGCTGCGCGTAACCCCCGCCATGCAAGCCGGGATTAGCGATCACGTTTGGTCGCTGGAAGAGATTGCGCGGCTTGCTGACTAGGCAGCCGAGTCTCGGGAGATTCTCCTAGTAGCACATCAAGCGCTCGAAGAAACAGGCCGTCCGGAACAACAAGTTGGCCAGTGACGTAATAGTGCAGAGCTCGTGGCCTAACATTAAGGCGCAACGCTAGCGCACCCACGCCGCCCACCTTCGCAGCGGCGCGTGCTAGCACATGCCGGGCGACCTCCTCGGTTCGCACTGTCGTAATTGTCGTACTGTCCGCTATCACGAACAAGGAGCAGTTGTTACATATCAAACCGAGACACTACCTGGGACGTAAAATTCTTGACCAACCACCGGAAAACTCACATAATTTAAGGTTCCGCCGGAGGGGTGCCCGAGCGGCTAAAGGGGGCAGACTGTAAATCTGTTGGCCTTGCGCCTACGTTGGTTCGAATCCAACCCCCTCCACCAAGCTGGCAGGGCGCCTCGGCGGCAGACATGGGTGAAGGAATTTCGTAAACAGAAGGCGGGTGTAGCTCAATGGTAGAGCAGAAGCCTTCCAAGCTTATGACGAGGGTTCGATTCCCTTCACCCGCTCCAGCGCGAATACCGCCCATGTAGCTCAGTGGTAGAGCACTCCCTTGGTAAGGGAGAGGTCATGCGTTCAATCCGCATCATGGGCACCAGGCGATCGGCGATAACTGAAGGCAGTCCGAAACACGGAAGAAAGTGATGGCAAAAGGCAAATTCGAGCGCACCAAGCCGCACGTGAACGTGGGCACGATCGGGCACGTGGATCACGGCAAGACGACGCTGACGGCGGCGATGACGCACATACTGGCCAAGAAGTATGGCGGGGAGGCGAGGAACTACGATCAGATTGATGCGGCGCCGGAGGAAAAGGCGCGCGGCATCACGATCAACACGGCGCACGTGGAGTACCAGACCGCGAAGCGCCACTATGCGCACGTGGACTGTCCGGGGCATGCCGACTACATCAAGAACATGATCACGGGGGCGGCGCAGATGGACGGGGCGATCCTGGTGGTCTCCGCCGCCGATGGGCCGATGCCGCAGACGCGCGAGCATATATTGCTGGCGCGCCAGGTGGGCGTGCCCTACATCGTGGTGTACCTGAACAAGGCCGACATGGTGGACGACAAGGAGCTGCTGGAGCTGGTGGAGGTGGAGGTGAGGGAGCTCTTGTCGAAGTACGATTTTCCGGGGGACAAGACCCCGATCGTGATCGGAAGTGCGTTGAAAGCCCTGGAGGGCGAGGACTCGGAGCTGGGCACCAAGTCGGTGCTGAAGCTGGCCGAGGCGCTCGATTCGTATATTCCGACGCCGAAGCGGGAGATCGACAAGCCGTTTCTGATGCCGGTGGAGGATGTGTTCTCGATCTCGGGCCGGGGGACGGTGGTGACCGGGCGGGTGGAGCGCGGGGTGATCAAGGTGGGCGATGAGATCGAGATCGTGGGGCTGCGGCCGACGCAAAAGACGGTGTGCACGGGCGTGGAGATGTTCAGGAAGCTG
>VBBY01000063.1 GCA_005881595.1 Betaproteobacteria bacterium | reverse complement strand
GAAGCGAGTGTCGTAGGCGACTATCGCAGTGAGCGGCGCCTGCATGGTTTTGTCGCGGTTGGTTTCGCTGAGCGCCGGCCGCAGCTTTTCCTTGGCTTGCCTAGAGCGCACGAAAACGAACCGCCCCGGCTGCGAATTCGCGCTCGTCGCCCCCCATTTCATCAGCTCGTGCGCCTGCCGCAGCGTCGCGTCGCTGACCGGCCGATCCGTGAAGACGTTGTGGGTACGCGCAGTGCGCAGAATCACATCCAGACATTTCTCGTCAGTCATAATCGCTCCGGTGATCGATCTCGCTAGTGTAATTCGACCCGGCGACGGAATCATCTGCGGCCAGGCCTGCGCCGAGCCGCAGACGCTGATGGAGGCCCTGGTCGCGCAACGCGCGGCCTTTTCCGGTGCCGGCTTGTTTCTCGGCGTCAACTACGCGGGGATCGTGCAGCCCGGGCATGCGGACCATCTGCGGCTGTCCGCGTATTGCGGCATCGGCCATAACCGCGCGCTCGCCGATGCCGGCGCCCTGGAGATCCAGCCCGCGCCCTATTCGCGGCTTGGGGCGCTGATTCGCTCTGCCGCGATCCGTGCCGACGTCGTCCTGGTGCAGGTGAGCCCGCCCAACGGGCGCGGCGAATACAGCCTGGGGCTGGCGGCCGACTACCTGATCCCGGCGCTGGAAACCGCCCGCGCCGTGGTGGCCGAAGTGAACCAGCAGGTTCCCTGGACCCATGCCGAAAAACTCCTGCGCCGCGAGCAGTTTTCTCTGCTGGTCGAGTCGTCAAGGGCGCCCGCCGCTCCGCCACCGGACAAACCAGGACCCCTCGAGCAAGCCATTGCGACCCAGGCCGCGCGGTTTGTCCCGGACGGGGCGACGCTTGAATTCGGCATCGGCGCGCTGCCTGAGGCGGTGTGCCGGGAGCTGGCGGGGCGCTCTCGCCTGTCGGTGCATTCGGGCGCGGTGGGCGACGCCGTGGTCGATCTGCTACGAGCCGGCGCGGTCGCCGCAGTGGATTGCGCCCTGTTGATCGGCACGCGCAGGCTGTTCGACTTCGCGCGCGACAATCCGGCGATCCGGCTGCGCTCTTCCGAATACACCCACGCTGCGCGCGTGCTCGCCGGCATCGAGCGTTTCATCGCGGTGAACTCGGCGGTGGAGGTGGATTTCACCGGCCAGGTCAATGCCGAAGTGGCGCGCGGCAGCTATGTCGGCGCGGTGGGCGGCGCGCTCGACTTCGTGCGCGCGGCGAATCAGTCCGCGGGAGGTGCTGCCATCACCCTGCTGCCCGCGTCGCGCGTCGTCGAGAAGCTCTCCGGCCCGGTCGCGACGCCGCGCAGCGAAGCCGGGATCATCGTCACCGAGCGCGGCGCCGCCGACCTGCGCGGCTGCAGCCTGCGCGAGCGCGAGCGCCGCCTGCGCGCCATCAGCGGAAATTCCTGAAGCGGAGCTCAGATTTTCTCGGCGGGTTCCAGGCCGAACACCTGGCGCAGATAGCGCAGGTAGCCGGCATCCCTGCTGATCGTCTTGCCGGGCGCGTCGGACACCTTCGCCACCGGCTGGCCGTTGCATTCGGTCATCTTGATGACGATGTTGATCGGCTCGTAGCCCAGATCGTTGGTCAGGTTGGTGCCGATGCCGAACGCGGTTTTCGCGCGCCCGTGGAAGCGGCGCGCGATGCCGATGGCGAGGGGAAACGACAGCTGGTCGGAGAAGATCAGCGTCTTGGTGCGCGGGTCGACGCGGTTCCTGCGGTAATGCGCGATCATCTTCTCGCCCCAGTCGAAGGGGTCGCCGGAGTCGTGGCGCGCGCCGTCGAACAGCTTGCAGAAGTACATGTCGAAGTCGCGCAGGAAGGCGTCCACGCCGTAGGTGTCCGAGATGGCGATGCCGAGGTCGCCGCGGTACTCCTGCGCCCACTTGTCGAAGGCGAAAGTCTGCGAATCCCGCAGCCGCGGCCCGAGCGCCTGGCAGGCCTGCATGTATTCGTGGCCCAGCGTGCCGAGCGGCGTGAGGTTGTTGCGCATCGCGAACCAGACGTTGGAGCTGCCGGCGAAATACTGCGGCATTTCCCGCTTCAGCGTCTGCAGCACTTCTTCGTGCCACGCCGCCGAGAAGCGCCGCCGCGTGCCGAAGTCCGAGATCTTGAACTCGAGCTCGGGCTCGACGGTGCGCACCAGGTCGATCTTGGCCCGCAGGCGGCGCCGGCCCTCGTCGAGATCCGGGCGCGGTTGCGTGCGGCGGAAGTACACCTCCGAGATGATGGCGAGGACCGGGATCTCGAACAGGATGGTGTGCAGCCACGGGCCGCGGATCGTGATGTCGATCTCGCCCGCGGCCTCGCCCGCGCCGAGGCGCAGGTACTTCTCGTTGAACTGGAACAGCCCCAGGAAGTCGACGAAGTCCGACTTCATGAAGCGCAGGTTGCGCAGGTACGCGAGCTCTTCTTCGCGGAACCTGAGCGCGTAGAGCGCCGCGAGCTCCGCGCGGATCGCGTCGAGATGCGGACGCAGGTTGACGCCCTCGGTGCGGCACCTGAACCGGTACTCGACCTGCGCGCCGGGAAAGTGGTGCAGCACGACCTGCATCATGGTGAACTTGTACAGGTCGGTGTCCAGCAACGACTGGATGATCATGCGTGCCGCATTGTAACCTCAGGCGCATGTGCGGCCGTTACGCGCTTCATAGCCACCCTGACGTGGTGGCGCTCCAGTTCAACCTTGCCTCCGCCCCCGAGATCGAGGCGCGCTACAACATCTGTCCGTCCAATGACATCCTGATCGTGCGTCAGCACGCGCAGCGGGGCCGCGTCTGCGACCAGTCGCGCTGGGGCCTGGTGCCGAGCTGGGCCAAGGACGCGAGCATCGGCAATCGCCTCGCCAACGCGCGCGGCGAGACGATCGCCGACAGGCCTGCGTTCAAGGCCGCCTTCAGGCAGTGGCGCTGCCTGGTGCCGGCAAGCGGCTTCTACGAATGGAAGACGACGCGGGCGGGAAAACAGCCGTACTACATTCGGCCCGCGGGCGACGAGCTGTTCGGGCTGGCCGGCATCACCGAGCTCTGGCGAGGGCAGCTGCGCACGGTCTGCCTGATCACGACCGGTGCGAACGAGTTGATGCGCGGCATCCACGAGCGCATGCCCGTCATCGCGCCGCTGCAGGACTACGACGCCTGGCTCGATCCCCGCAACCACGCTGCGGAGCAATTCATCCGGCCCTACCCGGCGCATCTGATGCGCAGCCATCCGGTCAGCAAGGCGGTGAGCGACGCCGCCAACGAAGGCGCGGCCCTGATCGAGCGGATTTGATCAGCCGGCCCATACTGGATATACTTTCAGTGTAAGGAGGCCCAGTATGGAAGAACTGACGGCTCGACAGACCGAGATCCTGCGCCTGGTGCGCCAGCTGACCGAGGTATCGGGCTATCCGCCGACGCGCGCCGAGATCGCGGCGCGGATGGGCTTTCGCTCGGTCAACGCCGCCGAGCAGCATCTGCGCGCCCTCGAGAAAAAGGGCGCGATCGAGATTTCCTCGGGCGCCTCGCGCGGCATCCGCATGCGCGATTCACGCCAGGCGAACCGGCCCGGGCGCCTGCTCGAGCTGCCGGTGGTCGGCCGCGTCGCCGCCGGCAGCCCGATTCTCGCGGAGGAGCATCTGCAGGGCCGCTACCAGGTCGACCCGAACCTGTTCACGCCGCGCGCCGATTACCTGCTGCGCGTGCGCGGCATGTCGATGCGCGACGCCGGCATCCTCGAGGGCGACCTGCTCGCCGTGCACCGCACGCAGGACGCACGCAGCGGCCAGATCGTGGTGGCGCGCCTGGCCGACGAAGTGACCGTGAAGCGCCTGCGGCGCCGCGGGCACGCGGTGCAGCTGCTGTCCGAGAACCCGGAATTCGAGCCGATCGAAGTCGACCTGCGGCGCGACCCGCTCACCATCGAAGGTATTGCGGTCGGCGTGATTCGGAACGACAAGAATATGTAAAAATAACGCAGGCTTCTCCGCCTGCGCATGAATCACTCCACCACCGCCAGCGGCACCCAGGCTGCGACCGGCAGCGCCGCGGCGGGGGTCGCCGCCGGCTCGCGCGAGCGGTCCGACCCGCGCGTGGTCCTCGCCGACCGCGTCGAGCAGCTCTACAGCCAGCTTCCTCTCGGCATCGCTGCGACCGCCGTCATCGGCCTGATCTCGGCGCTCGAGCTGCGCGAGGGTCGCATCATCGAGCTGGTGGCGTTCTGGGGCGGCCTGCTGCTGCTGGTGAGCGCGCTGCACGGGGCGCTTTACTTCGCCTATCGGCGCAGCGCAGACAAATTGGCGCAGGGCGAGCAGTGGCTGCGCTGGCTGGGCATCGGCGCGTTCGCCGCCGGGGTCACCTGGGGGTTTGGGGCTTCCGTGTTCTTTCCTTCGCATGCCGACGAGCGCCAGGTGTTTCTCGCCTTCCTGCTGTCCGGGGTCATGTCGGGCGGCATTCCGGTGTACGCCGCGTCCTGGCCGATCTTCGCCGCCTACGCGGCCGGCATTGCGATTCCTTTCACCTACGTCCTGGCCACGTTCGGCAACCGCCTGTTCGCGGAGATCGCGCTGCTGGTGCCGCTGTTCTACGGCGTCAGCGTCGCCATCGCCTATCGCCTGAACCGGGTGTTCCACTCGGGCTACCGTCTGCGCCACGCGTACGGCAAGCTCACCGAGGATTACAGCGTGCTGAACCAGCGCCTCGAGCTGCAGCTGGTGGAGCTCGATGAAGCGCGGCGCCAGGTCGAGGCGAGCGGCCGCAAGCTGGCGCTGTTCGCCGAGCGCGCGCCGATCGCCGTCCTCGAGATCGATCCCCGGGGCATCGTCACCGCGGTCAACCATGCCGCCGAGCTTCTGTTCGGATACGCGGCGGGCGAGCTGATCGGCGGGCACGTCAAGCGCCTGGTGCTGCCCGAGTTGCATGCCGAGTTCGACGGCCACTGGATGCGGATGACCGAGACCCGCCAGCCCCTGGCCGGCCTGAGGATCCGCAACCCGCGGCGCGACGGCATCGCCCTGGTGTGTGAATGGACGGTCACGCCGCTGGTCAATCCCGAGGGGGACATCGTCTCGGTCATCGCCCAGGGCCAGGACGTGACGCGGCAGATCGAGGCCGAGCGCATGAAGAAGGAGTTCACCTCGACGCTCAGCCATGAGCTGCGCACGCCGCTCACCTCGATCATCGGCTCGCTGCAGCTGGTCAATTCGGGCGTGGCCGGCGAGCTGTCGAGAGACGTGAGCGAGCTGACCCTGGTCGCCGAGCGCAACGGCCAGCGCCTGCTCGACATCATCAACGACATTCTCGATATCGAGAAGATCGAGTCCGGCACCATCAGCATGGCGCCAGAAGTACTAGCGATAGACGGCCTGGTGCGCGAGGCGATCGTGCTCAACGAGGGGTTCGGCGAGCGCTTCAAGGTACGCTTCGAGGTACGCGGCGAGCTGCCGGGGCGGGAAGTGTACGCCGACCGCAAGCGGCTGCTTCAGGTGATGACCAACCTCCTCTCCAATGCCGCGAAGTTCTCGCCCGAGTGGGGCAAGGTGGAGATCACGCTCGAAGAGAGCGACGCGAACATCCACGTCGGCGTACACGACCGCGGTCCGGGAATCCCGGAGGAGTTCCGCAGCCGCATTTTCGGCCGCTTCGCGCAGGCGGACTCGACCGCGTCGCGCCAGAAGGGCGGCACCGGGCTCGGGCTCGCCATCGGCAAGCGGATGATCGAGTTGATGCACGGCCGCATCGGCTTCGAGGACCGCGCCGGCGGCGGCACGACGTTCTGGTTCGAGCTGCCCAAACACCCCGGGAAGGAACCCTGATGCCCGACCGACCGCTGACCCGCATCTGCTACGTCGAGGACGACGAGGACATCCAGCGCATCGTGCGCATGTCGCTCGAGCGGCTCGGCAAGATGACCGTCGAGATCGTCGGCGACCCGACCAGGGCGATCGAGGCGATGAGCGCTTTCCGCCCCGACCTGGTGATGCTCGACTGGATGATGCCGGCGATGGATGGTCCGACGCTGTTCCGCCAGATGCAGCTGCGGCCGGAGACCAAGGCGCTGCCGGTGGTGTTCATCACCGCCAAGGCTTCGCAGCGCGACCTGGACGAGCTGATGGCGATGGGCGCCGCCGGGGCGATTTCCAAGCCGTTCTCGCCCAAGGACCTGCCGGAGCAGCTGCGCGCGATCTGGGCGAAGCTGCCCTAGTGCAGCAGCTTCTGGGTCTTGTCGGCCGCCGTTGCCGCGGCGGCCTGGAAGTACAGGCGCGACAGGAAGCCGATCACCTCGTCGGCGTTGCGAAAGCGCGCGTCGCGGTCTTTCTCCACCAGCTTGTCGAGCAGCCGCTGGTACCGGGCAAGGGGCTCCGGCAGGGCCGGCGGCGGCGTATTCAAATGGTGCAGGGCCACCTCGACCGCCGTTGCTCCGTCGAAAAGGTGCCGGCCGGTCAGCATCTGGAAAAGCAGCACCCCGGCGCTGTAAATGTCGGTGCGCAGGTCGAGCGCCCGTCCCTGCACCTGCTCGGGGCTCATGTAGCGCGGCGTGCCTAGGATTTCGCCATGGCCGGTGCGGTCTGCCGCATCGATGTGCTTGGCGATGCCGAAATCGACCACGGCGAGGCTGCCGTCGGTGCGGAACATCAGGTTCTGGGGCTTGAGGTCGCGGTGCAGGATGCCCTTCTCGTGGATGTCGCCCAGCGCGAACATGAGGTCGCGAAACAAGCGCACGGCTTCCTCCGCAGGCAGCGCCTTGCCGCCGAGCCGCTTGTTGAGGTCGCCGCCCTCGAAAAACTCCATCACCAGGTAGGCATGGCCCTCGGAGGCGCCGTGGGTGTAGATGCGCGCGACGTGGCGGCTCTGGATGCGCTCGACCAGGGCGTACTCCTCCATGAACCGCGCCAGGGCATTGCGGTCCGACATCACCTCGGAGCGCAGAATCTTGACCACCAGCGGCTCGTCGTCGCCTTCCCGCGAGGCGAGATATACGCGCGACATGCCGCCCTCGCCGATCAGGTGCAGCACCTTGATGCCGGGGATCTGCATCCGCGCGCCGAGCGAGTGGCCTTCCATGCGCGCGGCGAGCTCGGGCGAAAGCGTCCTCTCGCTCGTGCTGGCAGTGAGGTCGCGGACGGAGGTGATCAGTTTCTCTCGCGTCAGTTCCTGCTTGCGCTGGTAGTCGTCCGCGCCGGCCTTCATGGCGCGCACCGCGATGATCTCGTTGCCGGCTCCCGTGAGAAACAGGATCGGCGGGCAGTCGGCGCGGCGCTTGAATTCCTGCAGCCATTGCAGGCCGTCGCCGCGCCCCAGCATGTAGTCCAGGATCACGACGTCGTAGCTGCCTAGCGCAAACGAGGCACCTGGGATGTCATGGTCGAGCGGGTCGTACTGGTCGACCTGGCTTTCGGGCCACTGCTGCTTGATGTAACGCTCGAGGAGGTTACGCAGATCCACGTCATCGTCGATGATCAGGATGCGCATTGCTCACTCAAACGCGATCTGCACCTTCGACAGGTAATCGCCGTACTGCGCGATATGGGACTCGAGCGATGCCCGGTCGCCGCTGAGCGCCCCGTCCTCGATCTCCTGGCCGAGGACCGAGACGTGCGCGAAGCCGTAGGAATTGCCGACGCCCTTCATGCGGTGCCCGAGCTGGCGCAGCTGCTCGAAATCGGCCGCCGCCAGCGCCACCTTGAGGGTCTCCAGCTCCTTGCTGCGGTTGCGCAGGAACGCCGGGATCAGGTCTTCCAGGTCCTTGGCGACCGTGACCTTGTACGCCTCATCGTTCATGCTCTTCATTATAGGGGGCGAGCGCTTTTCCCTGCCGGTCCCTTGTCAGGGTTTGTCAAGCAACGCCTGCCTCGCGCGCAGCAGATGCGGATGCACGCACAGCGCCGCGTAGAACGCGAAGCGGGCCTCGTCCGGGGCGCCGCTGCCGAGCAGGATCTCGGCGAAGTGCAGCATGGCGGCGAAATGGCGCGGCTCGAGCTCGAGCGTGCGGCGGATATCGCATAGGCACTCGTCGTCGCGCCCGAGCAGGTAGTACAGCGCCGCGCGTTTGTGCCAGGCCTCGGCGAAGTCAGGCGCGCTGCGCAGCAGTGCGCTCAGGCGCGTCTCGGCGATGTCGTAGCGCCTCGCGGCAATATCGCGCGTGGCCAGGTCTATGGCCTGGGCGGCCGCGCGGTGCGGATGGTGCATCCATGCGTCCCAGATGCGGTCCTCTGTGCGCAGCGCTTCGTCGGGCCCGCCGCAGGCGGCGAGCCGATTGAAAAGCTCATCCAGCGCCAGCAGGGTCCGCGCCGGCCGCCGGGCGCGGCGGTCGGCGATCAGGCCAAGGATGTCGACGCGGGTCGCCATCATGGGGAGTCGATACTAGCATCTCAATGAAAATCGCGTGATGCAGCCGCCAGGGGTCCCAGCAGCGCGCTGTGATCGAACAGGCGCCGCGCGACCAGATGCACGACCTCCCCGTCGCGCTCGATCACGCCCTGCACTCCCAGCAGCCGCGCGCCGAGCAGCTCGCCGCGCTGCCGCTCGGCCAGACGGTTCCACACCACCACGTTGATGCAGCCGGTTTCGTCCTCGAGCGTGACAAAGATCACGCCGCTCGCGGTGTCGGGCCGCTGCCGGCAGGTGACCAGCCCGGCTACGCGCGCGGTGCCGCCGTGGGAGCAGAGGCGGAGTTCTTCCGCCGTGAGGAGTTGAAGCCTGCTCAAACGGCTTCGCAGCAGCGCGAGCGGGTGGCGGCCGAGAGTCAGCCCGAGGCTGGCGTAGTCGGCGATGATGTCCTCGCCTTCGCGCGGCGGCTCGAGCCCCGGCAGGCGCTCGGTCGCCGGCGCATCGAGCGGCGCCCGGCGCCCGGCGCCCGCAGCGCTCCAGTGCGCGAGGCGCCGATGACCGGCGAGAGAGCGCAGCGCTCCGGCGGCCGCCAGGCAGCGCAGATCCTTGCGATTCAGATCGAGAGCGTAAACCGAAGCGTAAGGCCTGCCCGCGGCAAGGCGTTTCCCCGCCTCCTCCGATAAGCCTTTGACCATGCGCAGGCCCAAACGCAGCGCAGCGTTTTCCAGCGTGCAGTCCCAGTCGCTCAGGTTGACATCCGGCGGCTTTACTTCGACGCCGTGGCGCTGCGCGTCCTGCACCAGCTGGGAAGGCGAATAGAAACCCATCGGCTGGCTGTTGAGCAGCGCGGCGCAGAACGCCGCCGGCCGGTGGCACTTCAGCCACGATGAGACATACACCAGCAGCGCAAAGCTCGCCGAGTGGGACTCCGGGAAACCGTATTCGCCGAAGCCGAGGATCTGGCGGTAGATCGCGTCGGCGAACTCCAGGCTATAGCCGTTCCTCGTCATTCCGCTCTTCAGCTTGTCCTCGAACTGCTGCAGGCTGCCCGATCGCCGCCACGCCGCCATCGAGCGGCGCAGCCGATCGGCCTCGCCGGGGGTGAAATCCGCGGCGACTACCGCCAGCTGCATCACCTGCTCCTGGAAGATCGGCACGCCCAGGGTTCTTTCCAAGACCTTCTTCACTTCCAGGCTGGGATAAGCCACTGGCTCGGCGCCGCGCCGGCGCCGCAGGTAGGGATGCACCATGCCGCCCTGGATCGGGCCGGGACGCACGATCGCCACCTCGATCACCAGGTCGTAGAAGTTCTCCGGCCGCAGGCGCGGCAGCATGCTCATCTGCGCGCGCGACTCGATCTGGAACACGCCGACGGTATCGGCCTTCTGGATCATCGCATAGACAGCCGGATCCTCCGGGGGCACGTCCGGCATGCTCATCCCCACGAATTGCAGCGCGCGCCGGATGGCAGAAAGCATGCCCAGCGCGAGTACGTCCACCTTGAGCAGCCCCAGCGCCTCGAGGTCGTCCTTGTCCCACTGGATGACCGTGCGCTCGGGCATGGCGGCGTTCTCCATCGGCACCAGCTCGGCGAGCGGGCCGCGCGAGATGACGAAGCCTCCCACATGCTGCGAAAGGTGACGCGGGAAACCCCGCAGCGTCTGCGCCAGCTCGAACCACTGGCTGGTCGGCTCGATCGGGTGATCCCAGAAGGCAAAGCTCTTCGCCGCGCGGTCGATCTCCTCGGCCGGGAAACCGAGGGCCTTGCCTACGTCGCGCAGCGCGCTCTTCGCCCGGTAGCAGATCACCGTGGCTGCTAGCGCGGCGCGGCTGCGCGTGTACTTGCGGTACACGTACTGGATCACCTCCTCGCGCCGCTGGTGCTCGAAGTCGACGTCGATGTCCGGCGGCTCGTTGCGCTCCTTCGACACGAAGCGCTCGAACAGCATGTTCATCCTCGCCGGATCGACTTCGGTGATGCCGAGCGCATAGCACACCACCGAATTGGCGGCCGATCCCCTGCCCTGGCAGAGAATGCCGTTCTGCCTGGCGTAGCGCACCACATCGTGCACCGTCAGGAAGAACGGCTCGTAGCGCAGCTCGGCGACCTTCGCCGGCACGCCGGAAGGAAACCGCTCGCGCAGCCCTTCCGCGGTGAGCCGGCGCAGCCAGCTCGCCGGCGTTTCTCCTGCAGGGACCAGTTCTTCCGGGTATTCATATCGCAATGACTCGAGTGAAAAGTCGCAGCGCTCGGCCAGCGTCAGCGTTTCGGCCAGCAGCTCCGGCGGATAGAGCTGCGCCAGGCGCATGCGCAGCCGCAGATGCCGCTCGGCGTTCGGGTAGAGGTGGTGCCCGCATTCGTTCACCGGCCGCCGCAGCCGGATCGCGGTGAGCAGGTCCTGCAGCCGCCTGCGCGAGCGCAGGTGCATGTGCACGTCGCCCGCCGCGACGAGCGGCAGGCCCGAGCGCCGCGAAAGTTCCTGCAGCGCATTCAGCCTGGCGCGGTCATTCGGGCCGCAATGCAGCTCAGCGGCTATCCATGCATTCCCGGGAAAAGCCTTTGCAAGCCATTCAGCATGGCCGAAATCCCCTGGAATCCATAACACCAGGACTTCTTTGCCGCTCAATGCCTCCACATCCGTGCGCGATAACGAATAAGAGCCCTTCCTGCTGCGGCGCCGCCCGATGGTGATCAGCGATGAAATCGCGCCGTAGGAGCGCCGGTCCGTGGCCAGCAGCACGAGCTTCATGCCGTCCTGAAGGCGAATTTCGGTCCCCAGGATGAGCTTCAATCCTTTTTCCTTCGCGGCCTGGTGTGCCCGCACAGCGCCGGCGAGCGAGCATTCGTCGGTGATGGCGAGCGCCGAGTAGCCGAGCGCCGCGGCGCGCTCCACCAGCTCCTCGGCGTGCGAAGCGCCGCGCAGGAAGCTGAAATTCGACAGGCAGTGCAGCTCGGCGTAGTCAGGCAAACAGGCCATGCAGGAACCATGCGCCGGCTTCGCGGTAAACCCAGCCCAGGGAAGAATCGGAAAAGCGGGCGATGAAGTAGTCGCGCCGCGCGTCGTCGCCGTCCCACCAGCCGCACTCGATGCGCTCGGGGCCGGCGAGCAGCTGCAGATCGTCTTCGCGCGTCGGGCGCGGCGCCTGGAGCAGCCATAGCGGGCGCGGGCCGGGGTGCCTGAACTCGCGCGGATCCCATTCGCCGGCCTCGACGCGCCGCCAGCTGTATTCAGGACGATGATCCGGATGAGTCGCCAGGCCGTAGAGCGCGTCGGGGCCGAGGCGCGCCTGCAGCCGCTCGGCGAGACGCTCCCAGCCTTCGTCCTCGGCGAGCGCGTCGCCGAACATCCCTGCAGTGCGCGCGTGCAGCGGCGAAAAATCGCCGGCCTCGAGCCGGATCGCTTCCACCGGGCTGGAGAGCGACAGCGTAGCAAGCTTCTCGCGCAGCAATTCCCCCAAGCGCTGGGCTTCGCGCGCCGGCGAAGCAAGCTGTACTTCGACGACCGTCGATGCCTCGGATTGAAGCAAGGTCAAGGTAAAACCACGGACCCCCGCATGGCGTGCCGCAAGCAGGCCCTCAAGCTGGACCAGCAGCCGGCGTGCGGCGAACAGCAGGCCATCGGCGTGGCTCACCTCTGCCGGCAGCTCGAGCTTGGCGGCGAAGCGCGGCGGCGGCAGGAAGTACTCCCGTGCTTCGGGCGCAGTGCCCAGAGCGCGATCGAGATCATCGAGCAACGCCTGCCCGCAACGCCGCGCCAGCCCTTCACGCGGCAGCTTCAGCAATTCTCCCACCGTAGAGATGCCGATATTTCTAAAAAATCCCCCGCAATCAAAACCGGTGACTTCCAAAGGCAATTCCTCGAGCCTCGCCCCGCCGCCCCGCGAGCGCCAGATCGCCGCGCGCGCCGCGGGCGCAACCGCGAACTGCGTCGTCAATTCCATGGCGTCGAGCCCTTCGCGCAGCCGCTCGAGAAGGCGCTCCAGCCCGCCGAACAGCCGCAAGCTGCCCTCGACCTCGAGAAGCAAGCCGTGCGGCGGCTCGAGCGAAACCCTAGGCGTGAACTGGCAGGCCCAGGCTGCGACGTGCTCGAGCGTCCCCGGAGGCAGGCGGGGAAGATGGAGAGCGACCCAAAGCATGGAGAGGGCTTTTCAGGGGCACGCGCAGCGGCGCGGCGGCGAGCGCGCCACGGCGCTTCAGAATGCGGACGGCGAGCTCGCCCTGGACCGGCTCGAGCGCGATGCGCAGGCAGGCGGGCGAAGGCTCGCGCGCCGCTTCGCGGGGACGGAACAGCGCGACCAGGGCGCAGCTTGCTTCGGCGGCGACCGCGAGGCGCCGCAGCTCCGCGTAGCTGGCGTTGCGAAACCATGCCAGCAGCGCATGGCAGGCGCCCGAGCGCAGCGCCTGCTCGGCGGCCCACAAGCTGTCGCGGCGCCCGGGTGCCCGCACCACGGCCAGGCGGGCAAGATCGACACCGGCGGCGGCGAGCGCGGGTGCATAAGGCAGGTGCGGCGGCGCGAGCCAGATCACGCGCTTGCCGGCGGTGGTCAGAGCAGCGAGCGCGGGCAGCAGCAGCCGCAGCTCGCCGATCCCCTGCTGCAGGCCGAGGATCTCGGTGAGCCCGCCGGTCGGCCAGCCGCCCCCCGGCAACTCGCCGTCCAGGACCGCAAACCCGCTGGGGACGGCGGCAGCACGAGAAAAGGCTGCTCCGCCGCGCCAGACGGGATGCCGCTGGAGGATTTCCTCGAGGGGCGTCATCACAACTGTATTTTTATACAGTATTACCGCCGCCGGCAAGGGGGGCTATGATGATTTTCAAGCGGAGGCGCCATGGCTAAATTCAGCGTGCGGGTGAACGGCGAGCGCAAGACCCTGTCGGTCGACGCCGACACTCCGCTGCTCTACGTTTTGCGCAACGACATCGGACTCAACGGGCCCAAGTTCGGTTGCGGGCTCGCCCAATGCGGCGCCTGCACCGTGCTGATCGGCGGCAGGCCGGTGCGCTCATGCGTAATCCCGATGTCGGCCGTCAAGGGGCCGGTCACCACCATCGAGGGCCTCGGCACGCTCGACAAGCTGCACCCGCTGCAGCGCGCGTTCATCGAGGAGCAGGCCTGCCAGTGCGGCTACTGCGGCAACGGCATGGTGATGTCGGCCAAGGCGCTGCTCGAGCGCAATCCTGCCCCGACGGCAAGCCAGATCAGGCAGGCGCTGAACGGCCACCTGTGCCGCTGCGCCTCGCACAATCGCATCGTGCGCGCCGTGCAGCGCGCGGCGAAGGAGATGCGGTCGTGACTTCGCGCCGGCAATTCCTCAAGTCGAGCGGCGCGCTGGTCATCGGCTTCAGCCTCGCGCCGGAGCTCGCGCTCCCACAGTCCTCTCCTGCCCGCTTGCCAGGCAGCCTCGACAACAACCGCATGCTGGACGCGTGGCTGCGCATCGACCCGAACGGCAGCGTGACCATCTTCAGCGGCAAGATCGAGCTGGGCCAGGGCATCGGCACCGCTCTGTCGCAAATCGCGGCCGACGAGCTCGACCTCGATCTGAAACGCATCGCCATAGTCCACGGCGACACGGCGCTGACGCCGGACGAGGGGCAAACCGCCGGCAGCCGGTCGGTGGAGCAAAGCGGCACCGCGTTGCGGTTCGCCTGCGCCGAGGCGCGCGAGATCCTGCTGTCTGCGGCGGCGGCCAAGCTCGGCACCTCGCCGGGCGCGCTGAAAGTCGCCGATGGCACCATCGCGGCGCCGAGCGGCGCAAGCCTCACCTATTGGGATCTAGCGGGCGAAGCAATTGAAACGCGAGGCCACGGCTCAGGCGAAGCCCAAGCCGCCCGCGGAACACCGCTGGGTCGGCAAGAGCATCGGCCGCCGCGACATTCCGAAAAAATTCACTGGCGGCGCGGCGTACGTGCAAGACATCCGGCTCCCCGGCATGCTGTTCGGCCGTGTCGTGCGGCCGCCGTCGCCAGACGCAGAGCTCGTATCGGTCAACGAAGCGGCGGTGCGCCGCATGCGCGGCGTAGTCGCGCTGGTGCGCGACGGCCGGTTCCTCGCCGTGGCTGCCGAGCGCGAGGAACAAGCGGTTCGCGCGCGTGAAGCATTGAAGAAGGCAGCAGTGTGGAAAGAGAGTGCCTCGCTGCCGCCCGCAGGAGACGCCCTCTACGAGCACATGATGGCTCTGCCGGTGGCAGGGCAAACGGTGACCGAGAAGAGCTCCGCCGCGGCGGCGCCGGCCGTGAAGCGTCTCGAGGCGCGCTATACGCGCCCGTACCAGGCCCACGGCTCCATCGGCCCGTCGTGCGCCGTGGCGCAATGGCAGGAAGGCAAGCTCGCCGTGTGGACGCACAGCCAAGGCGTGTTTCCCTTGCGCGCCGACCTCGCCAAGGTGTTCGGCGTCGAGCCGGCGGCGGTGCGCTGCACGCACGTCGAGGGCGCGGGCTGCTACGGCCACAACGGGGCTGACGACGTAGCGCTCGATGCGGCGCTGCTCGCCCGCGCAACGGGCGGCCAGCCGGTAAAGCTGCAATGGATGCGCGACGACGAGTTCATGTGGGAGCCGTACGGCTCGGCGATGGTGATGAAGCTCGCCGGCGGTCTCGACGCGCAAGGCAATATAGTGGGCTGGTCGCACGAGCTGTGGAGCCACCCGCACAGCACGCGCCCCGGGGCATCGGCCGGCGTGAATCTGCTCGCCGCGCAGCACCTGGCGAATCCGCTGCTGCGGCAGCTGCCTGCAGACGTGCCGCAACCGGCGGGCGGGTCGGACCGCAACTCGATTCCCCTGTACGAGCTCCCGAACGTCAAAGTGGTGAAGCACTACATCCGGGAGGCCCCGCTGCGCACCTCCGCGCTGCGCACCCTCGGCGGCTACGCCAACGTGTTCGCGCTCGAGTCTTTCATGGATGAGCTCGCGGCCGCGGCGCAGGCCGACCCGGTCGAGTTCCGCCTGCGCCATCTGAAGGACCCGCGCGGCCGCGCAGTCATCGAGGCGGCTGCGCAGCGCGCCGGCTGGACGCCGAAGGCGCGCGGCGACGGCACGCGCGGCCGGGGGTTCGCCTTCGCCAGATACAAGAACCTCGCCTGCTACTGCGCCATCGCGGTGGACGTCACGGTGGGTCGCAAGAGCGGCAAGGTCCGCGTCACGCGCGCAGTGGCCGCCGTCGACGTCGGACAAGTCGTGAATCCCGACGGCGTCGTCAACCAGATCGAGGGCGGCTTGATCCAGTCGGCAAGCTGGACCCTCAAGGAAGCGCTGCGCTTCGACCGCACGCGCGTCACCACGCGTTCCTGGGCTGACTATCCCATCCTGCGCTTCGAGGAAGTGCCGCAGGTCGAGGTGATCATTCTCAACCAGCCGAACGAGCGCTTCCTCGGCGTTGGCGAGGGCGCGCAAGGTCCGGCGGCAGCCGCGATCGCCAATGCCATTACCAACGCCACGGGTGTACGGCTACGCGATCTGCCTTTTACCCCGGCGCGAGTGAAAGCGGCTCTCGCCTGAGGACCCCCTAGCTCAGTCGACCACCGCCACCACCTGGATCTCGACCAGCTGCTCGGGCTCGCCCAGCTCGAGCACGGCCATGTTGGTCGTCGCCGGCTTGTGGTTGTGAGGCGCGAAATACGAGTTCACCACGGCGCTCGCCTTGCCGATGTCGCCCATGCGCGGCCGCGCACGGAAGATGAACACGTGCACCACGTCCTTCGGCGATGCGCCGGCAGCTTTCAGGGTTTCCATGATGCCGTCCATGGTCTGCCGGGTCTGCGCCTCCAGGTCGTTGGGCAGGTGCTTCAGGATCTGCTCGCGCTTGTGCGGATGATCGTGATAGACCGGCAGCGCGGTGCCGCCGGCCAGCCAGAGGATCTTGCCGCTCCTGATCTTGATTGCCGGCGAGAACGGCATGAAGACGCTTTTGTCGTAGTTCGGGTGATGGACGATCTCGAGGTGATTGCCGCTTTGCGCGCCGGCGGGCGATGCGAGGCAGGTCAAGGCAGTGACGCTGAATGCGACCAGTGCGACGTTTTTCATTCCAGTTCTCCCTAGGTGAAAACGACGTTGCGCAGAGGGAGTTTGGCACAGCCATCATCCGCCGGAAAATAAAAAGCCCGGTCCTCTTTTGAGGCCGGGCTTTTGCTAGCTGTTTTTTGGCTTCGGGCTAGCTTTTTGAAAAGATGGCGTCGAGGCGCTCGAGGTCGTTGATCACCCGCCACTCGGAGGCGCCGGCGCCTTCGACCCGCTTCTGCCAGGCGTCGAGGCGCCCGAGGTAGCGCCGCGGATCGATGTTGTCGGTCTTGAGCTTGACGACGTTCACCGCGATGATGCGGATGTTTTTCAGGCTGATCGGGAAATTCCGGACGGTGGCCTTGTCGAGCTCCTCCTGCATGTCGGAGAAGATGATGATGGTCTTGGTCCCTGCCCCGGTCTCGTTGAGGAACTGCGCGCCCTGGATCAGCCCGCCGGTGATGTCGGTGTAGGCGGTTCCTCGCACCGTCTTGACGTAAGCATCGATCTGGTCTTTGAAGGCGCGCTTCTGGGCATTCGCCTGCGACGGCCGCGAGTCGAAGGTGGCTTTGGCGATGATGTCCTTTTCGCTGAAGCTGCGGCTGGTCACCCGCGCGACCATGAGCGAATCCCCGGCCGTGAGTGTTCCCAGCAGATAGTTGATGATGAGCTGGGCCTTGCCTGCCTCTTGCGCGTAGGTGCCCGACGTGTCGACCAGCATGTAGACGGCGTTGGAGTGGCTGCGCGAGTCTCCGCAGCCCGCAACGGCCATCCCGACCAACAACAGCGCTGCGAGGAATAGTCGCTTGATCATGATCTCTCCTTGCTCAACGGGACTGTTCCCTCAGGCCTCGGCGTCCGCCCCGCGCCTTGACTTTCCCGGTGCGGAAGCGCGCGGTGCCTTCACCAGGTGCTCGATCAGCAGCGGCAGCACGATGACGACGTCGTACAGGTTGATCAGCACCCGGCTCAGCCGTCGCGCCAGGTTGCCGAGGATGCGCAGCACGAACGCCAGCGTCCGCACGAACCCCGCCAGCAGCACCCCGCCGACCGTACGCGTCGAATAGATGAGCGATTCGAGCGGGATCGCGATAAAGGCGAGCGCGAACGGCAGGATGAAGCCGAGCAGCATCTGGCCGGCCGTCGGGATGCGGGCGACCCAGCCGTCGGTGGCGGCCTGTTGCACCGTCGCCAGGGAGTGCAGCAGCGCCTGCTTGTCGGAGATCAGCATGTCGCGCATCAGCGCGAGCGCCGCCTCGATCCCTGCCAGGGTCACGAGAAGGGTCAGCGCGATCCACATCATGCGGTGTCGCATGTGCTCGTTCAGGTTGGCGATGCGCGGGAACAGGTGCGTAATGCGCAGCGACTCCATCAGGAACAATCCCATCGAGGCTTCGACGAAGATGATCACCAGGGCCGCGACTTCGGAGGTGCGCAGCGAGCTGCTGATGTAATCGCCCGCCCCGACCATCTCCGACATCGGCAGCGCGATCAGCTTGAAGTTGACGAAGGCGCCGCCCGACGCCACCGCCATCACCAGGAAAGCAATGGCGAACTGCGTGAAGGCGGAGACGGTCAGCGCGTGCTCCGCCTTGTCGGTCTTGGCGTTGATCTGCTCGAATTTTTCCATGTGCGCGTCGACGGCGGCGGTGCTGCTCTGCAGCCCGGTCAATTTCTTGTCGACCTGCGCCATGGTCTTGTCGAGCGAGCGCCAGAACGGCATGAATCCCTCGAGGATCTTGTGCCGCGTCTCGTACGCGCGGCGATAGTCGGCAAGCGCCTTGTCGTGAATGCTGGTGACCGACCGGTTGATCTCCCCGAGGACCTTCTGCACCATTTCGTTGCCTGTCGATTTGACGTTGGCCATGGCGGTAACGGCCTCCACCCATTCCGGCGGCGGCGGCGGCACTTCCCCGCATTTCTTGTAGTCCTCCTCGACGCGCGTGATCTCGTCGAGAAGCTTGCGCTGCAAGGCCGGGTAGCCCTGCAAGTCGCGCGTGACCATCGCGCCGAGCCGCTCGAATTCGCGCTCGATGCGCTGCTCCACTTCCTGGCGACCGTGCGCGAGCAGGACTGCCTTGTTGCGTTGCGTCATGTCGTTGGCGGCTGCCAATAACCAGCGCGCGCCTATCCGCAGCGGACCGCTGATGAGAAAGCCGAGTGAGCCGATCAGGTGGTGCACCGGCTTCCGCGCCGCGTAGAGAAAGGCCATGGCGACCAGCAGCACGACCAGCACTGACACCGCGGTGTTAGCCGGCCAGACCATCCAGTATTCCGAGCCAGTCATGGGACCCTCCCTTTGTGCGTCCATCACGATAAAACAGAGCGGCGCAATCCGCCGCACAATTCCTTACGTTTGAGGGAATATGTCTCGGTTTTCCTTACCAAAATCACCGCTGTGGCGCGGTTTTGGCACCCACACGACGAACAGGTTCGCGATTACGATAGTCGCGGCGAGGAAGTAGAAGGTCGCCAGCAGGCCATAGCGGTCTGCGACCAGCCCGGCGAGCAGGGGCCCCAATGCGCCGCCGATGGCCTGGGCGCCGAACAGCACCCCGATGCTCGAGCCGCCCATGTTCTTCGGCGTCGCTTCGAGCAGCCAGGCCTGGATGACCGGCCGCGTCGCGTAAAGGAAAAATCCGAGCACCGCCACGAGCGCGATGAACAGCGGCGAGCCGCCGCTGAAGGCCATGAGCGCAAGCACCGCTGCGCTCGTGAGCATGCTGCTCATCAGGATGCGCTTGCGCCCCATGCGGTCCGACAGATGCCCGGCTACCGGGGCCGCGGCAAAGCCCGCCGCCTGCAGGGCGAAAAGGCAGGCCCCGACCAGCGCCGGCGAATACCCCATCTCGCGCGCCAGGAACACCGGCAGAAAGGTGAGCAGCGCGGCCTGCGTCATGGTGCGAAATGAAGAGCCCACCGACAGCAGCACCAGCGCGCGATTGCGGAACAGGCCCTCGAGTCCCCTCAGGTACTCGGCGAGCGATTGCCGCTCCACGTGCTTCGTGCCGAACTGAAGCGTGCCGAGCAAGACGAGTATTAGCACCGCGACGACGAGTCCCGGCACGACGTTCATCACGACCACTTGCCGCCACGAGAACAGCGCGAGCAGCGCGCCGATCACCACCGGCGCCACCGCGTCGCCGACGTTGCCACCCATGCCGTGCAGCGAAAGAACCAGGCCTTTGCGCTCCGGGTAGCGCTGGCCGAGCGTCGGGATCGCCGTCGGATGCCAGATGCTGTTGCCAAAGCCGACCAGCGCGATGCACGCGAGCAGCATCGCGTAGCTGTGGGTAAAGCCGATGAGAAGGTACGGGAAGCCGACCCAGAACAGAGAGACCGCCATCAGCAGGCCCTTGCGGCCCACGGTGTCGACCAGCACTCCGCCCGGCACATTGGCAATGGCCGCGGCGACGTACTGGCAGGTCATGATCAGCCCGATCTGGCTGTACGTCAGACCGAGCTCGCTGCCGATCAGCGGCAGCAGCAGGTAGAAGGTCGCCGGATACCAGTGCGTCAGGCCATGGCCGACGGTAATCAGCCACACATCGCGAAATGCATGTCGCGGCGCGGCCTGCGCCGCGGCAATACCGGTCAAGCGGGCTCCTTGCTCAGCACTTTCTTGAGGTACCGCCCGACCAGCTCCGCGGACAGAGTGACGGCCGGGTCGTACTCCGGCGCGTCCTCGAGCTGCTCCAGGTCGTTCAGCCCGCAGGCCTTGTAGATCCGGTTGGTGGCCGAGATCAGGCGCGCGGGCTTGTCGGCGCTGGCATTGAAATGCTGGTGGATGGTGTTCGGCGGTATGTAGATGACGTCGCCGGCCTCCCACTCGTAGCGCTTCACCTCGGCTTGCGGCGTCCAGTGATAGGTGTCGGTGATCTCGACGTCGCAATCCTGATGCAGGTCGTAGCCGCGGCCCTCCAGCACGTACAGGCACTCCTCGGCGAGGTGGCGGTGACGTCCCGAGCGGCTGCCCGGAGGAATGATCTGCATGTAGGCGTCGACCGTTTCCATCCGGGTGTTCATCTGCTCGTTGATCAGGTGCTTGAGCAGGCCCTGGCGCGACATCTCCCACGGCATGTCGTCGGGGTGGACGATCTTGCGCCGCTTCGCGTTGCGCGCCGGCGCGCCGGCCGCGTCGTCAAGCAGCGCCTGGTACAGCTTCTGATGGTTGCGACCCTTCAACCATGCCTTCGACTCATCCCAGGCCATAGTTACTCCTCTGTCTCTCTGACTCTATAACCCTCGGCGCCGGGCGCCGGTTCAGCCGGACGCGGCTCGACGAGCTGCTGGAACAGCATGTTCATGAACATGTACATCGGCTTGGTCTTGATCACCAGGGCGCGCGCCGGCTTGTCCGGGCTGGCGTTGAAATGCTGGTGCACGCAGTTGTTGTGCACGATCGCCACGTCGCCCGCCTGCCAGTCGTAGCGCACCCCGTCGTGCACCTCGTAGCCCTTGCCGTCGAGGATGTAGAACGCCGCCTCGTTGACGTGGCCGTGCTTCTGCGACCTGCCGCCCGGAGCGTACTCCTCGAGGTGAAGATGGAACATCTGCGTGATGCCGTCCTTCGGCTCGACATAGTGCCGGCTGTAGGTCTGCGGGCCGTCGACGAACCTGAGCTCCTTTCCCTTCCTCACGCGCGGCACGGCGCGCAGCCGCGCGAGCTCCTCGCGCAGGCTGTACTGCCCCTGGAGGGCGCGCACGAAGACGCGGTCCTTCTTGCTGTGATAGTGCGATTCGGTGCCCATGCCGTTCTCCCTGCCTACCACAATCTCTCGCCGTTCTCGACCTTGTGCAGCATCTCCTGCTGAAACTCAGGCGGCCCGAAACCGAAGCGCTCGCCGCGCTGCTCGTAGAAGAACGGCGCGCCGGTGCGGCTGCTGAACTCGCGCATCCACTCTAGCAGGCGCTCGTCAGGATCGCGCCCGGCCGAGCACAGGATGAACGCGGGTCGCGCGCGCCAGCGGGTCGGCACCGCCATGACACCCAGCCGGTCCGGACGGAATTCCTCCGGGAACGGGCTGTCGGGCATCAGCCAGCCGCAGACGAAGTTGCGGCAGGGCTCGAGCGGCCTCTGCGCGTAAATCGTGCAGCAGCCCTCGCCGCGGAAATGGCAGGGCTGCCCGGGCTTCATCTCGTGCCCGCGGATATTCCCCGCCACCCAGCCATCGCAGCACGCCGTGCAGGTTCCGCACTGGCGCCGCGCCGGCTGCAGCGCGATCACCGCCCCGCAGCACTTCTTGTATTTCTGGCCGCTGCCGCATGGACAAGGATCGTTTCGCCCGACTCGCATTCAGCGCCGTGAGTATACTCGCGTACCGTTATTGAGAATCATATTCTGCATAGGGGAACGGGGCGATGACCGTTTACCTGGTAGTGCTGCTGTCGGTCCTGAATTCCATCGGCCAGCGCGGCAGCAAGGTGGCGGTCTCCCTCTATGCGCTGGAGCTGGGAGGCGGCTCGTTCACGGTGGGCCTGCTCGCCGCGATGTTCGCGGCGTTTCCGCTGCTCCTCGCCGTGCATGCCGGGCGCATCTCCGACCGCGTCGGCGTGCGCTACCCGATACTCTTGGGCACGGCAACGATGGCCTGCGGCCTCGCGCTGCCTGCGCTGGCCGGCGGACTGCCGGCGTTATTCCTGTGCCCGGCGCTGATCGGACTGGGCCACATCTTTTTCCATGTCTCGATTCACAACCTGGTCGGATCGCTCGGCGCCGCGGAAGACCGCACGCGCAACTTTGCCACCTTCGCGCTGGGCGGCTCGATCGCCGCGTTCGCCGGCCCCTCGCTTGCCGGCTTCGGCATCGAGATCGCCGGCTACCGGGCCACGTTCGCGATGCTCGCCGCGATCGCCCTCATGCCGGCGCTGATCGTGCTGCTGCACAAGGCCCTCATTCCGGCGCATGCGCGACATGAGCAGGAAACCGCCAAAAGCGCGCTCGATCTCCTTGCGAACGCCGCGCTGCGGCGAACCCTGATCATGAGCGGCGTCACGCTCACGGGAGTCGAGCTGTTCTCCTTTTACCTGCCGATCTACGGGCGCGAAATAAGCTTGTCGCCCGCCTCGATCGGGATGATCCTGTCGAGCTACGCGCTCGCCGGCTTCATCGTGCGGGCCTTCATGCACCGGCTCGCCAAGCGATTCACGGAGGCAGGCGTACTGAGCGGATCGCTGTTCCTCGCCGCCCTGGCCTACGCCGCGGTGCCGGCCCTGACCGAGGGCGCTCTGCTGGCGTGCGCCGCGTTCGCGCTCGGGCTCGCGCTCGGGTCGGCGCAGCCGCTCACCATCATCCTCACCTACAACCATGCCCCCAAGGGCCGCTCGGGCGAAGCGCTCGGCATGCGCCTGATGGCGAATAAGGTGACGCAGATCGCCGTGCCGCTGGTCTTCGGCGGATTGGGCGCGCTTGGCGCGGTGCCCGTGTTCGTGTCGACCGGGGTGTTTCTCCTGGCCGGCGGCGTGCTGTCGCTGCGAGAGCTTCGCAATCAGGCGTAAACTTCATCCGTATGGCAGAACCCGGTTCTCCTATATCGAACAAGGCAGGCCGATGCGAGCGGACCAGAACGAATTGCTGACGCGCACCGGCCCCGGCACGCCGCTGGGGCAGCTGTTCAGGCGCTACTGGCTGCCGGCCCTGCTCGCCTCCGAGCTGGCGCAGCGCGATGGCCCGCCGGTGCGGGTGAAGCTGCTTTCCGAGCGGCTGATCGCCTGGCGGGATAGCCAGAATCGCCTCGGGCTGATGGACGAGTTCTGCGCGCATCGCGGGGTCTCGCTGTGGTTCGGCCGCAACGAGGAGAACGGGCTGCGCTGCTCTTATCACGGCTGGAAGTACGACGTCACGGGTCAATGCGTCGAGATCCCGTCCGAGCCGGACAACCCGAAGCTTTGCTCGCGGATCAAGCTCAAGTCCTATCCGCTGGTGGAGCGCGGCGGGGTGCTGTGGACTTACATGGGCCCGCCGGAGCACCAGCCGCCGCTCCCCGAGCACGAGTGGGCGATGGTCCCGGACAGCCATCGCTTCGTGTCCAAGCGCTGGCAGGAGTGCAATTACCTGCAGGCGATGGAAGGCGGCATCGACTCGAGCCATGTCTCCTTCCTGCACCGGCACACGATGAGCGTCGATCCGCTGTTCAAGGGAGCGAAAGGCAACGAGTACAACCTCAAGGACCTGCGGCCGCACTTCGAGGTGGTGGAGTCGCCGGGCGGGCTGTACATCGGGGCGCGGCGCAACGCCGGCGAGGGCGAGTACTACTGGCGCATCACGCAGTGGATCATGCCCAGCTTTACCCTGATCCCGCCGCGCGGCGACCACCCCATCGGCGGCCATTCCTGGGTGCCGATCGACGACGAGAACTGCTGGGCGTGGAGCACCAACCACCATGCGGCGCGTCCGCTGAAGGACGAGGAGCGCTCGGCGCTCGAGGCCGGAATGGGCATCCACGTGCCCCTCATCCCCGGCACTTTCCGCCCGGTCGCCAACAAGGACAACGACTACCTGATGGATCGCGGCGCGCAGAAGGACGGGCGCAGCTTCTCCGGCGTCGAGGGCTTCGCGATGCAGGACGCTTCGGTGCAGGAAAGCATGGGTCCGATCCAGGACCGCACCCGGGAGAACCTGGTGCCTACCGATCAGGGCATCATCGTGGCGCGCCGCCGGCTAATGAAGGCGGCGCAGGATCTGGACAAGGGAATCGCGCCTCCGGGCGTGGAGGCCGCCCACCAGCGCGTGCGCTCGGTGTCGATTATCCTGCCGCACGGGGTACCGTTCAGCGAGGCGGCCGAGGCCGCGCTCACCCCGCAGCCCGGCTCGGCTCACGCCACCGTCTAGGAATTAGGCGGCTTAAAACGTGGTCTGTCCCTGTTTTCCCTCGGCCTCGTAGGCCTGTTCCATGTTCGGTTTCAGGCCGTGCTTGGCGAGCGCCTCCGAGAACCATGCCCGGATTTCCAGCCGCTCGTCCGCATAGTCGATCTGATCGCCGCCCAGGCGCCGGCTGATCCACGCCTTGGGCACGCCCTGCGCATTGCGGATCGCCACGCCCTCGGCCTTGAACGCCAGGTAGCGCGCAGGCGTCGTCCCGGTATTGAAGTGCTGGTGGAACCACAGGTTTGGCGGCACGATCATCGCGCCCTCGCGCCAGTCGTAGCGCTTCGGCTCCTCGCCCTCGGGCCACATCAGGCTGAAGCCCTCGCCGCTCAGGACGATGACATGCGCGCCGGGGCCGTGGGCATGCGCCTTCTTGTAGGTGCCGACCGGGAACTGCGAAATGTGGCTGTTCATCGAGCCTTTCGCCATGCTGAAGCGCGTATGCCCGCCGCCGGCGCCGCGCTCCTTCGCCGCGAACAGGGGCAGGTTGACCGCATCGGCGACGAAGTTCGTGTCCAGCAGCAGCCCCTTCTGCTCGCCTTTGTTGGCGAAATATTCCGGCTCGCCGTCGAAGCGCTCCTTGAAGTCGTGGTCGGTGTTGAAGACAAAATCGAGATCGCCGAAGGCGTTGATGATCACCGGCGCGTTGGTCACGGCGACGTAGCGCGCGGGGTCCCTGCCCGAGCCGTTGAAATGCTGGTGCCAGGCGTTGAGCGGAACAGCGAAGATCGCCCCGGCCTTCCACTCGAAGCTGATGCGCTTTCCGGCCTTGTTCCAGACCGCGGTCGAGCCGCGGCCGTCGAGCACGTAGATCATCTCCTCGTACAGCTGCCGCTGCGGCGCGAGGCTCTTCCCGGCCGGGATCTCGCAGACATAGCAGTCGTTGGAGGTGCGGGACGCGTCGTGATTCAGGAAAACCGCCCTGCCTCCCCGCCGCGCCCAGGGCTTGAGCTCTACCGCGTGCAGGTCCGGAACGTAGAACGAGCTGATGATCTCCAGCCCCTCGTCGCGCACCCAGCGCGTGTACGGCGTCTCTTTCTCGGCGACGAACTTGGCTGCGAATTCTTCTGAAACCTTGGCGCTTTTCATTCGTCGTGATTCAAGTTGGTCTCGTCGTGCCGCGGCTCGAAGCCGACGCCGCCGGCCGCCGGCTCGGTCGGGCGCGGAATCACCGACTTCTGGAACAGCATGTTCATGAACATGTACATCGGCTTCGACTTGATGACCAGGGCGCGCGCCGGCTTGTCGGGGCTGGCGTTGAAGTGCTGGTGCACGCAGTTGTTGTGCACGATCGCCACATCCCCCGCCTGCCAGTCGTAGCGCACGCCGTCATGTACTTCGTAGCCCTTGCCGTCGAGGATGTAGAACGCCGCCTCGTTGACGTGGCCGTGCTTCTGGGTGCGCCCGCCGGGCGCGTATTCCTCCAGATGGACATGCAGGGTCTGCGTGAGCCCGTCCACCGGCTCGACGAAGTGCTTCGAGAAGGACTGCGGCCCGTCCACGAACTTCATCTCCCGGCCCTTGATCACGCGCGGCATGGCGCGCAGCCGCGCGAGCTCTTCGCGCAGGCTGTATTGGCCTTGCATGCCGCGCACGAAAACGCGGTCTTTCTTGCTGCTGTAGTGCGAGTCTTTTCCCATGTCATTTCTGCCTGAGGAACAGATCTTCGTAAAGCTTGGTCCACTTGTCGTGGTCGTCCAGCATCACCTTCGGATCGACCAGCGTCAGCGCGATCTTGTTGAGCGGCGTGTCGATCTTGCGGTTCGTCGGCACGAAATCGCGCTTGGCAAGGATACGCTGGCCTTCTTCGCTGATCTCGAAATCATAGAACAGTACTGCGGCATGCGCATGCGGCGCCCGCCTCATGACGGCGACGCCGTTGGGTCGCGCCACCGCCGAGCCTATCGCGAACCACTCGATCGGCGCGCCCTGGGCTTTGAGCTGCTCGGCCTTGTAGTTGTAGACCGTGAGCGCGAGTGGCACCTCGCCGGAAACCACGAGCTGCGTCAGCAGGGTGTGCCCCCTGCGCACCGAGATGCCGTTGGCCGCGACGATTTCCCGGAAGATGCGCACGCCGCGCGCCTCCCCGAGCTGGGCGAAGACTCCCGCGAGCCAATCGGCATCGTCCGCCTCGATGCCGAGCTTGCCCTTCCACCGCGGGTGCGCGAGATCCTCGTAGCTCTTCGGCAGGTCCTGTTTTCTGACCAGGCGGGTGTTGTAGGCGAGCGCGAAAACATTCAGCCGTGTGCCCACCCACTCGCCGTGCGGGCGGATCGCGGCGGGGATCAGGTCGGCAAGGTGCGGCGAGTTCACCCGCTGCTCCAGCTGCTCGCGGTGCAGCATCTCCATTTCCGGGCCGTTAGTCTCAACGACGTCGACCGTGAAGCGTCCGCCTCGCGCCTCGGTAACGGCGCGTTGCAGCACCTTCTCGGAGCCCGCCCGCCACATGTTGACCTTCACGCCGTACTTCTGCTCGAAGGCCTTCGCCACCGCGCCGATGTCGTCCGCCTGCGCGGAGGTATATAGGCTGAGCTCGCCTTCCTTCTTCGCGCCGGCGATCAGTCTCTCGAGCCGGTCAGTCCCTTCGTACAGGGCGGGATTCGCCTGCGCCAGTGCGCCGGCCGCTGCCGCGCTTAGGAGCAATCCTAGTAGAAGCCTCACGATCGTCAGTCGCTCTCCCTCTTTATGGCCTGTCCTTTGAGAAAGAGTTCCGACCAGATCCTTTCCCATTTCTCTGCCTCGTCGAGGACCACCACGGGGTCGATCATCTCGTAGGGAAAATCGTTGAGGTTCGAATCTACCTTGTCGCTGGCCGGCACGCGATTACGCTTCTGAATCAGCTTCTGGCCCTCCAGCGACAGCATGAAATCCGCGAACAGCAGCGCGGCGTGCGGGCGTTGCGCGCGCCTGGCGACCGCGACGCCGTTCGGCCGGCCGAAGGTGGGCGTCAGCGCCTTCCATTTGACCGGCGCGCCGTTCACGAGCAGCCGCTCGGCGTTGTGGTTGTAGATGGTCGCCGCGAGCGGGATCTCTCCGGAGGCCACCAGTTCCGCCATCAGGGTGTGCCCGGTGCGTATCTGCGGCTTCATCTGCGAGAGCCTGCGAAAGAACGCGAGCCCCTTGTCCTCGCCCATCCATTTCACAATCGAGCCGAACCAGTCGGTGTCGCCCGCCTCGATGCCGATCCTGCCGACCCAGCGCGGATGCAGCAGATCCGCGTACGAGTTCGGCACCTCGTTCGGCTTCACGAGATTGCTGTTGTAGGCGATGGTGAAGAAATTGAACCGGTCCGCGGCGTAATGGCGGTGCTTGGGAAACGCGGCCGGCGGCAGGTTCTTGAACTGCGGGCTGAAGAACTCCTCGAGCAGGCCCTCGCGATACATCGCCTCCAGCTCCGGGCCGTTCAGCTCGAAGGCATCGACGGCGAAGTGCCCGGCGCGCGCCTCGGTCAGCGCGCGCTGCAGCACCTTCTCGCTGCTCGAGCGCCAGAGCTGCAGCTTGACGCCATACTTCTTCTCGAAAGCTTCGGCGATGGGC
>VBBY01000106.1 GCA_005881595.1 Betaproteobacteria bacterium | reverse complement strand
TGTCGACTCCCGTCTCTCCATCGGCATGGCCGTGCATCTTCCGCCACACGCGCGTGTGGAAGAACCACTCCATCAACTCGGGGCCCCTGACGCTGAGCGGATTCTGGAGATCCTGGTTCGGCCCGGCGCCGTAGCCGTCGATTGAAATCGCGAAGCTTTGGACGCGGAGAGCCGCCTTTGGCATACGCTGTGCTATCTCTTTTCCGGTGGAATGCCTCTGATCGAAGCCTAGAATTCTGCATGGACAGCCCGATCAATCGGTCTGTGCTTTACCTTTGCGCTCGCCGGGTCCTTGCCGAGGAAGTTATCGCCTTTCCAATTTCTCGATGGTCTGACCGGCCTCGGGACAAACCCGCCTCCGCAGTTGGGGCAGACTCGCAGGTCGGCCTGAGCTCCAGCATCGTTATTCCGCTGCACTGGCGCCCGAGCCGCCCATTTCCTTCGGGACGTCCTTCATCTTCGGCAACCCGTCCTTGATCCGCAGCCTCGCCTCCTGGTAGTGAACATGGATCCCGGCCTGGTACGGAAAGTCCGGGATCACCGCAGCATAGACGTCGGTAAGTCCCATGCCGGGATGCTCGGTGAAGACGTGGCCTCCGCACTTTTTGCACCATTTGCGATAACTGTTCGGCGTCTTGTTGTAGGTGCCGATGTCGTCTGCTCCGCGCGTGACGCGCACCGCCTCGGGTTTCCATAAAGTAAAGGCGTTGACAGGCCCCGCCGACCAGCTTCGACAAGACTCGCAGTGGCAATAGCCCATTGCCGCGGGCTCACCGGTGACCGTGAACTTGACCGCGCCGCAAAAGCAGCTGCCTTTGTAGGTTTTGAGTTGGCGATCGGTGGAGCGAGGTTCATTGGCGGCTGTCATGCGGCTGGTCCTTTTCGGTTGGCGGGCCCTGGCAAATTGTCCGGAGCCGTGACGGATGTTAGTCTGTTTGCCTCCCGGCTTGGTGTCTTGGCCGAAAAGTAGGCTGTCAGGCATCCTCGCTAATTGAATCCCCGACGTGCATGACTCCACCCTGGAGAATCTTCGCTCGAAGGCCGCCCTTTCCAACGAAGAACCTCAAGACCTGGCGGTACGTCCTCTTTGCGAAAAGATCGCACGGCTCACAAAGCGCCAAGCCTTCAAATCGCGCACCCCCAACTGTAAAGCGTTTGCCGCAGAGTCGGTTCAGACGGATTCCTCTTGTGACGATGTTTCGGCGAGGCATCTCGGGTGCCAGTGGCAGGCCCGTGGCCCGGGTAAATGCTTCAATGTTCTCGAGCTCGATGAAAGTCACCTGGTAGTCCGGAGATCGACGGTTCTTTGCTTCGGAATACCGGTCGCCGGTCAGCCCGCCGTCGATAAGCGCTTCCACGGATTGTGCTGCCGACATTGGAGCACCTCTTTTCGAAGCCACGAAAATGTGCACCACGTTCGACATGGATGCCTAACGTTCGCGCCAGCCAGCGCGCGGCTGCGATGGTTGACCGAAGCGCGCCATACTTTCATTCCCCAATTAGCCGGTCTACCTTCCTTGTCTTTATCCAGGAAATGATTGCTCTGACGACAAGCTCCTCACGCCCCTGGAAGGAGTGCAGGTGGGTGCCGCCACAGGGATCGCCCCCGGGCACGCCGCCGCGCACCGTCACCAGGTTCTCGCCAGCATATTCCTTCACGACCGAATAAGGCGTGTACGGACAGGCATCGTTCTCGTTATGAACATGAAGAACCGGAGCGGCGATGCTGTCGTAGGAAAAGCCAGAAAGCGAATTCGCAAGGCCTTGGCGATTTGGCCCGTTCATCGACGCGGAATGAATACTGCCGTTGATCTCGCTGCCTAGATTCTTTGCCAACCACCTCGAGCTGATCGTTCCCAAGCTGTGTCCCATCACGAAAATCTTTGACAAACCGTGCTCGTCCCTGAGCCTGGCGATGACGCTTCTCACATCGTCAGCGTGCTCTTTCGACGACCGATAGCTGTCAAGGCAACCGGTCGGGCGGGGCCCGGGCGCGCCCCACTGGTCGGTGGGGCAATCCATGATCACCAGCGCAATGCCTTCTTCCGCGAAAATTTGTTGATTCATTCTCATGAAAGGCTGCAGGTTACGCTGCTTGTCCGCGACGGATTGAATCCTTGCAATGCCCGGGTAACCCCGAAAATACAACAGTGCCGTGTCGGTAGGCTTGGCCGGCTTGGCCAGGATCGCCCGCTGGAACACAGGGGATTTTGTAAAAACTCCTTCCGTTCGCCCCCTGTCGATCTCGATTAGTACATCGGTCTGCGCATGCGCAAGCGAAATGCAGAATAAAGCCACTGCAACCGCCGGCAATGCGTTTCTCATATACAGCTAACCTCGGTTTTCAATCTGCGCGGCGGGCGAGCAGGCTATATTCGTGGTCGTCGCTCTTTCCGAGCAGCGCGCGATAGCTCTGTAGATCGTCCTCATCCATCGTAGCGGGGATATTCCGATCGGCCTCGGCGATCGAGCGCGGCGTGGCACCGAGCGCCAAAGTTGTACCCAGGCCGGCATAGAGATCACGCTCACCGAATGCCTTCTTGAGTGCCGCAAAGGTCGGCTCGCCGGTGCAGTGGCCGGGCGCGACGTAGGCCACTTTGTACGTGTCGCGCAGAGCAGCAACGATCTTCTCGATCTCTTCGTCCTTGGACACTACCAGATGAAACCCGCCGGCGACCAAATGAATGCGCGGGTTGATCTTCGTCGCGGCTTCCACGATCTTTTCGATGCCGGGATGCGAGCAGCCCACTATGATCACCATGCCTTCGGCCGTGTTGATGGCAAGCGACAGCTCGCGTAGTTCCAGCGTGCCCGGTCTGTCGGAGACCAGGGCGATGAGATGGATGCCGGGGGCGATCTCGATATTCTTGTCGACGAGCTGAAAGTTGGCGCCCGGCCAGGCGGCGCCGAACCGCATGACTTCCGGCGGTCTGCCATCATAGTAGCGCTGCTCTGGCGGGAGCGATTCGTCCTTGCGATAGAAAGTGCCGGGCAGATCGGCGCCATAGACGCCGAAGCCTTCCTTGGGCGCGTAGATCTTCACCCTGGGATTCACGCTCAGGAGATAGGCTACGCCGCCCATGTGATCGCCGTGCCGGTGCGACATGACAACGAAATCGAGCCTCGATAGATCGATGCCCTTCGCCTTCGCGTTCTGCGCGAGGGTGTCGCCGTTGTTGCCGGTGTCGAACAGGATGCGCTTGCCGCCGTACTCGATCAGCGCGGCATAGCCCCAGTCCTTCTGCATGCCGGAAGACTTGCCGAAAGCGTCATAAAGGATGGTGATCTGCGCCTTCGCAGAGTCGGCGCGCGCCGCTTGCGGTGGCAAGGTCGTGGCGGCGCACCCGGCGAGCACCATGGCCAATGCTGCAACAAAGTAATCTACCGGGGACTTTGCTTTCATTTCAGCGCTCCTCTCTTGACTTGTCTCGTATACGCCGGGCTATGGGCTAACACCCGCTACAGAGTTTGGGGTCTCCGTCCCCAACTTCAGCTCTCCGGCGGAAATTCAGAGTAGGACGGAATCGCGCGGTCTTCAAAGAGCCAGGCTGCATCGTGTGATCGCCAAATGCGACGTTGCGGCCGGAGTCCCGGATCTTCATCAAGAGATGCCGCTCGCAGGATGACGTACGCTGACTCAGAACGTGATGCAACGAGATGACACCCGCAGATCGAGCAAAAGAATCGCTGCTTGCCGGGAGAGGATTCATAGGCCGTCAACTTGTCCTCACCGGTAAGCCACCGGAAGTGTTCTCGAGCAACACGTCCCGTTGTCGCAAATGCTGCCGAGTGTGTTTTTCGGCACGTGATGCAATGGCAATGCCCCAGAGAATCTAAGCGAGAGACTTCATAGGACACAGCCCCGCAATGACAGCTGCCCCTCATTTCACAGCTCCATTCATCCAATACGTTACCCGCGCAAGCAACCCGAAGCAATTCCGCCTGGGTTGAGTCGGCTACTGGTCCGGCTGGATGCCGTTGCGGCGGATGAAGTCCGCCCAGCCGTCGCGCTCCTTCTTGAGGCTGGCGGCGAACTGCTCGGGCGTGTCGAAGACCGGCACCAGCACCTGCGCCTCGAGCTTCTCCGCCACCGGCCTGGAGCGCATGGCGCGGCCGATCTCGGCGGCGATGCGCTGCACGATCGGCGCCGGCGTGCCGGCGGGCGCCACCACGCTGAACGACGTGATCACCTCCAGCGGAAATCCCGCCTCGGCGAAAGTCGGCGTGCCGGGAAGAAGCGCGGTCGATTGCGTGACCGCCAGGGCGCGCAGCTTGCCCGCCTTGAGGTGCGAGATTGCCGAGGCGACGTCGGGAAACAGGAACTGGACTTGCCCGCCGAGCAGGTCTGCGTACGCCGCGCCGACGCCCTTGTAGGGCACGTGGGTGAACCTCGCGCCAGTGCCCTCCTCCAGCATGCGGACTCCGAGGAAGGTCGGGCTGCCGGTGCCTGCCGAGCCGTAAGCAAGCTTTCCGGGGGCCGTCTTGCCCAGCACGACCAGCTCGGCGAGCGTTTTCGCCGGAACGGACGGATGCACCACCAGCGCCATCGGCGCCATGACGCCGCGCGTCACCGGCGTGAAATCGCGCTCCGCGTTGTAGGGCAGCTCCTTGTAGAGGCTCGGGTTGACCGCGAGCGCCGGGTTGGCCGACACGAGGAACGTGTAGCCATCGGCTGCCGACCTGGCGGCCGCCGCGGCGCCGATGTTGCCGCTCGCGCCGGGGCGGTTGTCGACGATGAACTGCTGCTTCAGCGATTCGGCGAGCGCCTGCGCGAGAATCCGCGCATAGACATCGGTGCCGCCGCCGGGCGAAGACGGCACGATGAGCTTCACCGGCCGCGCCGGCCAGGTTTCCTGCGCCTGCGCCGCGAAGGAGCAGACAAGAAGCGCGAGGCACAGCAGAATCCGGCTCATGAACGCATCTTATCAGCGGGGCTTGAGCGCGTTCGGCGCGCTGGTCGTCATCGCCATCGCCGTGGTGGCAGGCTATTACGTTTACAAAGGCGTCACCGGAGGTGGCGAGGCGCCCACTTGCGACGGCAGCTTCACTGCTTGCATGCAGATTTGCCGGCGTACCAGCACAGAGGCTCCGGCGGCGCAGGCCTGCCAGGAGGCGTGCCAGCGCGATGCGGAGGCCTGCAAGCGCAAGGGCCGGTGATGGGCCTGGCTTTCATGCACGTGCACTCGATGCGCACCGCCTCCGGCGAAGAGGTGCTGGTGGCGCGCGCGCTGACTACCGACGGCAAGGTCGGGTTCGGCTTCAGCTTTCGCCTCGACGCCGCCGAGGCGCGGCATATGGCGGAATTTCACGCCGGCGCGCGGAGGGAACGCCCCGCGTACCAGGCGGTGCTCGATCACCCGTGGGAGCGGGCGTGGCTGGCCGGCATGGAGCCGGACTGGAGCTGCGAGCTAGGATTTACTGCTTTGGAATTTTTGCCCTCTCCACCACCCGGCTCCAGCGCTTCGCTTCGCTGACGAAGAACTCG
>VBBY01000062.1 GCA_005881595.1 Betaproteobacteria bacterium | reverse complement strand
GTTGGACTTAAGGCGGGGCTGAGCACCTACGCCTACGGTCTTAGCAACCCGCTCGTCGAGATTGATCCTTTTGGATTGGACGTTATCGTCACTTACTTTCCGGGCTTCCCGGGCCATATAGGCATTGGCATTGATACAAGCCAGACCGTAGGACTCTATCCGGTACTACAGACCGTTTCCATGATGACTTGCTCAACAGTCGCTGGAGTCGTAGCCCGTGATCAAACACTCCAAATGCCGAAACATCTGGCGGCAGCGCGCAGCTTAGCTATAAAGACCGAGCCCGGGCAGGACGAACTTATGCAGAACTACATCAATCGCTTACAGGGCAGTGCGAGTCCGGCATACAACTTGTGCGTCGATCAGTGCCAATCATTTGTCCATGCGGTTCTCACCGCAGGTGGCGTCGCCCGTCCTGCAAGCCCGACCGCTGGATCCCTACCGGCTGACTACTACGATGCATTGCAGAGTATCCATGGCGGTCAAAGGCGCAAACAATGACCAATAATGCGAAGGCGTTTCTCATTCCAGCAGCTATAGGGTTTCTTGTGGCAGTTGTTCTCGGGTTTCTTAGCCGTTATGCGAATGTCGACAGTCTGGACTGGACTATCTACATATGGCCAACGGCAATAGTTCTCGGCGGAATAAGCGGACACGCAACATTGGCAGCTGAGGTAACTGCGATTGCAGTCTCTGCATTCCTGAACGCTGTGCTTTACGGGATTCTGGGATGGGCCAGTTTTCGAGTCGTGCGCGCATTAAGGCGTCGAGACGGGGCGGACGTCGGAGCACGATAGAAGACACGCCCGGGTACCAACGAGGCCATGCGTTGACGCTTAGCTGGACGAGCGCTTCTCCGAGGAGCACCCAGGCGAACAGTGCGGCCATCACTGGCTGAAACAGCAGGCTCACCGAGGAAAACGCCGCGCGCAGGTGCGCGAGCGCGTAGGCGATCAGCCCCTGTCCCGCAGCGTGCGACACGAGCGCCAGCCCGAGGAGGTAGCCCCAGCCCAGAAGGCTCGAGGGCAGCATCTGCTCACCCGAGGCGAGCGCTACCGGGAAAAGAAAGATGGCGCTGATTGTGCTGGTCACGGCCATGACGTGAAGCGTGCGCTCACCCCGGTCGCGCAATCCTTTGACCGCGAGCAGATAACCAGCGTAGAAGACGGCGGTCACCACGCCGAGGGCGTCGCCGGTCAGCGCCGTGCCTGAAAACTCGAGGCTCGCATTGACCAGCAGCGCGACGCCGGCAAGCGCCGCCACGAGTCCGGCGAGGAATAGCCGCGTCGGCCGCTGCCCCAGGAAGATCCACGCCGCGAGTGTCACGAAGAGCGAAGCAAGGTTCGCGAGCAGCGTCGAATTGGCAACCGAGGTAAGCTTGATCGAGGTGTGCCAAAAACCGAGATCTCCTGCGAACGCGACGCCGGCCGCAACGAGGAGCGGCCACTTGGCGAGATAGGCGCGAGGCGCGGCCTCGCGCCTTAACGCGTGCAGCAGCCACAGCGGCGGCACGGCGAGGGCCACGCGCCAGAACGCGGTGGCGGTCGGCCCGGCTTCGGAGACACGCACGAAGATCGGCGAGAGCGCAATGCAGGTGGCGCCGAGCAATAGCGCGCCGAGCGCGGGCTTCATGGGCCCGCCGATGTTACTTCCTTTCGGCGGCAGCCCTTACTTCAGGTCGTTCCAGCGCTTCGTGGCGCGCTCCTGCGCAGTGACCGCCGGCGCCGCGAGCAGAAGAAAAACAAACACTAAGCGTTCCACGATGCACTCCGGTAGAATTTTTTGACATGGCTGCGCCGCACTTCGTTCACCTGAGAATGCACAGCGAATACTCGGTGACGGACGGGATTGTCCGCATCGAGCAGGCGGTGAAGCGGGCCGCGGCCGACGCCATGCCGGCGCTCGCGCTCACCGATTCGGCCAACCTGTTCGGCATGGTGAAATTCTACGGCGCGGCGCGCGCCGCGGGTGTCAAGCCGATCGTCGGCGCGGACTGCTGGGTGCAGAACGAAGCCGACCGGGACAAGCCGCATCGCGTGCTGCTGCTCTGCGCTTCGCGCGCCGGGTACCGCAAGCTCTGTGAGCTGCTGTCGCGCGCCTGGCTGCGCAACCAGCACCGCGCGAAGGCGGAGATCGCGCGCGGCTGGCTGCAAGAAAACGGCACCGACGGCCTGATTGCCCTCTCCGCGGCGGCGGCGGGCGACGTCGGCCAGGCCCTGCTCTCGGATCAGTCGCCCCTCGCCGAGCGCCTCGCGCGCGACTGGGCGAAGCTGTTTCCCGGCCGCTATTACATCGAGCTGCAGCGCGCCGGTTTCGCCAACACCGAAGCACTGTTGTCGCGCTCGGTCGCGCTGGCGACGCGCGTCGGCTTGCCGGTGGTGGCGACTCATCCGGTGCAGTTCCTCGAGCCCGAGGACTTCAAGGCGCACGAGGCGCGCGTCTGCATCGCGCAGGGCTACGTGCTCGGCGATCAGCGCCGGCCGAAGCTGTTCACCGCGGAGCAGTACTTCAAGCGCCGTGCCGAGATGGTGAAGCTCTTCGCCGATCTGCCGCAGGCGCTCGACAACTCGGTGGAGATCGCGCGGCGCTGCAACCTGGAGATCGAGCTGGGCAAGAGCCGCCTGCCGGCCTTCCCAACGCCGCCGGGCGTGAGCGTCGACCAGTACCTCGAGAACGCGGCCGAGGCCGGCCTTGCGCGCAGGCTGGAGCAGCTCGGCTTGAAAGGCGACGCCGCTGCACGCTACCGCGAGCGGCTCGCTTTCGAGATCCGCACCATCGTGCAGATGGGCTTTGCCGGCTACTTCCTCATCGTCGCCGACTTCATCAGCTGGGCAAGAACGAACGGCGTTCCGGTGGGCCCCGGCCGGGGATCCGGCGCGGGATCGCTGGTCGCCTACTCGCTCGGCATCACCGATCTCGATCCGCTGCGCTACGACCTGCTGTTCGAGCGCTTTCTCAATCCCGAGCGCGTCTCGATGCCGGACTTCGACATCGACTTTTGCCAGGACGGGCGCGACCGCGTGATCGATTACGTCAGGGACAAATACGGCGCTGAGAGCGTTTCGCAGATCGCGACCTTCGGCACGCTGGCGGCGCGCGCCGTGCTGCGCGACTGCGGCCGGGTGCTTGACCTCGGCTACAACTTCTGCGACCAGCTGGCGAAGCTCATACCGGTGCAGCCTAACAAGACGATCACCCTCGAGATGGCGCGCGAGATGGAGCCGCTGCTCGCCGAGCGTGAGCGCAAGGAAGACGAGGTGCGCGAGCTCCTCGACCTGGGCGAAAGGCTCGAGGGCCTGGTGCGCAACGTCGGCATGCATGCCGGCGGCGTGCTCATCGCGCCCGGCCGGCTCACCGAGTTCTGTGCGCTGTATGCCGCCGAGGGCACGGCCAACGTCATCTCGCAGCTGGACAAGGACGACGTCGAGGCGGTGGGGCTGGTGAAGTTCGATTTCCTCGGCCTGACGACGCTGACCATTCTCGACTGGGCCGAGCGCTACGTGCGCCGGCTCGGCGAGCAGGAGTTCTCGCTGGAGCGCGTTCCGCTTGACGACGCCGAGACCTACCGGCAGCTGTCATCGGGGAACACTACCGCAGTGTTCCAGCTGGAATCGCGCGGCATGCGCGATCTCATCAAGCGCGCGCGGCCCGACCGCTTCGAAGACGTGATCGCGCTCGTCGCCCTGTACCGGCCGGGCCCGATGGACCTGATTCCGGAGTACATCGAGCGCAAGCACGGCAAGCGCGTCGACTACCTGGATCCGCGGCTGGAGCCGATCCTCGGCCCGACCTACGGGATCATGGTTTACCAGGAGCAGGTGATGCAGATCGCGCAGGTCATCGGCGGCTACACCCTGGGCAGCGCCGATCTGCTGCGCCGCGCGATGGGGAAGAAGAAGCCCGAGGAGATGGCCCCGCAGCGCGACATCTTCGTTGCCGGCGCGCAGAAGAACGGCCTGTCGCGCAGCAAGGCGACGCAGTTGTTCGACCTGATGGAGAAGTTCGCCGGCTACGGCTTCAACAAGTCGCACGCCGCGGCTTACGCGCTGCTGGCGTATCAGACGGCATACATGAAATCGCATCACGCCGCGGCGTTCATGGCGGCCAACCTTTCCGCAGTGATGGACGACACCGACAAGGTGCGCCAGCTGTACGAGGATGCGCTCGCCAACGGCCTGCGAGTCCTGCCGCCCGAGGTCAATGCCTCCGAATACCGCTTCGTGCCGGTGGACCGGCAGACGATCCGCTACGGCCTCGGCGCGGTGCGCGGTACCGGCGAGTCGGCGATCGGCGCGGTCCTCGAGGCGCGCAAGGCGGCGCCGTTTACCGACCTGTTCGATTTCTGCCGGCGGGTCGACAAGCGCATCGTCAACCGGCGCGTGATGGAGGCGCTGGTTCGCGCCGGCGCCTTCGACGCGATCGAATCCAATCGCGCCCGCTTGCTCGCCTCGGTGGGACGCGCGCTGGAGGGCGCCGAGCAGGCCGAGCGCCAGGCGTCGCAATCGAGCCTGTTCGGCGAAGCGGAGGCCCCGCGCGGCGGTGAGCATGCTTTTGTCGACGCGGCGCGCTGGGACCTGAGGCAGACGCTGTTGGAGGAGAAGACGGCCCTCGGTTTCTATCTCTCGGGCCACCTGTTTGCAGTCTACGAGCGGGACCTGGCGGGGTTCCCGCGCACCCCCTTGTCGGCGCTGACTGCGTCCGAGCAGCGCGTCTGGATCGCGGGAATCGTGGCTTCCGCCCGCGTGCAGATGACGCGCCGCGGACGCATGATGGTGGTGATGCTCGACGACGGCAGCGCGCAGCTCGAGATCTCCGTCTTTAACGAGTTGTTCGAGAAGCACCGCGACAAGCTGAAGGAGGACACGCTCCTCGTGGTGGCGGGCAAAGTACAAAGGGACGAGTTTTCCGGCGGGTTGAGAGTGAGCGCCGATGAGCTGCTCGATCTCGAGGCGCTGCGCGGCCGTTACGCGGCGCGCTTGCGCATCGCGATGAATGGGCAGGCAGATGCCAAGCGGCTGCAGCAGGTGCTTGCGCCGTATCGCGCAAGCGGTGCCTGCCAGGTGCTGGTGCGATACGAAAACGGCGCCGCGGCGTGCGAGATCGCGCTCGGCGACGCCTGGCGCGTGCGACCCGACGGGCGCTTGCTCGCCGAGCTCGACGCCTGGCTGAAGCTTGCGGTAATGGAGGTACCAGGGATTCACGATGCGCTCAGCCGGGTCGAACAGGCGCTTCTGCGCGAGAAATGCCCTGAGCTGCGGATAGCAGGCCTCGGTCTGGGCGCGAGTCGCCTCGGGCGTGCACGCAATCGGAAACCCCCCGCCGTGCGCGATCGCGGCATCGATCAGGCTGCGACGCAGCTGCGCCGTTCTCACCGAACCGCCGATGGTGCCCGGCTCGGGGACCCGCAAGCTGATCTCGGCGTATTCGCGGCGTGCCCACCGCAGGAAGGTTTCGTCTTCCTGCATGACATGGCGCAGCGTCGGATCTTGCATGGCAATTCGCCACTCCGTGAAGCGCGACCGGGCGTCGGCAATGAAGGCCGCTGCGCGCTCCGGCGGCAGCAGTAGCCGCATGCCGGGCGCAGTTCCGGTGCCGGAAACGCTTGGCGCGGCTTCGCTGATCGCCCGCGCAAGCGAGTCCAGCTTCAGCGTCACGCTATAGAGCGCGCCGAACAGGCCCTGGCCGCCGACCGAAAGCGCAAACAGCTCGCGATGAGCGCGCCGGCTGACCCGCCGCAGCTCGCCATCCGGCGTAACCAGCATAAGCCCCTCGACGTGCATCACTGTCGGCCGGCCGTCGGGTCCGGCCGCATTCCTCGCCAGGCTCTCTGCCACGGTCGGCATCGTCGTGCGTAGCGAGGCGGCCTGGGCGTTCCCCGGGCGAAGGCGCTCGGCGAGGCTTCTCCAGGTCGTATTCGCCTGCACCTCGACTACGCCGTGGCCCGGCTCGACGCGCAGCACGCGATCCAGGCGCGCCGCATCGATGGGCCGCGCGTTGCGCATCGCCTCCTGCAATTCGTGCGCCGAGAGAGGAACAGACGAGGTGGCAGGCATGGAATCCTCCGTTGTTGGTTGAAAACTTGGCCGGATTCTTGAAGCAGCCGATGGTGCATTGCAATACATCCATAAAAAGTAGCGAAATCTGATACTGTGCGTCGCATGCCCGCCGGCCGCTTCGTGGAAGCGCTCAAGAAGTGCTTGCGCGCGCGCGGCATCACCTACGCCGCGCTGGGGAGGGAACTGAGGATCTCCGAAGCGAGCGTGAAACGCATGTTCTCGCGCAGCAGCTTCACCCTGTCGCGCATCGAGGAAATCCTGGCCGCGCTCGACCTCGATCTGCACGAGGTGGCGCGCATGAGCCTCGCCTCCGCGGCGGGACCGACCGAGCTCACGCTCGATCAGGAAACGGCGCTGGCCAAGGACGAGCGCCTGATTTCGGTGTTCTGGCTGGTGCTCAATGGCTGGCGCTACGAGCAGATTGCGGAAGCCTTCTCGGTCTCGCGCGCCGAGCTGACCCTGGTCTTTGCGCGACTGGACCGGCTCAGGCTCATCGAATGGGGCAAAGAGGAGAGGGCGCGGCTGCGAGTAGCCAAGGATTTCCAGTGGCGGGCGGGCGGGCCGGTGAAGAAGGCTTACGGTCGCCGCGTCATAGGAGAATTCCTAGAAGCGCGCTTCGATTCGCCGCTCGAGCTGCTGCGGTTCGAGACGCGCCAGCTGTCCCCCGAGTCCGCGGTGCTGCTCAAGCGGCGCCTGGAGAGGCTGGTGGCCGAGTTCAACGACTTCGCCGAGCTCGACTCGGCGGTGCCGGGGTCGCGCAGGGTCGGCGTCGCGTTACTTGCTGCCTGCCGGCCATGGGAATTCTCAGTCGTGAATGCCTTGAAGAAGCGCAGGAGCGCCTAGGTCGTGGGCCAGAACTCGAAGCTCGGGTAGCTGCGGTCGAATTCCGTCGCGGGCGGCGAGGTACGGACTGCCGCCACGAGAGCCGCGGGCGGTCCGCGTCGCGCCCAGTCGATGATCTTCTCCACGGCCTCGGGACTGCCCTGCAGGACGGCTTCAACACTGCCGTCGGCGCGATTGCGCACCCAGCCCGTGACGCCGAATCGCCTTGCTTCGCGCTGCAGCGCATCGCGGAATCCCACGCCCTGCACGCGCCCGCGAACGCTGATTTGCCGGATGATCATGCAGCCTGCCGGAGCGTCATGTTAAGCTGCCGCCGAGGGACAAAAAAATGCGCATCGGCTTGCTGATCGTCGCGGGGCTCGCCCTGATCGGGTTCCTGGTTGTCGCAGTCGTGCTGCCCCACATGCAGGGGACCGAAGCCAAGGAAGCCGCACAGGCGCTGATCGAGGGCGCCGAGCCGGCGAAGCAGCGAGTAGGCGTGGCGGCCGAAAAAACCGGCCATGTTTCTGGCACGGGGATCAAGGTCACCGCGCGCAACGATCCCAAGTACGGCGATATGAAATGGATTGTCTCCGATAACGGCGTCATCCATGGCTGGAACGAGAAAAACGCCATCGAGGTCACGCTGATGCCCTCGGTGCAGGGCGGCAAGGCAAGCTGGAATTGCAAGGGCTATCCGGTGAACGCGATGCCGCCGAACTGCGGCGGGCGCTGACGGGAACTACCGTCCCTTGGCCGTCGTGGTCACGGCCGTCAGGATTGCGCGCATGATCGCCGCCGGGTCCGGCGGGCAGCCCGGCACGGCGACATCGACCGGAATGACGTTCGATACCGCGCCGCAGCTGGCGTAGTTCTCCCCGAATATGCCCTTGCCGCACCCGCAGTCGCCGATCGCGACGACGAGCTTCGGCTCGGGCGTGGCTTCGTAGGTACGGCGCAGCGCTTCCTCCATGTTGCGCGATACCGGCCCGGTAACGAGAAGCATGTCGGCGTGGCGCGGGCTGGCGACAAACTTTATCCCCAGCCCTTCGAGGTTGTAATAAGGGTTGTTGGTGGCGTGAATCTCGAGCTCGCACGCGTTGCACGACCCGGCGTCGACATGCCGGATGGCGAGGGCGCGACCGAGAAGTTGCAGCATTTCTTCGCTCATCCGGGCGGCAGCCCGGCGTAACGCCTCGTCGGGCGGCGGCGCGGGCTCGGTCTTGATCCCTACTCTTGCAATCTGCAGCAGGATCTTGTGCATGGCTAGAGGTCCGCTCCGGCATATGACAGGTTGAACGACTTGTTGATCAGCGGGAAGTCCGGAACGATGTTGCCGATCACGGCGTGCTCGAGCGCAGGCCAGTTCTGCCACGAAGGATCGTGCGGATGGCAGCGGCGTATCCGCCCGCCGGCGTCGGCCTCCACGGCGACCAGCACCTCGCCGCGCCAGCCTTCGATCCAGCCGATGCCGAATGCGCGTTGCGCAATCTCGGGCAGCCGGACGAGCGTCGGCGTCGATGGCAAGGTGTGGAGGACCTTGCGTTGCAGGTCCAGCGATTCGAACGCCTCCTCGAAACGCACGACGATGCGCGCCGCCACGTCGCCGTTCCGATGAGAGCAGAGCCTCGGCCCGAGCTCGCCGTAGGGCGCATGGCCGGGAAACACCCGTGCGTCGATCGCATGACCGCTCGCGCGTGCCGCGAGGCCCACGACCCCGAGGGCCGCGGCGGTGCGGGAGGTAAGGCGGCCGCAGTTGATGCAACGATCTTGCAAGCCGGCGTGGTCGTAATAGATGTCGCGCAGCGTGCGCAATTCATCCTCGAGCCGATCGGCCTCGGCCAGGATCGAGTCGGCTCCGGCGGCGTCGAGGTCGACCGTCACACCTCCCGGGACCACGCGGTCCATCAGATAGCGATGCCCGAACAGGGCGGCGTTGTTTCGCAGCAGGTGCTCCTTCATGCGCGAGAACTGGGCCAGCCCGAACGCCAGGCCACCGTCGTTGCCGAGGGCGCCAAGGTCGCCGAGGTGGTTCGCGACGCGTTCGCGCTCGAGCAGCAGCGCGCGCAGCCAGAGCGCCCGTTCGGGCACTTTGCGCGCCGCGGCGGTCTCCAGCGCCATGGCATAGGCCCAGGAAAATGCCACGCTGCTGTCGCCGGAGACGCGCGCCGCGAGCCGGGCCCCTTCCTCCAGCGACAGCGATTCGAAGCGTTTCTCGACGCCTTTATGCGTGTACCCAAGGCGCTCTTCCAGCCGCAGGACGCGCTCGCCGACCACCGAGAAGCGGAAATGCCCGGGCTCGATGATGCCGGCATGCACCGGACCGACGGGGATCTCGTGCACCCCCTCGCCCTCGACCGGAACGAAGGCATAGCGTGGATCGCCCGCCGGGAGGCGCGCGTCGAGCGCCACGTCGCGGCGCAAGGGGAAAGCGTCCTCGCGCCATGCCCCATGCCGCAGCCAGCCGCGCGTGTCGCGCATTCCAGCGCGCAACCCCATCAGATCCGCGATCGCGCGCTGCATCCGGCCCGCGGCCGGAAAGATGTCCGAAACATCCGCATAGGTCTCGCCATCGAGACGAACATCGACGCAAACCAGCCCTTCGAAGGCGACCAGGACGGCGTGCAGCACAAATCCTGCGCCGCGATCGCGCTCGTCGCTCGCCCAGAGGGCACCCAGCCGCCCCCCGCTGCCCGCCACTGCCTCGCACACGCGTCGCAATCCGTCGCTGTCCACCGACGCACGCCAGGCCGGGACGGCGCCCGGCAGCGGCGCGAGCCTCAAGCCTCCGATGCCCGGTGGCATGCCCTTAACCAATCAGACGTGCCGCCTGGCGGTACCAGTCGGCCAGCGAGGGAGGTATGAATAATCCGAGCATCAGCACTAACGCGAGGTGCGTGAACACCGGCACGAGCGCCGGTGGGTGCGGCAGGCGCGCAGCGGTCGGCTCCCCGAACACCAGGGGCTGCACCTTGCCGAAGATGGCGGCGAACGACACGCCGAGCGAAAGCAGCAGCACCGGCGCAGCCCAAGGCTGGACCGCGATGGTGGTGGTGAGGATGAGGAACTCGCTCGCGAACACACCGAAGGGCGGCATGCCAAGAATGGCGACAGTGCCGAGCATCAATCCCCACCCTACGGTCGGGGTGACCTGGGCCAATCCGCGGATGTTCTCCATGAGCTGGGTGCCGGTTTGTTGCGCGGCGTGCCCTGCGGTGAAAAAGATGGCGCTCTTGGTGAGCGAGTGCACCGTCATGTGGAGCAGCCCGGCAAAGCTCGCGACGGGTCCGCCCATGCCGAAGGCGAACGTGATCAACCCCATGTGCTCGATCGAGGAGTAGGCGAACATGCGCTTCACGTCGCGCTGGCGCGAGAGGAAGAAGGCGGCCACCACGACCGAGACCAGGCCGAACCCCATGAGCAGCGCGCTCGCGAACGGGCGCTCGAGCGCGCCGTCGGTAATCACCTTGCAGCGGATGAGCGCGTAAAGCGCGACGTTCAGCAGCAGCCCGGAGAGCACGGCCGAAATAGGCGTGGGGCCTTCAGCGTGCGCGTCGGGCAGCCAGTTGTGCAGCGGTACCAGTCCCACCTTCGTGCCATAGCCCACCAGAAGGAACACGAAAGCGATCGACATGACGGTCGGCTGCAGCTCGGTCTTGACGGCGTCGAGGTGCGTCCACAGGAGCGATCCGGTTCCCGGGCCGAGCACCTTCTCGGCGGCGAAGTAGACGAGGATGGTTCCGAACAGCGCCTGGGCGATGCCGACGCCGCAGAGGATGAAGTACTTCCACGCCGCCTCGAGCGAGGCATGCGTGCGGTAAAGCGCGACGAGAAGCACCGTGGTAAGCGTTGCGGCTTCCATGGCGACCCACATTACGCCAAGGTTGTTGGTCGTCAGCACGAGCAGCATCGTGAAGCTGAACAGCTGGTACATGCTGTGGTAGAGGCGCATCCCGGGGCCTGTTACCCGCCTGTGATCGCGTTCGACGCGCATGTAAGGCCGCGAAAAAAAAGACGTCGTCATCGCGACGAAGGCGGTGAGCGCCACGAGAAAGACGTTGAGCGAGTCCACGAACAGCTGCTCACCCAGCGCAACCAGCGGGCCGCTTTCGATGACGCGCGCCACCAGCACGGCGGCGGCGGCGAAGCTGAGGCTGCTGAACACGGCGTTTACTTCCGCAGCGCGCGGCCGGTGCCCGACGAGGGCAAGAACCGCGCTTCCAGCGAGCGGCGACAGCAGAAGGGCGAGGAGCTCGATCGGCATCAGTGCTCCTTGAGCTTCTCGAGGTGCCGCGTGTCGAGCGTGTCGAAGCGCTCGCGAATCTCGAAAATGAAAATGCCGAGGATCAGCGCCGCCACCAGCACGTCGAGCGCCACGCCGAGCTCGACCACCATCGGCATGCCGTAGACGGCGGCGGTGGCGGCGAAGAACAGGCCATTCTCCATCGACAGGAAGCCGATCACCTGCGGCACCGCCTTGGAGCGCGTGATCATCATCATGAACGAGAGCAGCATGCTCGCCAGCGCGATGCCGAGGGTCGAGCGGGTTACCGTGCCGGCCAGCTGCGAGATCGGCGCGGCCAGGTTGAAAGCGAGGATCACCAGCAGGATGCCGACGAGCATAGTGGTCGGGATGTTGATCAGGGTCTCGACGTCCCATTTCACGTTCAGCCTGCGGATCAGGCGATGCAGGATCCACGGGAGGAGGGTGACTTTCAGCACCAGGGTCACTGCTGCGGAAACGTACAGATGCTTCTGGTCGGTAAGCGCGGCCACCAGCGCGGTCGAAAGGAACAGCACGAAGCCTTGCGCCGCGAACAGGTTGATCAGCGACAGGATTCTGCGCTGTGACAGCATGGCGAACGCGAGCAGCAGCAGGACCGCGGCGAGCAGATTGATGACCTGGGGTCCGAAGTGCTGCAGCATGGCCTCAGCCTTCCAGCATCACGTGGACGAGCATTGCCAGCACCGCGAGCAGGAAAGCGGTGCCGAGGAACTCCGGAGCGCGGAAAATCCTCATCTTGGCGCTCAGCATCTCGATCAAGGCCAGCGCAGCGCCGCCGACGGCCAGCTTGGCGGCAAGCGCGGGCAGGGCGAGGACGAGGCCCAGCCAGTCGCCGCCTCCTGCGATGCCGAATGGAAAGAACAGCGCCAGCCCGATGCACATGTGGACAAACAGCTTCAGGCTGGCCGCCCATTCGATCAGCGCGAGATGCCGCCCCGAGTACTCCAGCACCATCGCCTCGTGGATCATCGTCAGCTCGAGATGCGTCGCCGGGTTGTCGATGGGAATGCGCGCGTTCTCGGCGAGGGACACCATGACAAACGCGACGCCGGCGAACGCCATGCTGGGGTAGATCACCAGCTCGCGGTGCGCGATCGCCGCGACGATGGTGGAGAGCGACGTTGAATGCGAGATGAGCGAGGCGGTGAAGAACACCATCAGCAGCGCCGGCTCCGCGAGGAAGCCGACCATCATTTCGCGGCGCGCGCCAAGCGTGCCGAACGCAGTGCCGACGTCCATTGCAGCCAGCGCGATGAACAGGCGTGCCAGGGCGAGCAGGCCGACCAGCGCGATGGCATCGGCGGCCTCGTTCAGCGGCAGGTCGGTCCCCAGGGTCGGGACGATGGCGGCGGAGAGCGCCAGGCTGCCGAAGATCAGGTAGGGCGCCGAGCGGAAGAGCGGCGAGGCGTTGTGCGCGAGAATGACTTCCTTCTGGAACAGCTTGGCCAGCACGCGGTAAGGCTGGAGGATGCCGGGTGCGCTCTTGTTCTGCAGCCAGGCGCGGCACTGGTTGACCCAGCCGGTCAACAGCGGCGCGAGCAGAACGGCGAGCGCCAGCTCGGCGAATTGGGCGGCGATGCCGGCAGCGCTCACCGCACGAAGAGCAGCAGGAGAAGCAGGGTCGCGAAGCTGTACATCAGGTACACCGAGATGCGCCCACGCTGAAGAACCGTGACCAGCACCGTGACGCGCTCGACGGCGCGGGCGACGGGAAGGTATAGCCAGTACCACAACCGGTCCTCCACGAGGTCGCGGTAGCGGGGCCGGGAATCGAGCGGCGAAGGCGTCTCGAGCGTGACTCTGAAAAAGGGCTCGAAGATATGGCGCACCGGCTGGCCGAAACCTTCGGCCGTGTCCTGCATGCGCGCGTCAAGATGGGGAAAGCCGCAATCCCAGGGCCCGGACCGGCGCACGCGGCCATGGTAGAAAACCCGCACCGAGAGCCAGGTCACTACTACGAGCAGCGTGGCGACGACAAAGAATAGCAGCGGGCTATAGCTGGCGCGCTGCGGCTCGATGGGCGCGAGAAACAGCCAGCTGCCGGCGTGGCTGCCGATGCCGTAGCCGGTCGCGCTGCGCGTGATGGGATCCAGCAGACTGATCACCGTGACGGGCGCGAGACCCAGCGCGACGCAGCCCGCGGCTAGCCAAAGCAGGCCGGTGCGCTCCCAGGGTCCGGCGTCGTGCGTCTCGCTCAGCCTCGCCTCGCGCGGCTGCCCCAAAAATATGACGCCGTAGAACTTCACCATGACGTAGCCCGAAAGCGCTGCGGCGAGCGCGATCGCGGCCGCGGCTATCGGCACCAGCATATTCATGTAGGCATGCGGCAACCCCGGGGTGAACAGAAATGCCTGGAGCAGCAGCCATTCGGAAACGAAACCGTTAAGCGGCGGCAAGCCGGCGATGGCTACCGTGCCCACCAGCGCGCACCACGCCACCCACGGCATGCGCTGGATCAGCCCCCCGAGCCGGTCGAGGCTGCGCTCGCGCGTGGCATGCAGCACCGAGCCTGCGGAGAGAAACAGCAGGCTCTTGAAGAAGGCGTGGTTGAGACAGTGGTAGAGCGTCGCTGTCAAAGCGAGGGCGGCCAGGGTCCCCATGCTGAAGCCGCGGAACAGCAGCGTCAGCCCGAAGCCTGACATGATCAGGCCGATGTTCTCGATGGACGAATACGCAAGCAGGCGCTTCATGTCGGTTTGCACGGCCGCGAATACGATGCCGAAAAGCGCGCTCACCAGCCCGGCGGCGAGCGCGATCACGCCCCACCACCAGAGCGGCAAGCCGATGAGATCCAGCGTCACGCGAAGCATTCCGTAGACCGCGGTCTTCAGCATCACGGCCGACATCAGCGCCGAGACCGGCGAAGGCGCCGCCGGGTGCGCCTCGGGCAGCCACACATGCAGGGGCACGACGCCGGCCTTGGCGCCGAAGCCGGCGAGCGCAAGCAGGAAAGCGACCGTCGCCCAGCCCGCCGGCTGCTCGATCCGACGCATTGCGTCGAACGTGTAGTCGCCGGTGCCCGCCTGCAACGCGCCGAAGCACAGCAGGATCGAGATTGCCCCGAGGTGCGCAATGAGGAGATACAGGTAGCCGGCGCGCCGGATCTCGGCGTGCCGATGATCGCTCGTGACGAGAAAGAACGAGGACAGCGCCATCGTCTCCCACGCGACCATGAAGAAATACGCGTCGTCGGCGACCAGCACCGCGGCCATGCTGGCGAGGAAAGCGTGGTAGCACAGGCATTGCAATCCGGGCGGCTGCCCTTCGCCGGCGCGCAGGTACCCGCAGGCGAATGTCGAGATGCCTGCAGCTACAGCGCCAAGGAGGAGGAGGAAAAAAGCCGACAGCGCATCGATGCGCGCGTGAAACGGCAGATCGGGCAGGCCCAGGGGCAGCACCCGCGAGGCGGGCGATCCGAATATCGCCTGGAGCGCTACCGCGGCGAGCGCCAGCCCTGCCACTGCGCCCCCTGGGAAGAGCACGCGGCTCGCCAGCCGCAGGCTGCGCGGCGCCAGCATCCCGGCGAGCCCGATAGCCAGCCACGCGGCTATGAGGAGCAGGGTAGCGTCGAGGCTAGGCAAATAACCCCGTCAGCGGTCGTCGCGTTTCATGACCGCGCGCGCGACGATCAGTCCGAGGACCGCGGCTGCGCCGACCAGCAGCCAGTCGCGCCGCCGCCAACCGATGCGCGGCGGCGGGGGCAGCGAGCCGATCGCCTGGGTCGCGGTTTGCGGTTCCACAGTAGAACCCGGAAGGGTGCTCGCGCCTGGCAGGGCGGCCGCCCCGGTGAGCACGGCAAGGCGCTGCGTCGCCTCGAGGGAATCGAAGGAGTGCGAAAGCCCGCGCGCCGGCGGCGTGGTCGGGTCCTCGGGGGTCTTGTCCTTGTCGCGGGTGCGGTTCAGCGTTTGCGCCATCACCACGTCGTGGGCGCGCGTGTCGACCAGTTCCGGCTGCGGTCCGCTCGCCAGCCCGGTGGGCCGGGGGGGCACGGTGGAACCCGGCGGCGCGGCCAGCTGGCGCTCGCACTCGCGCAGGTCCTGCGCCAGCTCCTGCGCGCCCTGATAGCGCTCCTCGAGCGGCTTGGCGAGCATCTTGGCGACGATATAGTCGAGCAGCTCGGGCACGGCGTGGTTCACCGCGCTCGGCGCGGGGGGCGCGAAGTTCACGATCTGGTACATCAGCGCCGTCACGTTTTCGCCGTTGAACGGGACGTTGCCGCACAGCATCTCGTAAAGGATGATGCCGAGCGAGAAGATGTCCGAGCGGTAATCGGCGCGCTTGCCGATGACCTGTTCGGGCGACATGTACTTGGGCGAGCCCAGCATCATTCCGGTCTGGGTCAGCTCGCCCGAGGCGCGCATGCGGGCGATGCCGAAATCGGTGATCTTCACCGGACCGTTCGCCACCACCATGATGTTGGCCGGCTTGATGTCGCGATGCACGACCCCGTGCTGGTGGGCATAGCCCAGCCCTTCGGCCACTTGCGCGCCGATGGAGATCGCCTGCGCCACCGGCAGCGAGCGGCCCTCGCCGATCATCGTGCGCAGCTCGACGCCCTCGATGAACTCCATCGCCATGTAGGCGATGTCGCCGGCCTTGCCGACATCGTAGACGGTGACGATGTTGGCGTGGTTCAGGCTGCCTGCGGCGCGCGCCTCCTGGTAGAAACGGGCTTCGTAATTGCCGATGCCGGTGCTTTCGAGCGCCATGTTGACCGTCTTGACGGCGACGGTTCGCTGCAGCACCGAGTCGGTCGCCTTGTACACGACGCCCATCGCGCCGCGACCGAGCTCGGACTGGATGACGTAGCGGCCGAGCTGCGGCGCTTCCATTGAACCGGGCGCGGGCCTAGCGGCCCGCCTTGACCGCCCGAAAGATCGGTCCCCAGATCGGGTGGCCCGCTTCCGCGGGGGCGAGGTCCATGGTCGGGTCCACGGCGAGAGCCTTGCGGAACTCGTCGCGGCACTGACGTTCGCGGCCCGAGACGCAGTGGATGAACGCGAGGTGCTTGTACGCCGCCACCTTGTCCCGGTCGCCGAGCCCCTTGTGCAGGGCGCTCTGCAGGTTCTTCGCCGACTCGGCGTACTCGCCATCCTCGTATTGCTTCAGACCGGTGGTGAACGCCGCCTCACCCTTGGCGGGCTGGAATATGTCGCGAATGTCGCCCATCGGGTCGGACGAGCACGCGGCGAGGGCGGCGAAGGCGACGGCACTGACGAGCAATCGAATCATCATCGGAACCTGTGCTGGATTCTTTTTGCTTCCCCGGCTTTCAAATTGATCTTCTCGACGTGGCTGGAAAAGGTCGAGTTACGGATCTCTATCGTATGCGACCCGGAGGGGATTTCAAGCAGGCGCAGCGGCGGGCTCACGCCGCGGCTCTTGCCATCGATGACGACTTCCCCCCACGGCGTGACGGCCAGCTCGAGCCGGCCTGGACGGCCGGTGGCGCCGGGTGCCTCGGTCTTCTCCTGTGTTTTTTCCATGCCAGGAACCGACGCGACCGTCTCGGGACGCGGCACGAGCGTCAGCCGGGGCGGGGGAGCCGGGATCACCTGTGCCGCGGTCTGCTGGTCCATCACCGACCGCGCCGCCATGCCGCTGCCGATCAAGGCGAGCAATACCACCGGGGCGGAGACGAGCGCGGAACGCCGCACGCCGAATGGACCGCCGGCCGCGAACCAGCCGCCGACGCTCAGCGGACCGATCAGCCGCGACTCGGTCTGCGCCACGCGCCGCGCCGACGGCGTGCCGCCGACCACGGCGTAGACCTCGTGCTCGCGCACGTGCTTGTCGGTGCGCTGGCCTTCGTGCCGGAACAGGGCCTTGTAATCCCGCGACAGGCAGGACACGACCTCGTAGAACGAGCGCGACACGAGCAGCTGCCCGGGACGCGAGAAGCTCATGACGCGCTGCGCGACGTTGATGCCGTCGCCGATGATGTTTACCTGGTCGTTCAGGTCTTTTACCAGCCGCACCGGGCCGAGGTTCACACCGAGGCGCACGGGGACGGTGCTGGCCATGTCGCGCACCGACATTGCGGCGAACAACGCGTCCTCGGGATCGCCCATGAAGGTGACCGCAGCGCCGTCGCCGGTGTCGAGAATGATGCGGTCGGCGGCCGCCACCTGGTCGAGCGCCTTGGCGAGCACCGCGTTGAACAGCTGCTTGAGCTGCAGCTGCTCTGCGACCGGCTTCCTCGAATACTCCACGATGTCGAGGAAGAGCACACTGCAGACGAGCGTGCGGCTGGAGCTCTCCATCACGGATCTTCGGCCGAATGCGGCGCGCAGGCCGCGACGGCGCTATTTTACGCGCATGCCGGGCTGCGCCCCGGCGTCCGGTGAAACGAGAAAAATTTCCGGTCCGTCGCCCGAAGCGGCGAGCACCATGCCTTCGGAGACGCCGAACTTCATTTTCCGCGGCGCAAGATTCGCCACCACGACCGTCAGCCGGCCTTCGAGCTTCTCGGGAGCGTAGGCCGACTTGATTCCGGCGATCACCGTGCGCGTGCCGTCGCCCATATCGAGGGTCAGCTTCAGCAGCTTGTCCGCCCCCTCGAGCGCTTCGGCGCGCGCGATTTTCGCCACGCGCAGATCCAGCTTGTTGAAATCGTCGATGCTGATCGTATCGCTCACAGCCTGCTCCTTTGCAACCCCGGGGACTGACGCAACGTCGAACAGCTGATCCAGTTGTTTTTCGTCGACCCGATTCAGCAGATGCCGGTATTCGCTGATGCGGTGGCCGGCCGGAAGCAGCGTTCCGGCGTCCGACCACTGCAGCGGCGCCACGTTGAGGAACCGCTCGGCCTCGGCCGCAGTCTGCGGCAGCACCGGCTTCAGGTAGATCGTCAGGAGCCTGAAGAGATTGATCGCGACCGAGCAGACCTGCTGCAGCTTGTGCTCCGCGCCGGGCTGCTTGGAAAGCTCCCACGGCTTTTGCTCGTCGACGAACTGGTTCGCGGCGTCTGCGAGCGCCATGATTTCCCGCAACGCCTTGCCGAACTCGCGCTGCTCGTAGAGCGCTGCGATTTCGCCGGCCTTGGCGCTGAATGCGAAGTCCCGCCGCGCCGCGACCAGCCTGCCGCCGAATTTCCGGTTGATGAACACCGCGCAGCGGCTGGCGATGTTGACGTACTTGCCGACCAGGTCGCTGTTGACGCGCGCCATGAAATCGTCAGGGTTGAAGTCGAGGTCCTCGACGTTGGCGTTCAGCTTGGCCGCGATGTAGTAGCGCAGCCACTCTGGGTTCATGCCGATTTCGAGGTAGCGCAGCGGGCTGATGCCGGTGCCGCGCGACTTCGACATCTTGTCGCCCGACACGGTGATGAAGCCGTGGACGTATACGTGGTCGGGAACCTTGTACGGCTTGCCCGCGTACTTCAGCATCGCCGGCCAGAACAAGGTGTGGAAGTAGATGATGTCCTTGCCGATGAAATGGATCTGCTCGGTCTTCGGGTCCTGCAGCAGCTTCTCGAAATCCAGGCCTTTCTTCGCGCAGTAGTTCTTGAAGGACGCCAGGTAGCCGACCGGCGCGTCGAGCCAGACGTAAAGGTATTTCTCTTCCTTGATGTCCGGGATGCGGATGCCGAAGTAGGGCGGGTCACGCGAGATGTCCCAGTCGGCGAGCGCCCGCTCGCCGGTGCCTTCGAGCCACTCCTTCGCCTTGTTTACGACCTGCGGCTGCAGCCGGCCCGGCGCCTCGAGCCATTGCTTGAGGAAGGCGCGGCATTTCGGATCGGAGAGCCTGAAGAAATGGTGCTCCGAGCTCTTCAGCACCGGGGCTGCGCCCGAGAGCGTCGAATACGGGTTTCTCAGCTCCGTGGCGGTGTACACGGTGCCGCAGTTCTCGCACGCGTCGCCGTACTGGTCCTTCGCGCCGCAGTTGGGGCATTCGCCCTTGATGTAGCGGTCGGCGAGGAAGATGCCTTTCACGGGGTCGTAGAACTGCTCCACCGGCTTGGTGTAGACAAGGCCCGCCGCCTTCAGCTTGCGGTAGATGTCCTGCGAGAGCTCGGTGTTCTCCGCTGAATGGGTGGAGTGCCAGTTGTCGAAGCCGAGATGAAAACCCTCGAGGTACTGCCTGCGCCCCCTGGCGATCTCGGCGACGAAGAGCTCGGGGGATTTCCCCGCGCTTTCGGCTGCCAGCATGATGGGCGCACCGTGCGCGTCGTCGGCGCCCATGAAATGCACCTCGTGCCCCTGCATGCGCTGGAACCGCACCCAGATGTCGGCCTGGATGTACTCCATCATGTGGCCGATGTGGAACGGCGCGTTCGCGTAGGGCAGCGCGGTGGTGACGAAGAGCCTGCGGGAGGCCATGTGAGTGAGGCGGGACTGCTCGGGAAAGGGGCAATTTTAGCTTACACTTTGAAGATGCCTCTCAGTGACGCGGACGTTCAAGGCGTCCTCAAGCAGCTCATCGACCCGAATACCGGCAAGGACTTCCTCAGCACGCGCTCGGCGCGCAACATGAAGGTCTCCGGCAACGACGTCTCGCTGGACATCGAGCTCGGCTATCCGGGCAGGAGCCAGCACGAGCCGATCCGCCGCCAGGTCGTCCAGGCCCTGAAGCAGGCGGGCGCCGCGAACGTCGCGGTGAGCCTGAGCTCCAGGGTGGTGGCGCACGCCGTGCAGCGCGGCGTCAAGCTGATCCCCGGGATCAAGAACGTCATCGCCGTCGCCTCCGCGAAAGGCGGCGTCGGCAAATCCACCACTGCGGTGAACCTCGCGCTGGCGCTGGCAGCCGAAGGCGCCTCGGTTGGCGTGCTTGACGCCGACATCTACGGGCCGTCGCAGCCGATGATGCTCGGCATCGCCGGCCGGCCGGAGTCGAAGGACGGCAAGTCGCTCGAGCCGATGGAGGGCCACGGCTTGCAGGCGATCTCGATCGGCTTTCTCATTGACATCGACACGCCCATGGTCTGGCGTGGCCCGATGGTGACCCAGGCGCTCGAGCAGCTGCTGAAGGACACGCGCTGGCGAGACCTCGACTATCTGGTGGTCGACCTGCCCCCCGGCACGGGCGACATCCAGCTGACGCTCGCCCAGAAGGTGCCGGTGACCGGCGCCGTCATCGTCACCACGCCGCAGGACATCGCGATCATCGATGCCCGCAAGGGCCTCAGGATGTTCGAGAAGGTCGGCATTCCGATCCTCGGCGTGGTGGAGAACATGTCTTCCCACGTCTGCCCGAAATGCGGCCATCAGAGCCATATTTTCGGCGCCGGCGGGGCCGAGAAGATGTGCCGCGACTACGGCACCGAGCTGCTCGGCCAGCTGCCGCTCGACGAGGCGATCCGCAGCCAGGCGGACTCGGGCAAGCCGACGGTAGTATCGGACCCCGACGGCCCGGTGGCGGAGATCTACCGGCGCATCGCGCGCCGCTGCGCCGTCAGGATCGCCGAGTCGCAGCGCGACATGACCTCCAAGTTTCCCAATATCGTGGTGCAGAACACGTGACCATCAAATCCGACGGCTGGATCCGTCGCATGGCTGCGGAGCACAGGATGATCGAGCCCTTCGAGCCGGAACAGGTGAAGGAGCTCGCCGGGCGTCGCGTGGTGTCCTACGGCACTTCCAGCTACGGCTACGACATCCGCTGCTCGACCGAGTTCAAGATCTTCACCAATATCAACTCGACCATCGTCGATCCCAAGGCGTTCGACGAGAGAAACTTCGTCGACTACCGGGGCGATGTGTGCATCGTCCCGCCGAACTCGTTTGCGCTGGCCCGTACCGTGGAGTACTTCCGCATCCCGCGAAACGTGCTCACCATCTGCCTTGGCAAGTCGACCTACGCGCGCTGCGGCATCATCGTCAACGTCACGCCCCTCGAGCCGGAATGGGAGGGCCATGTGACGCTCGAGTTCTCCAACACCACGCCGTTGCCGGCGCGCATCTACGCCAACGAAGGCGTGGCGCAGGTGGTGTTCCTCGAGTCCGACGAGCTTTGCCAGACGTCGTACCGCGACCGCGGCGGCAAGTACCAGGGCCAGAAGGGCGTGACGCTCCCCCGTATCTAGTGGTTGTCTTCTTCTGGGCCACTACCCCTTGCGTGGACGCAACGGCCGGGCTGCGTTTCAGTGCCACGCAAAAAAAATGAAAAAATCTTGGCCAAGCCCTTGACTCCAGAGGGGTCGTCCCTATAATCAGCCGGAGTTTTTCCTTCAACTTCAGCGAGAAGAAGGAGGTCATCATGACAAGCAAAAGGAACTGCTGCCCGGTCTATGAAGTCTGCGTCCGCGATATTCCTGAGACCTAGGTCCATTTCGGGAGAACTTTGATGGGGGATCGCCCAAGTAGCTTTGCACGCAGCAGACAAAACGCACTTCCCAAGCAGCCGCAGCAAGAACAGCTCTTCGACACGCATCCCGAGGTCAGCCTCGACTTCGAGATCGTCCGCCAGGCCGCACACCAGAGGTACAGCCGACCGTTCCTGATCATCGACACCGCCATCGTGCGCGGCAAGGTGAGGCGCTTTCGCGCCGCCATGCCCCGCGTGCGGCCGCATTACGCGGTCAAGGCCAATCCGGACCGACGGGTGCTCAAGGTGCAGGTGCAGGAGGGCGCGGGCTTTGAGATCGCGTCGACGGCCGAGCTCGAGCTTCTCCTGGGTCTCGGCGTGGCGCCGGCCGAGATCTTCTTTTCCAACCCCGTGAAGTCGCGCGAGTCGATCGCCTACGCCGCCGCCAAGGGCGTGGAATGGTTCGTCGTCGACAGCGCCGACGAGTTGCGGCGCATCCACGAGACCAAGGCGGATGCCAAGCAGTACCTGCGGATCGCCGCTCCCAACATCGGCAGCGACTGGCCGCTGTCCGGCAAATTCGGAGCCGGCGCCGCCGACGCGCGCGAGATCGTTGCCCTGGCCGCCAAGCTCGGCACGGACCTGGCCGGTGTAACGTTCCATGTCGGTTCGCAATGCCGCAACCCGGAGAACTGGCGCGTCGCCCTGGAAAAGGCGAGAGCGCTGTTCGAGGTGATGAGCAAGGCGGGCCTGAAGCCGCGCCTGCTCAATATCGGCGGCGGGTTTCCAGTCCGGCACGTCAAGCCGATCCCGTCGGTCGAGGTCATCGGCGAGGTGGTGAACGAGTGCCTCAGGGCCTTCCCCGAGGACGTGCAGGTGATCGCCGAGCCAGGCCGCTTCCTGGTCTCCGACGCTGGCTATTTTGTCTGCCGCGTGCTCGGCACAGCCACCCGCGCCGGCAAGCGCTGGATGCACTGGGACGCAGGCCTGTTCGGCGGCGTGATCGAGAGCAGCGAGGGCCTGAAGTACCGCATCCGCACCGAGCGCTCCGGCCCCGACATTCCCTGGACCGTCGGCGGGCCGACCTGCGACTCGGTGGACATCGTCATGCGCGACGAGCCGCTGCCGTCGGACCTGCAGGAAGGTGATTTCGTTTACATCAAGAACGCAGGCGCGTACACGACCGCCTATGCGAGCCACTTCAACGGCTTTCCGCTGCCGGAGGTTCGGGTATTCGAGTCTAAGCGCTAGGCGCGCTCGTACCGCACGAAGTCGAACTTCGTGCCATCGGCTGCGGTACGCGCCTCCCGCTGTGCCTCGCGCCAGCGCGAACGGTCGTAGCGCGGAAACCAGGTGTCACCCCGGTAATCCCTGTGGATCTCCGTCATCACCAGGCCATCAGCGATCGGCAGCGCGGTCTCGAACAGCCGCGTACCGCCGATTACGAAGACTACAGGTTCGCCGGTGCACAGGGCGAGTGCCGCTTCCAGCGAGGTAGCCACCGCCGCCCCGGGGGCCTCGTATCCAGGCGTGCCGGTCACTACGATGTTCTCGCGTCCAGGGAGCGCCCGTCGTCCGAGCGATTCCCAGGTGCGCCGCCCCATGATCACCGGGTGACCCAGAGTCAGTTGCTTAAAGTGCTTCAAGTCCTCCGGAAAGTGCCACGGTAGCCGGCCGTTGGCGCCTATGATTCCATTTGCGGCCACGGCGGCGACGAGATAGATGCGGGGCTCTGCATTGTGTGACATTGATCCTCGCGCCAATGGAAATTCTGTTGAAATTATAAGGACATGGCGTACCCGCGATCGTTTCTTGGCCTGTTGCTGACCGGTTTTACGGTGGTCGCGCTGCCGCTCGTGGGTGCGCTCGCCTATTCGGCCTGGAACACGGAGCGGCTCGCCGAGCAGAGTCGCACCGCAGTGTTCAGCGCGTCGCAGGCGGCGCGCGCCAGTCGCTCGCTGGTGAACCGCATCGGCTCGATCGAGCGCCTGGCGCAGCAGTTGGCGGCGGTAAAAGACCCGGCTCTCGCCGCCGACTACGCCGCGGTACATCGCAGTTTCAGGCAGATTGCCGACGAGTTGCTGCTCCTGCCGCTCGATGAGAAGCAGCTTGCCGCGCTCAAAAAGACTGTCGCGCTGGAGCAACAGCTCTACGAGCTCCTCGGCACGCAGCCGCGCCCGCGCCAAGATCCGCGCAGGATCGGCGGCATCGCGGCCGAATTGGCCGAGAACGCGTACGAGGTCCTGGCCATCAGCTACCTGGTGGCCGACCGCGAGGTGGTGCGGCTGCGATCGAACGCCGAGGCGGTGCAGCGCAGGCTGATCCTGCTCGTCATCTTCAGCACCGCCGTCGCGCTCACCATAGCGCTCGGCCTCACGCGCTACATCTCGCGCCCGATCGCGGCGCTCGACGCGTCGATCCGGCAACTGGGCGGGGCGGATTTCTCGCGCGAGATCACCGTGCGCGGCCCGGAGGATCTGCAATCGCTCGGCGAGCGGCTCGACTGGCTGCGGCGACGGCTCGCCGAGCTGGAGGCGGAGAAAAACCGCTTTCTGCGCCATCTGTCGCACGAGCTGAAGACGCCTCTGACCGTGCTGCGCGAAGGCGCCGAGCTGCTGAACGACCAGGTGGGCGGCCCGTTGGCGCCGCCGCAGCGCCAAGTTGTCGCCATCATGCGCGACAACAGTGTCAAGCTGCAGCGGCTGATCGAGGATCTGCTCGACTACCAGCGCGCTCTACATTCGGCCGGGTCGCTGCAACCACGGGCCGTAGCGCTGGATGCGCTGGTCCAGGACGTGGCGCGGCCGCACCAGCTCGCGGTGCAGGCCAAGGGGCAGCGGCTGGAGCTAGACCTCGACAAGGTGAGCGTGGAAGCCGACCCAGAGAAGCTGCGTTCGATCATCGACAACCTGCTTGGCAACGCAGTGAAGTTCACCCCGAGCGGAGGCACCATCAGAGTGCTCACACGGGCGGCGGACCGCGAGGCCATGGTCGATGTGATCGACACCGGCCCGGGGGTGCCGCTGGAAGAGCGAGAATCGATCTTCGACTCGTTTTTCCGCGGCCGGGCGAAGGAGAGCGGTCGCATCGAGGGCACCGGTCTGGGCCTTGCTATCGCGCGCGAGTTCGTCGAGGCGCACGGCGGGCGGATCAGCGTAGTGAGCGAGGCGAGCGGCGGGCATTTCCGCGTCACTTTGCCGCGTAGACCCGCGCGGGCGTTGCCGGTGGCGGCATGAAGGCTGTCATCGTAGCTATCGCAATCGCTCTTACCGGTTGCGCACTGCTGCAGCCGGGCGCCGAGCAGTTGGGCACGGTGGACGCCATCATCGCAGACGCCATGACCGCTGCGCGGGCGCCTTCTGCCGAGCAAAAGGCTGCGTTGTCCAGCGCGCAAGACGCCTTTACGCGCGATCCGACCGCCGTAAATCGCCTGCGGCTTGCGACGCTGCTCGCTGTTCTGCCTGCCCCGTTGCGGGACGATGCGCGCGCGGCAGAGCTGTTCGAGCCACTGGCCGATGCCGCCGCGCCGGGGTTCGGACGCTTTGCAGCGCTCTTTTCTGCCCTAGTCGTCGAGCGCCAGCGCCTGACCCGCGAGCTCGAGCGCGCGGCGCGCGAGCGCGAGCGCGTCGATAAGGACCGAGATAAGCGCGAAGAAGCATTACGGCAGCAACTCGAGGCTCTGAGAGCGATCGAGCGCGGCATCCTGGAGCGCGAGGAGCGATTGCGCCGCAAGCAAAGGTAGCACGCCATTCCCTTAAACCCGGCATGTTCAAGGCCGCCTGAACGCCCAGGCGCGCACTACGGCAATGACCAGGGTGCAGGCGAGCGCGAAGGCCCCGATAGCATAGAAGCCGGCCACGATGCCGTAGCGGTCGGCCAGAAAACCCATGACCAGGGGGGTGCTGAGGTGCGAGATGCCCCAGCCCAGCCCGCCGAGCGCAAGCGCCGATCCGCGCTCCTCCCGCCGGCTGGCCTCCGCGATGGTGATCTGGAAGTACAAGGTCATGGCGCCAGAACCGAAGCCGACGAGCAGCAGCCAGAAGCCGATGGGCACGGCATGGTCGAGCGTCGGCACCAGGCCGACCGCAGCCGCCACGCCGGCCCCGCACAGCACCGGCCACAGAGTCTCCGGTCCCGTGCGTACGAAGCGCGCAGCGATCAGCCCGGCGGCTATCGCGCCGAGAGCGCGCAGCGCGAGCAGGATGCCGGACGCCCCCTCGCCGTAGCCGAAGTCTGCGAGCAGCAGGGGGTAGAACGAGATGGAAAGCGAAAACGGCAGCGCCGAGAGGTAGGCGCAAAGCATCGAATACCGGATGATCCGTTGATGGAGCAGGCGCCAGTAGCCGACCAGCAGGCTAGGGCCGCCGACGGCAGGCTTTTGCGCGGCCGGCTTGGTGCCGAGACCGGCAAAAAAGGCCATCAGCCCAGTGCCTGCCAAGGCGAGGAATGTGGGCTGGAATCCCGCTGCGGCGAGGAGAAACCCACACAGCGCAGTGCCGGCGATCTGGCCTATGTTGGTCGCGGCGTTCAGGCGTCCCAGCTGGATGCCGCGCTCCCCCGGCAACTCGCTCGCCAGCGCCCAGGTCGCAGGCCAGAACGCGGCCCGCGACAGGACCAGGGCGAGCTGGCCGAGCATCAGCATCCAAAACCCGTGGGCGAACATGAGCCAGGCGCCGGCTACGACGCTCGCCCAGCACGCACCCAGCATGATGCGCCGTCCACCGATGCGGTCGGTGTAGGCGCCGCCGGCCAGGTTGAGGGGCACTTGAGCCAGGACCGGGGCGGCGAACAGCGCACCGATCTCGGCATTGGACAAGCCTTCGGAATGGGCGTACAGCGGTACCGCAAGCCAGGTCATGCCGAGGCCGAAATTCCACGCTAGCGAGGCGAGGAAAAAAAACTGATGCGGCACGGCACATTATGGGTCGCCAGGCCGTAAGCCGCAGGCCACCGTTTCGACCAAGGCCCATGCGTATCGCGGCCGCAGTGCTGGCGCTCTTTCTGGCGGACGCCGCCGGGGCGGAACGCTGCAGCGCTCTGAGCGGGGAGCGGACCGTCGCCCTCGTAGAGCTCTATACGTCCCAAGGCTGCAGCAGCTGCCCGCCCGCAGACCGCTGGCTCTCCGGCCTCGGCGCTCGCGGCTACGTGCCGCAACGCGTGGTGCCGCTGTCGCTGCATGTCGATTACTGGGACTACATCGGCTGGAAGGATCCGTACGCCAAAGGCGAGTTTTCAGCACGGCAAAGAAAGCTCACGCAGCTGCAGCGCTCGGCGCTCGTCTACACGCCCCAAGTGCTGCTCCAGGGGCGGGATTTCAGGCGGTGGGGGAGCGCCGCCTTCGACGAGGCGGTGGCCAGAATCAACGCGCAGGCCGCTAAGGCGCGGATTGCACTGGAGATCCGTTCCGTGGGCCGCCAGGCCCTGGAAGTCGAAGCGCGTGCGGAACTGCTTGACCGCACCCAAAAGGACGATGCGGCGCTTTACCTGGCGACTTATGAGAACAAGCTGAGCAACCGGGTAACGGCCGGGGAGAACCGCGGCCGCACGCTGGCGCACGACTATGCCGTCCTGGAGTGGGAGGGCCCGTTCGCCTTCTCCCGCGATGCCCGGTTGCTCGAGCAGCGCGTCTTGCCGCTGCTGCCCGAGGCAGTACCCGCGAACTCAGGAGTGGTCGGATTCGTGCAAAACCGCAGCACCACGGAGGTGCTGCAGGCGCTGATGCTGCCGGCCTGCCCGGCCTGACTTTTTTTTCGCTCCAAGCGATCCTCGGGTATATTCGCGCGGTCATGTCCGCCCGGCGGGCCGGGCCCATGGAGGGGAGCGCCCATGCAAGCGACGCAGATCCGACAAAAGGACGGCGTCTTTTATTTCGTCAGTTACCGCGCCAAGGATCTGCTGGCGAAGGTGCGCTTCATCAGCCGCTTCTACGGCGAAGGCGAGCAGATCGAGCCCGGGCACATCGCGCAGGACGATGATATCGCCCAGTTCATCGCCAGGATCGAGCGCACCGACCAGGCCTTCCAGCGCTCGCTGTCACGCGCCAAGGTGCGCCAGCTCAAGAACTTCTACGAGACCGCGATCACGCAACCGCCGATCCCCGGCACGGTATTGCTGTTCACCTCCGAGAGACTCAGCTTCCGCCCCGGCGGCGATGGCGGCGTCGGCAGCGTGAACGAGCCGTCATCGAAGTTCCTGATCATCGACGGGCAGCACCGGCTCGCGGCGCTGCAGTTCTACCTGCACGAGCGACCCGACGACGCGGCGACGATCAACGTGCCGTGCATCATCTTCGACGGTCGCAGCGAGGACTTCGCGACCGAGATGTTCGTGATCATCAATTCGACCCCGACGCGCATCAACAAGAGCCATCTGGTCGATCTGTACGAACACGTGTCGTTCGCAGCGCCCGACCGCAAGTTCGCCGCCCGCCTGGTCGAGAAGCTCTACAGCGAGGGCGACAGCCCGCTGCGCTACCGCATCAACCGCCTGGGCGGACGCAGCCAGCGCGACAAATGGGTGCTGCAGGCGGAGCTCTTCAACGAATTGCATCGCTGGGTGCGCGGACGCTGGCGCTCGATCCAGCTGGCCGGCGGCAGCTCCAAGGAAGTGCCCCGCTACTACGGCATCATCCGCGACTTCTTCAAGGCCGCTCGCGCCGTCTTCGGCGACGCGGTGTGGGGCAAGGAAGACTACATGGTCACCAAGCCGGTGACGATCAAGGCAATCGTGCGCGCGTGCGCCGATCTCGCGCGCGAGGACGCCGAGCCGGAATCCGGCCGCGTCGCCCGATGGGAGCAGCGCCTTGCCCCCTGGGCCGATATGGCGCGCCAGTTCCGGGAGGAGGGCTTCTACGAGCGCTTCCCCGCCAAGGGTGAGGTCGAACGCGTCGCGCGCGTGCACCGCGACCTGGCGCGCGCCATAGGAATCGAGGCCGCGAAGAAGCCTTAAACCGCGCCGTCGGCTGCCAGGCGGTCGATCTCGGCGGCGGTATAGCCGAGTTCGCCAAGAACGGCGCGGGTGTGCTCACCGACCGCCGGGATCGGGTCCATCCGCGGCTCCAGGCCATCGAGGTTGAAGGGCGGCTTCAGCGCATCGAGCTCGCCGCCGGGGGAGCCGACGCGCGCCCAGCGCCCACGCGCTGCGAGCTGCGGGTGGCGCCAGAACTCCCGCATCGTGTTCAGGCGCGCATTGGCGATATCGGCCGCTTCGAGCCTGTCGATGACTTCTTGGAGGCCCATCTTCGCGAATGCGCGCGCGATCTCGGCGTGCAGGGCGTCCCGGTATTGCAGGCGGGCGGGGCCGGATGAGAATCTGGCATCGTCCTTCAGCGACCCATCTCCGAGAACCCGGTCGCAGAAGCGGGCGAATTCGCGCTCGTTCTGGACGCTGAGAAAGACCGTGCCGCCGTCCCCGGTCGGGAAGGGGCCATACGGCACGATGGTCGCGTGATACGCGCCGCAGCGCGGCGGCGGCGCACCGCCGTAGGCGGTGAAATAGGACGGGAAACCCATCCATTCGCCCAGCGCCTCGAACATCGTTATATCGAGGGTCGCGCCTTCGCCGGTCCGCTCGCGCCTCAGCAGCGCTGCGAGGATGGCCGAGAAAGCATACATTCCGGCCGCGATGTCTGCGACCGGGATACCCGCCTTTGAGGCCGCTTCGGGCGTTCCGGTGACCGAGAGCAGGCCGGCCTCGCATTGCACCAGCAGGTCGTAGGCCTTCTTTTCGGCGTACGGCCCCGACGGGCCGTAGCCCGAAATGCCGCACCACACGAGCCGTGGCTGCTTCGCGCGCAGCTCGGCCGCGCCGAGACCCAGGCGGTCCGCGGCCCCGGGCGCCAGGTTCTGCACGAAGACGTCGGCGCGCTCGATCAGCCGGCACAGGATTTGTTTCGCTTCAGGATGCTTCGCGTCCAGCGAAAGGCTTTCCTTGGAGCGGTTGGTCCAGACGAAGTGCGACGACAGGCCCTTGACCGTGCGGTCGTAGCCGCGCGCAGCATCGCCACCGCCCGGACGCTCGATCTTGATGACCCGTGCGCCGAGCTCAGCGAGTTGGCGCGTTGCGAACGGGCCGGCGATGACCTGCTCGAGCGCGACGACGGTGATGCCGTCCAGGGGGCGCTGCATGGGAAGGCGATTCTAAGCCCCGTGCTACCGCCTAGCCCCGGATCCTAATCTACGCGCGCGCCGGATTCTCTTACCACCTTGCCGAGGCGGGGAATTTCCGCGCGGATCAGCGCGGCGAGCTCATCCGGCAGCATGCCGCCGGCCTCGAGGCCGAGCTGGTTCAGCTTGTCGCGGTTTTCAGGCATGCGCAGGATCTTCGCGGTCGCGGCATGCAGGCGTGCGACGATTTCCCTCGGCGTCCCCGCCGGGGCGAACATCGCCTGCCACGACGTGATGTCGTAGCCCGGCAGCCCGGCTTCCGCCATCGCCGGGACGTCCGGCGCGACGAATGAGCGCTTCGCCGAAGTCACCGCCAGCGCTTTCAGCTTGCCGCCCTTCACCTGCGGATAGGCGGTGGTGATGTTTTCGAAGCTGAGCTGGATCGTGCCGGCGATCAGGTCGGGGATCATCGGACCGCTGCCCTTGTACGGGATGTGCTGCATCTGCGTGCCGGTCATGATCTTGAAAAGCTCGCCGGAGATGTGCTGGGAAGTGCCGTTGCCCGCCGAGCCGAAGCTGAAGCGGTTCGGATTGACCTTGAGCAGCTCGACCAGCTCGCGCACCGAGCTCACGTTGAGGCTGGGATGCACGATCAGCATGTTCGGCAGCGTGGCGAGCATCGTGATGGGCGCGAAATCCCTGATGGGGTCGTATGGAAGCTTCGGGTAGAGCGAGGCGTTGATGGCATGCGAGCTGATCGTGCCGCCCCCCAGGGTGTAGCCGTCCGCTGCCGCACGGGCGAGCTCGGCCGAGCCGACCGACCCGGCCTGGCCGGGCTTGTTCTCAACCACCACCGGCTGGCCTAGCGCCGGTGCGAGCCCCGCGGCGACCATGCGTCCCAGAATGTCGGTGGTGCCGCCGGGTGCGAATGGAACGATGTACTTGATCGGTTTTGCCGGCCAGGACTGGCCCAGCGCGAGCGTGGACGCGGCGAGCAGGGCCGCCGCGGCGACGCATGCAATGATTTTCATCGGCGCCTCCTCCGGTGCTTAGGCTACACCAGCGCCCTACGCCAGAGATGGAGGCCGAGAAGTACCGGCAATCCGATGCCGGCGCCGAGGTGGCTGTAGCTCGCGGCTTGGCGAACTGCCTCGTCGCCCGAGTAATAAAGCAAATGGCCGCTGATAATCAGCCACGCCGCGGCCGCGAGAATCCCAATCCCAGTCCCTTTGTAGCGAGCGTCCTTCCACCCGGTCGGCACGTGAGAGGCAAGGGCTGCCCCGAGCAGAAGCAGCGCCAGCATCGCGGTGCCGCCATGGACCTTCATCAGCAGCGCCGAGCGCAGCCATTCCCAGAGCCCACCGGAGACCAGAAGCACGGCGAGCGTCGCATAGAGCAGGCCACGAAATGCGCGGCGCAGCGTACTCACTGCATCACCACCGCAAGGGCCCCGAAACGGGCGGCAATGACGTTTGAGCGGGTCGGCTCAAGCAGGCAGGGCTTGGTGAGCGCATCGGCGGTCGTGCAGTCAAGCGCGATCACAGTGACTCCGTGGCCCGGTTTCGCGACCTTTCTTGTTCTGGGGTCGAAGAACTCCGTGGCGGAAAAGTAAGCCCCCGAGCTGGCGACGGCTGCTTCCGTCACCTGGCCGATATGCACCAGCTTGCCTGGAGAGCGCGGATGTCGCACGTAAATGGGCTCGGGCTGCCTGCCGAATACCCGCAGGTCGCCGCCAGCATTGACTACGCCGCAATCTGCACCCGCGCGGCGTAGTGCGTCGACCGCGCGGTCGACCGCATATCCCTTTGCGATGCCATCGAGCGTAAGATGCACGCGCTGCTTCACATGGACGGCTGATTCGAGCATTTCGAGCGGCTCCCAGTGAAACAGCCCGCCCGTGAGCGCGTGGACCTCCTTTGCCCGTCGCAGCACCGCCATGGTCCAGGGATCGATGCTAATGACACTGCCGGCTGACGCGGCATTGATTCTTGCCACATCGCTCTCAGAGTCCTGGCGGCTCATCAGCCGGTGTACGCGCTCGAGTGCTTCGAAGCCCCCCTCGATGGCGCCCGAAGCCTCTCGCGGCAGGCGAATTTCCGCCAGGGTGCCGAGCAGCGGACGCGCCCGCCTAACGCTGCTTGAGGGCCGACTCATAGAAGCCAAGCAGGCGCTTGATGCCATCGGTGACGTGGCGGCACGAAAGCGTGGCGCCGCTGATGTTACGGATATCCTGGTCGAGCTTCAGAGGGTCGCGAGCAGTCTTCCCGGCAAACTGGCGCCGCCACGCAGGGTCGCGGATCTGGTAACCGTAGCTTTCGAGGTACTCCAGGATCTCGACGCCTCGCACGCTGCCGTCGGCCCCGAGCCCGACGGCATAGGTGATCAGCTCATGCTTGCCGAACACGGCGTCGACGATGAACCAGCCCCCCTGAGAGACCCTCCATAGCTGGCGATGAGCCGCATCTGGCGAAGCGAGCGCTTCCACGGTGAAACGGGCGCCGGGAAAGATGGCCTGCTGCGCCTGTTCGACGCTCAGATACACGGCCGCATGGGCTGCCGGGGCAAATATGGCGAGTGGCGCAGCAACGAAAGCAGGCCAGGGCACCATCAGAAGCTGAAGCCCACCTTGACGCGCAGCTCGTTGCGCTCGTGATGCTCGCCGTAAAAGCGGCCGCCGATGATGTCCTCGCGCGCCTGGTCCGTGTAGCCTTTCGCATTGCCGAGCTGGTTCAGGAAGCTCGCCGTCAGCCACCACGATTTCTCCGCGTAGTGCAGGGACGGGCCAAAGAAGCTCGCCGAGTAATTGCGGTTGGCTTTCGAGAAACTCGATCCGCCATAGCCGCGATGGTTGCGGTATTCGACACCAGCGTGCCAGCGTGGCGCAAAGCGATAGGCAACGCCGGTGGTGAATTCCAGCTCTCCCTCGCGCTCCCATTCGCCATGAAACTTTTCGTGTTCCTGCGCGGCGCTAAAGTTGCCCGCCCAGACGAGGCGGTCATCGAGGAAGTTCTTGTGCAAGATGATCTTGCCCTCGAGCTCGCGTTTCTTCGGCCCATAGGTCGGCTCGACGTACAGGGCCAGGCCGATCGGGTCCTTGTACGGGCTCAGGAGCCGATAAATCCACTCGTTCGAGACCGACTCGAGAAAGCTGCTCTTGTAACGGGCATCGGGATCGACGCCGTCAGGCACGAACGCGCCAGGACCGGTGCTGCCGTCCGGGCGGTTGCGGAAGGCATCGACGCTGTCGTAGTTCAAGTACAGCGCCGTTTGCAGGTTGTCGGTAACGCCGTACTCGAGCTCTGTGCGGAACTGCCACGCGTCGAAGTCGCCACGCGAGTGTCCATGACGCCTGGTGATCCACTGCTCGAACTCGCGCTGACCCCTCGGATGAGTATCCGTGGTGTAGACATAGCCGAACGGCGAGTCGCCAGCGACCGCGGGTTGGCCCAAAGCGAGAGCAGCGACACTGAGAACTGCATATCGGAAAGACAAGCCAGACCTCCTCTCGTGAACTAGGAAGGGCTGGCTTGCGGCCGCTGGCTGGCAGAGCCGCTCAACGCGCGGCAGCGAGTCTCGTTTTCAAGCCCGCGAACATGAGCCAGGCGGCTGGCACGAGCACGAGCAAGTACGTGAGCAGCGCACCGTACTGGCCCTCCGGGCCATAAGGCTCGGTGGCCACGTGCCAATATGCGTTGTCAAGCGGCAAAAGGTTCGCCTCGGTCGCCTCGTGGAAAGAATAGATGACCAGCTGAAAAGCGAACAACACTAGGAAGACGGACGTTACCTTGAAGAACAGCGCGAGGTTGACGAGCTGGCCATAGCGTACCCAAGTCCACGCCAAGGCGGCCGCCAGGCTAAGCCCGCCGAAGGCGCCCAACGCGAAGTGCGCGGTGTCGGTCTGGCGGAAGAGTGACGCGGTGATGAAGGCTGTCTCCATCCCTTCACGGGTCACCATGAGTACGACGAACAGGAACACCCCGAGCCATGCTCCTCGGCCGGTCCGCACGGCCGCGGCTTCCAGCCTCGCACCGATGTCGCGCCGCAGGTGCTTGGCCGCCTTCAGCATGTAGATCACCATGGTAATGACGAGCACCGCGGCGACCAGCGCCAGCAAGGCCTCCCATTTCGGCAGGACGGCGACCTCGGCGAGCCAGGTTCCTAGAACTACGGAAGCGGCGACAGCCGTCGCGGTCCCCCAGCTCACCGCGGAGAGCAGCGCGACGCGGCCGGACTTTCTGAGATACGTCGCGGCGAGCGCCACGATCAGGAACATCTCGATACCTTCGCGCAGCGTGACAAGCAGCATTTGAACCATTAGATATAACGATAATCGTTCTCATTACAATCGTCAATGGTTCTCAAATGACGTTTCACCTCGCCAAAATGAACGGTTGAACAGGAGTGACCACTTACTCTAAATGTTTCTACGCCACCTTCGTGAGAACCGGCTGGCCGGCGAAGTGCCGCCGCAGGTTTTCGATCTGCAGGTCGCCCATAGCCTTGCGCGTCTCCGCCGTTGCGCTGCCGACGTGCGGAAACAGGACGGCATTGTCGAGGCTGAAGAATTCGGGCGGCACGCGCGGTTCATCGGCAAATACGTCCAGGCCGGCGCCCGCGATGCGCTTTTCCTGCAGGTAGCGCAGCAGCACCGGCTCGTCGATGACCGAGCCGCGCGCGATGTTGACGACATAGCCCTCGGGACCGAGGGCATCGAGCACCTTGGTGCTTACCAGTTTGCTGGTCTCCGGCCCCCCCGGCGTTACGATCATCAGCACGTCACTGTTGCGGGCCAATGTGACAGGGTCCGGATCGTAGGAGTAGGGGGCGTCCTTCTTGTGCCGGTTGTGGTAGCGGATCTTCATCCCGCTGGCGAGCGCCCGCTTGGCGATCGCCTCGCCGATGCGGCCCAGGCCCAGGATGCCGAGGGTCTTGCCGCCGACCGAAGTGGTGAGCGGATATGGCCCGCGCGACGCCCATTTGCCGGCGCGCAGGTAAGCCTCGGCCTGCGGGAATTTTCGCAAGCTGCTTACCACCAGCGCGAACGCGGTGTCGGCAACGCAGTCGTTCAGCACGTCAGGGGTATTGGTGACGATGATGCCGCGCTTTCTCGCATCCTCTAGGTTGATGGCGTCCACCCCGACGCCGAAGTTCGAGATGATCTCGAGCTTGGGCAGCGCGTCCATCAGCTTGCCGTCGACCGGCATCGGGCCGAAGGTGGCGAGCCCGCGCACCGTCTGGGCGTGCTGCTTCAGGAACGCGGCGCGGTCCGCTGCTTCGAACAGCTTGTGGCAGGTGAATTCATTTTGCAGCGTCGCCATGGTCCCGGCGTGGCCCTGCGCGGTAAGAATGATTTCGGCTTTCATCGTCTCAGGACTTGAATTTGGCGGCGAGCGCTTCGGCGCCGCGCGCGAGTATGCCGACGTCGGCCCCGACGGCCACGAACAGCGCGCCGCACTCGAGCCAGTGGCGCGCGTCGGCTTCGTTGGGAGTCAGGATTCCGGGCGCCCTGCCCGCCTTGCGGATGCGCCGGACCGCCTCGTCGATGAGCGGTTTCACTTTGGGATTCGCGATTTCGCCGGTATGGCCGAGCGAGGCGTGCAGGTCGGCCGGGCCGACGAACACCCCGTCGACGCCGTCGATGGCGCAGATGGTCTCGATATTGTCGAGCGCCTGCTGCGTTTCGACCTGCACCAGCAGGCAGATTTCATGGTGCGCGCGCTTGGCGTAGTCCTTGATCCGGCCGAAGCGCGTGGCGCGCGTGGTGCCCGCAACGCCACGTACGCCCGCAGGCGGGTAACGCGTATAGGACACCGCCTGCTTCGCCTCAGCCGGCGTGGAAACGTAGGGGACGAGCAGCGACTGTGCGCCGATATCGAGCATGCGCTTGATGGTCACCATGTCGTTCCATGGGACGCGCACTACGGGGTGGGTGGGGTAGGGCGCCGCCGCTTGCAGCTGCGTCAGCACGCTCTCGAGATCGCTCGGTGAGTGTTCGGTATCGAGCAGGATCCAGTCAAAGCCAGCGCCGGCGATGACCTCGACGCTGTAGTTGGATGACAGGCTTGACCACAGGCCGATCTGCGGCCGGCCCGAGACGAGCGCGAGGAAATCGAAATCGCAGCCCTCGTCGGCCTGCCGGATGTGCTGCGAGAAAACGGCGCCGTATCCGCGCGCGTACTTGCGGGCAGGGGGTTTCCAGGCCGCTTTTCTCTTCCGCAGTTCTTCATCGGTCACTTTCAGGTCCAGGACACGGCGCTCCACGTCTAGCTCGATGAGATCGCCGTTTCGCACCAGCGCGAGCGGCCCGCCGACGAATGACTCCGGCGCAACGTGCAGCACGCAGGTGCCATAGCTGGTGCCGCTCATGCGCGCGTCCGACACGCGGACCATATCGCGCACGCCTTGCTTGAGCAGCTTTTTCGGCACCGGCAGCATGCCCCACTCAGGCATCCCCGGACCGCCCAGCGGCCCGGCGTTGCGCAGCACGAGCACCGAGTCGGCATCCGCCTCCAGGTCGTCGCGGTCGATGCGCGCTGCCATGTCGTTGTAGTCCTCGAAGACCACCGCTTTTCCAGCATGCTTAAGTAACTTGGGCGTGGCGGCCGAAGCCTTGATTACAGCGCCGTTCGGCGCCAGGTTGCCGCGCACCACGACCAGGCCGCCGGAAGCCTTGAGCGGCCTTGTTCGCGGGCGGATGACGTCCTGGTTGTAGATCTTCGCACCTTGCAGGTTCTCCCCCAGGGTTTTCCCAGTTACCGTCCTGCAATTCAAGTCCAGGAGATCTCCCAGTTCAGACAGCAAGGCGCGCAAACCGCCTGCGTAGTAGAAGTCCTCCATCAGGTACTTGTCGCCCGACGGGCGCACGTTGGCGAGAAGCGGCGTTTTCGCGGAGAACTCGTTGAAGCGTTCCAGGGGCAGCTTCACGCCGGCACGGCCGGCCATCGCGACCAGGTGTATGAGGGCGTTAGTCGAGCCGCCCATCGCCATCAGCGCCACGATGCCGTTATCAAAAGACTCCTTTCTCAGAATATCTCGTGGCTTGAGATCTTCCCACACCATCTCGACGATGCGCTTGCCGGCGAGGGTCGCCATCTTCGAGTGGTTCGAGTCGGGCGCGGGGATGGACGAGGCGCCGGGGAGCGCGAGCCCGAGGGTCTCGGCGATGGACATCATGGTCGCTGCCGTGCCCATCGTCATGCACGTGCCCGGGGAACGCGCGATGCCGTCCTCGATCTCCTGCCAGTCGTGCTCGCTGATATTGCCGGCGCGCAGCTCCGCCCAGTATTTCCACGTGTCCGAGCCCGAACCGAGCGTGTTCTCGCGCCAGTGACCCTTGAGCATCGGGCCGGCAGGCACGTAGATCGCCGGCAGGTTCATGCTGGTTGCTCCCATCACCAGGGCGGGCGTGGTCTTGTCGCAGCCGCCCATCAGCACCGCGCCGTCGGCGGGATAGGAGCGCAGCAGCTCCTCGCATTCCATCGCCAGGAAATTGCGGTACATCATGGTGGTCGGTTTTTGCATCGGCTCGGCGAGCGACATCGCGGGCATTTCGACCGGAAAGCCCCCCGCCTGCCAGACGCCGCGCTTCACCTCTTCGGCGCGCTGGCGGAAATGGGTGTGGCAGGGATTGATGTCCGACCAGGTGTTGACGATGGCGATGACCGGCTTGCCGGCGTAGTCGCTGCGGTTGTAGCCCATCTGCGCGGTGCGCGAGCGATGGCCGAATGCGCGCAGATCGCGCGCGCCGTACCAGCGGTAGCTGCGCAGCTCCTCGGGCCTTTTCCTATTCAAACTTTTCCCCCGATGCCTTGACCACGCGGGCCCAGCGTGCCTGCTCGGTGCGCAGCCACTCGCTGAGGCTTTCAGGCGCGCCGGCGCGCACCTCCGTGCCCTGTTTCGCAAAGCGTTCCTTCATCTCCGCCGAATTGAGCACCTTGATCAACTCCGAGTTCAGCTTCGTCACGCTCGCACGCGGCATGCCGGCGGGTCCGACCACGCCCTGGAACGAGCCGGTCTCGAAGCCGGGCAGGCCCTGCTCAGCGACGGTCGGCGTGTCGGGCGCCGCGGCGACGCGCTGCGCGCTCGAGATCGCCAGCGCCCTGAGCCTGCCGCCTTGCACCGAGGGCCAGGTGGCGAGCATGCCGTTGAAGAGAACGTCGGCCTGACCAGCAGCCACGGCGGTGACCGCATCGGACCCTCCCTTGTACGGAATGTAGGTCCACTGGATGCCGGTGCGCTGCGCGAATTCGATGCCCGCGAGCTGCGGCGCCCCGCCGATGCCCGAGATCGCGAAATTAAGCTTGCCGGGCTGCGCTCTCGCCATGTCGATCAGCTCCTTCACGCTGTTGACGCGAACCGACGGGTGCACGGCGAGCACGTGCGGCGAATACGAGACCATCGCCACCGGTGAGAAATCCCGCGACGGGTCGAACGGCAGCTTGGGATAGACGCTCGCGCTGATGACCAGGCCACCGAGGTCGGTGAGAAGCAGCGTATAGCCGTCGGCAGCGCTCTTGGCCACGAAGTCCGCGCCGACGTTGCCGTTCGCGCCCGGCTTGTTCTCGACGATCACCGGCTGGCCCCAGGCCTCGTTCAGCTTCGGCGCGATCTGCCTGGCGAGGATGTCGGAGGTGCCGCCAGCCGCATAGGGCACGATGAGGCGGATCGGCCTGGACGGATAGGGTTGCGCGTGTGCCGGGAGCGCGGCCTGCAGAGCAGCGATAAGCGTTAGCGCGAACGCGCATTTCATGGCTAGGACTCCGAACAAAGGGGTCGTGGATATATACCACGACGCGACGTAGCGCATCGCGTCGCCAAACAAGTAAACTCGCTGCTCGCTTGGGAGAAGGCAATGCAGCGTTGGATCATTTGGGCTGCGGCCGTCACCGCGGCCGCGGCATCAAGCCGGACTGAGTAGCGATGGCTGACACGCTGGTATTCCAGGCCGGTCCCCTGACCCGCGCGATCGAGGCGATCGTGGCCGCGGGCGGCAGCGAGCCGCGCGAGGCGAAACTGGTCGCCGATAATCTCGTTACCGCGAACCTCACCGGACACGACTCGCACGGCGTGGGCATGATCCCGCGCTACATCGACGCGCTGCTCGAAGGCGGTCTCGAGGCGAACCGCCATCCGGCCGCAATGCTCGATGCCGGCGCGCTGCTCGCGCTCGACGGCAGGAAGGGATACGGCCAGGCCATCGGTCTAGAGGCGATGCGCATGGCGATCGAGCGTGCCAAGCAGCACGGATGCTGCGTGATGGCACTGCGCAATACGCATCATCTGGGCCGCATTGGACATTGGGCGGAGCTGGCGGTGCAGGAAGGGCTGGTGTCGATTCACTTCGTCAATGTGATCTCTCACGCGCGCGTAGCGCCGTATGGAGGGCGCGATGCCCGCTTCGGCACCAATCCTTGTTGCATTGGCGTGCCGCTGCCGGGCAGGCCGCCGTTCATCCTCGATTACGCCACGAGCGCGGTGGCTCAGGGAAAGCTGCGTGTCGCGCACAACAAGCGCGAGAAGGTGCCTCTAGGACGCCTGATCGACAATCAGGGAAATCCGACGGACGATCCGCGTTACGCGGTCGTGCCGCCTTTCGGCGCCATGTTGCCGTTCGGCGAGCACAAGGGCTACGGTATGGCCCTGGCGTGCGAGCTGCTCGGCGGCGCGCTGAGCGGCGGCGGCACCTGGCACTATGAAGAAAGCCAGCAGCAGCGCGTGCTGAACGGAATGCTGGCGATTGTCATCAATCCCGCGCGCCTCGGCACCGCTCCCGCCTTCGAGCGCGAAGCGCGGCTGTTCCTCGAGTGGTTGCACCAGGGCCGGCCCGCGCCCGGATTCGACAAGGTACGCATTGCCGGCGATCCCGAGCGCGAGATGCGGCGCAAGCGCGAAAAGGATGGCATCCCGGTGGACCGGACCACCTGGGAGGAAATCCAGGCCGCCGGCGTCAAGCTGAAGCTCGCACGCGAGACCGTGCAGCGGCTCGCCGAAGGCCGATGACCAGGCGCGACGCAACCCTCGGCTGGATCCGGGTCTGGGGACGCGCCGCCCGCTTGGCGCTTGCGGTAGCAGTGGCCGGGTTGTCACCCGCGAGCTATACGCCGCACACTCGCAGCGTCGCGCTGCAGCAGATTTATTTCACGGCCTGGCAGGTGCTGATCCGCTTCTCTCTGTTCGCAGCGTTACTGGGCTTGGTCGTGGTCCAGATCACTGTCAGCGTGGCGCGCGACTTCGACCTTGCCGCCTATGCGCTCGAACTGGTTTTGCGCGTGCTGGTGCTGGAGGTGATTCCGCTGCTGACCGCGCTGTTCGTCGCGCTGCGTTCCGGAGCCGCGATCAATACCGAAATCGCCTTGATGCAGGTGTCTGGCGAGCTCGACGGCATGCGCGCCGAGGACATGGATCCTCTCGAACGCGAATTTCTGCCGCGGGTGCTGGCCACCGGGATATCGGTGACAGCGCTCACCATTCTTGGCTGTGGCCTGGTGCTCGTGACTGCCTACCTCGCCATGTACGGCTTCTCCCCCTGGGGTTTCAACGAGTACTCGCGCACGATCGCGCGAGTATTCGATCCCCCCGCGTTGGTCGGCTTCGCGCTCAAGTGCCTCGCGTTCAGCCTGGCGGTCGCCGTGCTCCCGGTCGCGGCGGGCACGGAGGCGACGCGCCAGATGCGCTCCGCACCCGTGGCAGTGATGGGAGGGATGGTGCGCCTGTTCTTCGCGCTCGGGCTGATCGAGGTGCTCGCGCTCGCTGTAAAGTACGTTTAGATTGATCGTTGTCTTGGGCGTCCAGGTAAGTGTCAGCTACGCCCTGAATTCCGCAGTTTCCCTATGAATATGCGTTTCAGGGCGTCCCGACGCATCCCATTGAATCCTGTCGCGATTGACGGTATCGGTTGACGGTATCGGGCCGATGCATGGCTCAAATACCGTCAAGCGAGGGCGGCATGGCGAAGAAAAATGCACCGGATTTGAGGTTCAGGAAGGCAAAGGCGAAAGACAAGCCATACAAGATTGCTGATCGCGACGGGCTCTATCTCTTTGTCACTCCACACGAGGCGAAGTCCTGGCGCTTCGACTACCGCCTCGCGAGCGTGCGTAGGACGCTCACTATCGGGCGGTTCCCAGAAGTGGGGCTCACGGCTGCCCGGGACGCCGTGAGTGCGGCCAGAGCGCTCGTAGCGCAGGGAATCAGCCCATCAAGGGCAAAGCAGGAAAAGAAGGCAGCGGCTGAGCTCGACCGAAAGAACACCCTGAAGGCTCGGGCCGAGGATTGGTACGCGGCCAAGGCTCCTACCAGGTCCAAGAGCTGGCGCCGAAACGCTCGGCGATGGCTGGATGGCGACATCTACCCGACGATTGGCGATAAGCCCATCCGGAACGTCACAGCGGGCGATATCGAGGATCTGGTGAAGGCGACCGCCAAGAAGCGCGGTGCCAAGACGGCGTTCTACGCCCGGCTGCTGTTGGCCGACGTGTTCAGGAAACAGCCGCGGTCTCTGAACCTCGGGAATCCGGCTCGCGACGTCGGTAACTTTCTCGAGATTCCCAAGGGCGAACCGATGGGAAAGCCGCTGCCGATGAGGCAGATCCCGGAGCTACTAAAAGCTGTGAATAGCTACACCGGCCGCGAGCAAACCAAGTACGCAATCCGGCTGCTGCTGCATACCTTCACGAGGAAGCATGAACTGGTTGAAGCGCCGTGGGCTGAGTTTGATCTGGATCGTGCAGAATGGACCATCGCGTCCGAACGCATGAAGATGGAGAGACCGCACATCGTTCCGCTCAGCCGGCAGGCGGTGAAATGGCTGCGCGAGCTTCTCAAGTTAGCAAATGGGTCTGACTACGTGTTTCCCAGCGCCAATGACACCATGTGCCCCATGAGCGGCAGCACGTTAAACCATGCCCTGGTGGACATGGGTTTCCAGCACTTCACGCCGCACAGCGCGCGGTCGACTGCTAGCACAGAGCTAAATAAGCAAGGCTGGGCTGCGGAGGCGATCGAGCTTCAACTTGCACATATTGAGCGAAATAAAACTCGGGCGAGCTACAACTACGCCGATAAGATGGACGAGCGACGCAAGATGATGCAGCACTGGTCCGACTTCCTCGACGGACTGGCGATCGGCAACGTTGTTTCTATCAATTCGGGGAAGGCAGCATGAGTCTGTGGTAACCGGGGAACCACATATCCGGGCGAGGTCGCAGAAATGGCGCTTGCACACGCCATTAGCGACAAGGTCAAGGCTGCGTACCGTTGCGTCCCATGGGACACATCGGGCCAGCAGAGAGGCGAGCGCAAGCCGCGAACATCGCTGAACTCGAGCGCCTCGCCACACAAATCGCCGAACTTAGGGATCGGGCTGCCGAGGAACAGCAACGACTGCTTCGTCTTCCTGAGGTCTTGCGCATCGTCGGTCTTTCCCGAAGCGAGTGGTATCGCCAAATTTCACTTGGACGCGCGCCTCGCCCAGTGCCGTTGGGCGAGAAGGTGCGTGCCTGGGTGCAGTCTGAGATCCAAGTCTTCATTAAGGCGCGAATCGCCGAACGAGACGCTAGACCCAATCAATGACTGCCGAGAGGCTGCTCGCCAAGCTCGAAGGAGTTCGTCGGACGCGCGTTGATCGCTGGATTGCGCGTTGCCCTGCGCATGACGACCGACGACCGTCGCTGGCGATCCGCGAGCTCGAGGACGGGCGCATCCTGCTTGTCGATGATCATTTTTTAGCTAAATAGTTGATGTAGCGAATGATCATATCCGTACTGTCCTCAAGATACCCGTACGTTTACCCGCTTTCTTGGGCTAAGGTGGCGGGCAGCTTTCGTGACGCGCGGGGGACGCCAATAAATCATGGGCATACAAAATATCGTTCCTAGTGTACGGAAAAAATACGGAAAAATGGCCGGCGATGTGGATGGGCGAGGGCGGGACGATCCCGTTCATGGCGATGGTCGGCGCGAAGTACCCGCAGGCGCAGTTCCTCATCACCGGCGTGCTCGGGCCGCACTCCAACGCGCACGGGCCGAACGAGTTCCTGCACCTCGACTACGCCAAGCGTCTCACCGCCTGCGTCGCCGACGTGCTGACGGCCCACGCTGCGCGCTGAGCAAAGGCGCCGAGACTGCGAAGCGGCACGGCGTCGTGCATGTCCTTGACGATCTCGTAGCAGCTGCAGCAGACCGCTTCGAGGCCGCGGTTATCCAGGATCCTGATGTTGCCGCGGCTGTACTCGATCAGCTTCTGCCGCTGCAGGGCGGAAGCCGCCTCGGTGACGCCGACCCGGCGCACGCCCAGCATGTGCGAAAGAAATTCGTGCGTCATGCGGAATTCTGCCGAGCGCACGCGGTCGCGAGTCATCAGCAGCCAGCGGGCGAGCCGCGCCTCCACCACGTGGAAGCGGTTGCACGCGGCGGTCTGCGAGATCTGCGCCATCAGCGCGTGGATATAGCAGTCCAGCTCGCGCTGCAGTGGCGGGCTGCGGCGCAGCTCGGTGCGGAAGCGGGCCGCGTTCATTTTCAAGGCGGGCCCGGCGCCCTGCACCAGCGCGCGGACCGGCGAAACCTCGACGCCCAGCGCCAAGGGAATGCCGACCATGCCCTCGCGGCCCACCAGCCCGACCTCGAGCGCGAGGTGGCCTTCCACCAGCGTGAGCAGCGAAACCAGGGACTGGGTGGGAAAGTAGACGTCCCGGATCGGTTGGCCGGGCTCGTAGAGCACGTCGCCGAAGACCAGGTCGCTCGGCCTCGCCGCCTCGATCGGGCTCGGCAGCTGGGGTGCGCGTGCGCAGCTCCCCGGGCCCCCGGCCCGATGCCCTGATGAGCGCGGTCACCTCGGAGGTGATCGCGCTCGTGGTCATCTTGCGCAGACTGATCAGCGGGCGAAATCCTATCTGACGATTTCGCCGGCGCTATGTGCGGCAGCGAACAGAGCAGGCTACGGGAAAGATGAATGGATGGCGGCGGGTGTGGTAGCCCGAACGGCATATCAGGCGCCCATGGTCATGTATTGCCCTATGTGATGTATTGCCTTATGTGCGCTAGATGTATTGCCCTATGTGCGCTAGAGAACAGTTGCCTTCGATTGCTTCAACTACCTTTGCAGCAGTGAAGGAAATCTGCCGGAATGCGCCGCTGAAGCGGCGTCACGTGCACCGGGCAAGGAGACATTAATGAGTATAGGAAAACTCAGCCGAGTGCCGGCCACGAGGCGAAGTCGGTTCAAAGGCGCGCAAGGCCAGGCCGGAGTTGCCGCCCCCGACGCCGCTCCGGCGCAGAAGCCCGTCGAATCCATGCAGGCAGAGGTCGGTCACCGGCGGCAACACACGGCCGAGGCGGGCGCCGCCCATCCTCCCCGCCCGGCGGCATCGCAAGACCCCGAGGCGGGTGTCCACAGCGCCTTTGACTATGCTGTGATCGGCATGGCCCTAGTAGCACCCGATGGCCGCTGGCTGAAAGTCAATCGAGCCCTGTGTGGAATCGTCGGATATTCCGAGCCGGAAATGCTGGGCCTTACCTATCATGCCATGACTCATCCCGACGATCTGGCGATCATTTCCGCTCACGCGGCGAGATTGCTGGCGGGCGAGATCGCCACTTACGAGGTAGAAAAGCGCTATGTTCACAAAAGGGGGCACAACGTACACGTATTCCTGAGCATGTCGCTGGTGCGCGACGGGAACGGTGCGCCTTTGTATTTCATCTGGCAGGTCCAGGATATATCGGTGGGCAAGTCGACCGAAGAAGCGTTGTTCGGAGAACAAGAACGCGCCCGGGTCACGCTCAACTCCATCGGCGACGCGGTGCTCACCACCGACATAGCAGGCAACATCAATTATCTAAATGTGGTCGCGGAGAGGATGACGGGCTGGTGTAGAGAGGAGGCAGAGGGCCGGCCGCTTGACGAAGTGTTCCACATCCTCGACGGCGACTCCCGACTGCCCGCGCGAAATCCGGCGAAGATGGCCCTCGCGGAAAACAAGACCGTGGACATGGCCGCCGGCGTGGTACTGGTCCAGCGCAATGGCCACGAGGTCGGGATCGAAGATTCAGCGGCTCCCATTCACGACCGCGACGGCAAGGTAACCGGCGCAGTGCTGGTTTTCCACGATGTCACCCGCGCGCGGGAATTGGCGGAAAAAATGGCCCATTTGGCCCACTACGACGCCCTCACCGATTTGCCTAACCGGGTGCTGCTGAATGAACGGTTTGTTCAGGCGACCGCGTTGGCTCGTCGGCACGGAAGAAAGGCCGCGATATTGTTTCTGGACGTGGATCGCTTCAAGCATATCAACGACTCCCTGGGACATGGGATGGGCGACAAACTCCTGCTGTCGGTTGCGACACGCCTGCTCGCTTGTGTGCGCGTCTCGGACACCGTCTCCCGCCAGGGCGGGGATGAATTCCTGGTGCTGCTTCCGGACATCGAGCACCCGCAGGATGCCGCCCACTTCGCAAAAAAAATACTCACCGCGCTGGCCTTGCCGCATCGCATCGACGCGCAGGACCTCCACGTCACCATGAGTATCGGCATCGGAGTGTACCCGGATGACGGTCGGGACCTGGACACCGTGATCAAGAGTTCGGACACCGCGATGTATAACGCCAAGGAAAACGGGCGCAACAATTACCAGTTCTTCACGCAGGACATGAATACCCGGGTCGTCGAGCGACTCTGCACCGAAGCCAGCCTGCGCGGCGCGCTGGAGCGGGGCGAGTTCAGCCTACACTATCAGCCGAAAATAAACCTCAAGACCGGTGCGCTGACCGGCACCGAGGCCCTGATTCGCTGGCTGCATCCGATTCGCGGCACCATCCCTCCCGAGCAGTTCATTTCCATCGCGGAAGACTGCGGTCTCATCACCCCGATCGGCAACTGGGTTCTGCGGGAAGCATGCAGGCAAGCCAAAGCCTGGGTAGACGCAGGCGTGGAGGCCATGCCGGTGGCGGTCAACATCTCCGCGGTGCAGTTCCGGCACAAGGGCTTTCTCGAAGACGTTCGCGACATCCTGACGGAGACCGGCCTGGAGCCTGGCTGCCTTGAACTCGAGCTGACCGAAAGCGTCCTCATGCCGGATGCGAAGTCGACCGGATCCACGCTCCGGGCACTCAAGACCTTGGGAGTGCAGCTTTCTGTCGATGACTTCGGCACCGGCTACTCAAGCCTGAGCTACCTGACGCAATTCCCGATCGACACCCTGAAGATCGACCAGTCGTTCGTGCATAAGATGCTTCTCAATGCCAACGATGCCTCGGTCATCAGTGCAGTCATCAGCATGGGAAGGGATCTCAACCAGCGGGTGATCGCCGAGGGCGTGGAAACGGAAGAACAGCTCAGATTTCTTCAGACTCGGCAATGTAACGAGGGACAGGGTTTCTATTTCTGTCATCCCCTGAACGTCGAGGATTTCGCGACGTTTGTCAGGACCCGCGCGTTACCCGAACTTCATGGTGGTCACTAAATTCGGCTTGCCTAAGCGACAGGTTGGGCTGTGCCTGCGGCTCGCCGCACGCTGCTCGGGGATGGTCCTCCTCGTTCCGGCTTTCTTCGCGCCGGCCACTACGCAAGCGCGCGCGACCGCGCAGCCTCCTTTCATGCTCGAGGCCCTTC
>VBBY01000105.1 GCA_005881595.1 Betaproteobacteria bacterium | reverse complement strand
GATTCACGACAGGCAGGACTTGCGAAAGAAGCTGAAGATGCCGCTGCTCGCGCTGTGGGGAAAGCACGGGGTGGTCGAGGCGCTTTTCGACTGCCTCGCCGACTGGCGCGAGGTGGCCGCCGACGTGCGCGGCCGCGCCTTGAACTGCGGGCACTTCATTCCCGAGGAAAAGCCGAATGACCTGGTCGCGGAGCTACGCCGCTTCTGGGGCGCGAGGGACTAAAGCTCAATCTCTTCAGGCGTGAGCCAGACGACCTTGCCGTCGCGCCAGACCACTACCGATTGCCCGAGCGCCTTGTGCCGGGCGAGTGCGGCTCTCACGGCGCGGTCGATTGCATCGATAAGATCCTCGGACGTGAACGCGCGCTCGGGCGCAAGCCGGGCCTTCTGCTCCTCAACGTGCGGCTTCATGTACCGGGCGCTTAGCTTCGTCCATGCTGGATTATCTCCTACGTAGATCCGGTCGCCAACGTTGCGCCAGGCGATGCGCCTCGGCGGCGGCCGCCCAGTGTTGTCGACCAGAATCCATGAGTCCGCGGCCGGCGCGTACGCGTTGAAGAAATTCACGAGCCCGCGCTCATAGCGGCGCCGTATTACCTCCTCCGGGATCGCATGCCCCCCGCTTCTAACCCGGGCGGCGACGCGCTGCACCGCCAGGTCCGCATCCGGAATCCAGAAGAACACTAGGTGAAACAAGTAACCCGTCTGCTGCATGGCTCGAATTCGCGGCAGCAGCAACTGGCTGGCAAGCGTCGTTTCGAAAGCCATGTCTCGACCCTCCTTGGCCAGCTCGGCGAGGCGGCGCAGCGTGATGCGCCCTGCCTCGATATCCGACACGCCGCGCTCGGAAGCAATTACGTCCGCATTGACGAACTCATCGACCCGCCTGGCACCCGTGAGAAGCTCGGGTGCGGAAGTCGACTTCCCGGCGCCGTTCGGACCGGCGATTACGAAGAGATTCGGCATGCGGCGATATTTTCCTTTGAGATCAGGCTTCTAACGCCGCGCTTGCGACCCCGGATAAAAACATGTTCAATGAAGGCGTTACGGCGCATTGCTAAGAAGGGTCCTAAAGAACCTCTGGAAATGCTCGGCAGGCCGCTCCCGAATCAGTCCGCGTCGCATCCCCGGCAGTACCCGCAGCAGCCAATCCATGGCACAGCTCCATTCCACGGAGGTACTGAACTTTGCTAAAGCCCTATGATGTCGAGCAGGCCGCCCAAGCAGAATCGTCTTCCTTCTTCCCCGTCGTGACCGCGAAGGATCCCCGAGCGCCGCGCAAGCCGAAAGTGAAGAAGCTGTTCGTCCTCGACACCAACGTGCTGATGCACGACCCGACGAGCCTGTTTCGCTTCGACGAGCATGACCTGTATCTGCCGATCGCCACGCTGGAGGAACTCGACCAGCACAAGCGCGGCCTTTCCGACGTCTCGCGCAACGCGCGGCAGGCGAGCCGCTTTCTGGATGAAATCGTTTCCACGGCGGTCGAGGACATAAAGAGCGGCCTGGTCATAAAGACGAAAGAGGGGCAGCAATCGAAGGGGCGCCTGTTCCTGCAGACCGAGGCGATGAACGGCGAGCTGCCGGCGACGCTTGCCTCGGGCCGGACCGACAACCAGATCCTGTCGGTGGTGCGCACGCTGCAGGGCCGCGAGCCGCAGCGCGAGGTGGTGCTGGTGTCGAAGGACATCAACATGCGCATCAAGGCGCGCGCGCTCGGGCTCGCCGCCGAGGACTACACCAACGACAAGGTGCTCGAGGACGCCGACCTGCTCTACACCGGCTTGCGCCGCCTGCCGAAGGACTTCTGGAACACTCACGGCCGCGACGTCGAGTCCTGGAAGAAGGAAGGCCATACCTACTACCGCGTGCGCGGCCCGCTGGTGCCGAAGCTGCACGTCAACGAATTCGTGTTCGACGAGTCGGGCGACAAGCCGCTCTACGCCGTGGTGAAGGAGACCTCGGGCCGCCTGGCGGTGCTCGAGACGCTGCGCGACTACACGCACCAGAAGAACTCGGTGTGGGGCATCACGGCGCGCAACCGCGAGCAGAACTTCGCGCTCAACCTGCTGATGAACCCGGCGGTCGACTTCGTCACGCTGCTCGGCCAGGCCGGCACCGGCAAGACGCTGCTCGCCCTCGCCGCCGGCCTCACCCAGGTGCTCGACGAGAAGCGCTACTCCGAGATCATCATGACGCGCGTCACCGTGCCGCTCGGCGAGGACATCGGCTTCCTGCCGGGCACCGAGGAGGAGAAGATGCAGCCCTGGATGGGCGCGCTGGAGGACAACCTCGATGTGCTGAATGCCTCCGACGAGTCGGGCGGCGAGTGGGGACGCGCGGCGACGCGCGACCTGGTGCGCTCGCGCATCCGCATCAAGTCGCTCAACTTCATGCGCGGCCGCACCTTCGTCAACAAATGGCTGATCATCGACGAGGCGCAGAACCTGACGCCGAAGCAGATGAAGACGCTGGTGACGCGCGCCGGCCCCGGCACCAAGGTCGCGTGCCTGGGCAACATCGCCCAGATCGACACGCCGTACCTGACCGAGGGCAGCTCGGGCCTCACCTACGTGGTCGACCGCATGAAGGACTGGACGCACGCCGGGCACGTGACGCTCGCGCGCGGCGAGCGCTCGCGGCTGGCGGATCACGCCGCGGATGTCCTGTAAGGCGTAAGTCAGCTTTTTTTTCTGTTACTCTTCGGCCCTTCTTTTTCCGGAAAGACCTTGATGATGCCCTACGTCCGTTTTCTGGCCGCGCTCGCGGCGCTGCTCCTCTGCTTCAACGTCACGGCACAACAGAAATTCGAGCCGCAGGTCGGCCAGGCCGGCAAGGACGTTATCTGGGTGCCGACCCCCGATGACGTAGTCGACCGCATGCTGACCATGGCACAGGTGACGCCCAGCGACTTCGTCATCGACCTGGGCTCCGGCGACGGCAAGATCGCGATCCTCGCCGCCCGCAAATTCGGCGCGCGCTCGCTCGGCATCGAGTACAACCCGGACATGGTGAAGCTGTCGCAGAACAACGCCCAGGCCGCGGGCGTTGCCGGCAAGGCAAGCTTCCGCAACGCCGACATCTTCGCCACCGACTTCAGCCAGGCGAGCGTCATCACGATGTACCTGCTGCCCGGTCTCAACATGAAACTGCGCCCGCAGATCCTGTCGATGCGCCCCGGCACGCGCGTGGTATCGCACTCGTTCACGATGGAGGACTGGGAAGCCGACGAGATCTCCACCGTCGACGGGCGGCGCGCCTACTTCTGGGTGGTGCCGGCGAACGTCATGGGCAGCTGGACGCTGGAAAGCAACGGCCAGAAAATCGACCTGAGCCTCGAGCAGACCTTCCAGAAGATCATCGGCACGGTCGCGCTCGGCGCGGTGCATGGCGGCCTGCGCGATCCCAAGCTGCGCGGCGCCAGTATCAGCTTCGCGTTCGTCGACGGCGACGGCGTGCGGCGCGACTACACCGGGCGCGTCACCGGCACCCGCATGGAAGGCAGCTTCCGCGACGACAAAGGCGAGGAAGGCCGCTGGACGGCGTCTAAGAAGTAACCAGCTTCTTGTGCGAGCCGTCGCAGAACGGCTTGTTGCCGCTGTGCTTGCAGCCGCACAGCCACATCTTCTGGGCTTCGCCGATGGTGAACTTGACCGGCGAGAATTCCGAGCCCTTGTGCGAGCCGTCGCAGAACGGCTGGCGCCTGGAGCGGCCGCAGGCGCACCACCAGTAGTCCCCCGGGGCAAGCTCTACGGCGTACGGTGATTGTTGCGCGATCGTCGGGTCCGCCATCGCGTCCTCCCTGTCACGAGTACGAGCCGGGTTCCTGGTAATTCTCGAAGCGAGTGTGCTGGCCGCGGAAAGTCAGCTTGACGGTGCCGATCGGGCCGTTGCGCTGCTTGCCAACGACCACTTCCGCGAGGCCGCGCTGCTCCTCCGGCAGGTCGGGCTTGTACACGACTTCGCGGTAGATGAACATGATGACGTCGGCGTCCTGCTCGATGGCGCCCGATTCGCGCAGGTCCGACATCACGGGGCGGCGATCGGGGCGCTGGTCGACGGCACGGTTGAGCTGCGACAGCGCGATCACCGGCACGTCGAGCTCTTTCGACATCGCCTTCAGCGAGCGCGAGATCTCGGAAATCTCGGTGGCGCGGTTTTCGCCCTGCGCGGTGGCGGCCATCAGCTGCAGGTAGTCGATGACGATCAAGCCGAGCTTCGAGTACTGGCGCTTGAGGCGCCGCGCCCTGGCGCGTACCTCGAGCGCGGTGAGCGCTCCGGCCTCGTCGATGTAGATCGGCGTCTCGTGAAGCTTGCCCATCGCTTCCGAGAGCTGGCCCCATTCCTTGTCGGAGAGCCGCCCGGTGCGCATCTTGTGCTGGTCGACGCGCGAAATGGAGCCCAGCATGCGCATGGCGAGCTGGGTGCTGCTCATCTCCATGCTGAAGATCGCGACCGGCAGGCCGTTGTCGACGGCGACGTGCTCGGCGATGTTGAGCGCCAGGGCGGTCTTGCCCATGCTGGGGCGGCCGGCGATGATGATCAGGTCGCCCGGCTGCAGGCCGGCAGTCATCCGGTCGAGGTCGATGAACCCGGTCGGCACGCCGGTGACGTCGGACGGGTTGTCGCGGTGGTACAGGTGATCGATACGCTCGAAGACGCGCGCCAGCACCGGCTTGATCTCGAGCAGGCCCTGCCCGAGGCGGGCGCCCGACTCGGCGATCTGGAAGATCTTGGACTCGGCTTCGTCGAGCAGCAGGCCGATTTCCCTGCCGGTGGGATTGAGCGCGTTCTCGGCGATCTCGGTAGCGACCTGCGCCAGGCGTCGCTGGACCGAGCGCTCCCGCACCAGCTCGGCGTAGCGCCGGATATTGAGCGCGCTCGGCGTATTCTGCGCCAGCGCGCCGAGGTAGGCCGGTCCGCCGGTGCGGTCCTTGTCCTCGCTCGCCTCGATCGACTCGGAAACCGTGACCACGTCGGCCGGCCTGGCGGCCTCTACCAGCTTGGCGATGTGGCGCCAGATGCGGCGGTGGTCGTCGCGGTAGAAATCGTCGGCGCCGACGAGGTCGGCGACGCGGTCGAAAGCGTGGTTGTCGAGCAGCAGCGCGCCGAGCAGCGACTGCTCCGCCTCTACCGAGTGCGGCGGGACCTTGAGCGCGAGCAGTTGCGGATCGGCGCTCTCTTGACGTGCTGTCTGCTGTGCAAGTGCCATTTCTTCGTGGTCGATGAAGCGCGCGACATCATCACCCGCACCGCCCCGCCTTGTCAAAACAGGCCCTGTGAACTACTTGTGATTAACCTGTGAGAAGGCTGTTAGCTTTCCCCCTGCACGGAGACGGTGATGGTGACGGTGACGTCGGTATGGAGCGCGATCTGGATGGGGTAGTCGCCGACCTGCTTCAACGGCCCCTGCGGCATCCTGATCTGCGCGCGCTCGACCTCGTGGCCCTGCTTTTGCAGCCCCTCGACGATGTCATAATTGGTCACCGAGCCGAACAGGCGTCCGTCGACGCCCGCCTTCTGCGCGATCTGCAGCTTGAAGCCGTCGAGCTTCGTGCCGCGCTCCTGCGCCTTGGCGAGCTGCTCGGCCTGCGCCTTCTCCAGCTCGGCGCGCCGCGACTCGAAGGCCTTCAGGTTCTCCTGCGTCGCGCGCTTCGCCT
>VBBY01000005.1 GCA_005881595.1 Betaproteobacteria bacterium | reverse complement strand
GCGTTGAACTTGAAGTCGCCGCGCACGCTCTTGAAGTCGGCGGCGCGCAGCGCGGCGCGCAACGCGTCCTTGTTCTCGATCCTGCCTTTCACTTTGCGCACCGCCGAGTCGAGGAGCTGCGCGGTGTCGTAGCCGGAAGCGGCATAGCCGGTCGGCAGGCGCTTGTACTCGGCCTCGAACGCGGCGACAAATTTCCGGTTCGCCGCGTTGTCGAGGTCGATCGACCAGTGGCCGACGCTGAACAGGCCGAGCATCGGATCGCCCACCGCGCGGATGATGTCCTGGTCCGAGCCCCACAGCGGCACGATCAGCTGGATGTCCTGCGACAGGCCCGCCGCGACGAACTGCTTGATGAAGTTGACGCCCATGCCGCCGGGAAGGAACACGTACAGCGCCTGCGGCCTGGCGGCGCGGATCTGCGACAGCTCGGCCGCGTAGTCGAGCTGGCCGAGCTTGGTGTACATCTCCTCGACCAGCCTGCCCTGGTAATAGCGCTTGAAGCCGGTCGCGGCGTCCTTGCCGCCGACGTAGTTCGGCGCCACGAACAGGACGTTCTTGATGCCTTTGCGATTCATGTATTCGCCCGCCGCCTCGCTGTAGGCCTCGCTCGGCCAGGAGGAGACGAAGAAGAACGGGTTGCACTGGGCGCCGGAGTAGGCGGCGGGCCCGGCGTTCGGCGCGATGAAGAAAGTCTTCGCGGCGATCACGTCCGGGGCAATGGCGACGACGATGTTCGAGAACACCGTGCCGGTGATGAAGTCCACCTTGTCCAGGCGCAGGTAGCGCTCGACGAGCTGCTTGGCGTTCTCGGGCTTGAGCTGGTCGTCGCCGATCAGCACCTCGGCCGGCACGCCGCCCAGCTTGCCGCCGCTCAGCTTCAGCGCCAGGTTGAAGCCGTCGCGGATGTCGCCGCCGATCGCCGCGTTCGGCCCGGACAGCGTGCTGACGAATCCGACCTTCACCCTGTCCGCGGCCCCGGCCGGAAGAACGAAAAAGAGAATCGCAATCAGGAATAGCCTTCTCATGGTCTCAGCGCGCCTCCCGGCTGACCTTCATCGCGGCATCGACTATGCGCCCGTCCTCGATGACCTTGCGCCCGTCCAGCTCCACCGTGCAGTCGCGCATCGGCACGTCGTAGTGCCCGCGCGTATTGCGCTTGCCTCCGCCCTGGGTGTTCGGCCCCGTGGAGAAGAGGAAGTTGCCGGGAAAAGTTCGCGCCGCGGCGCGGTGGCGCTCAGGCGTGTCGCCGTGCAAGGCGATGCCGTACCAGAGCGCCTGCGGGTTCATGCCCCAGCCGAGGTGCGACACCGCATACGGGTCGCGGTCCGCGGCTGACGACTTCCCGTCTTCCAGCCAGTCGCGCATCAGCTTCGCGTCCATCGCGCCTTCGACCTTGACGATATGGCCCTCGCGGATCTCTAGCTTCACCGGATCCGCTACGTAGCGGCAATAAGGCAGGATCACGATGTCCCCCGGCTGGAGCACTACCGTGCCGTGGGCGCTGCCTTCGTTCGGGAACGTGTGGATGTGCCCGCCGCCCCAATGGTCGAAGTGCGCGCGCTCGTCGGCGTATCCCCATTGCGTCATCACCGGGTATTCGCCGCACTGGTAGGTCAGGTCGGTTCCGGCCTTGCTGCTGACCCTTACGGATTTGGTTTTCCTGTATAGAGACTCCGCGTGCTTGCAGGCCTCCTTGAGCCCGCGCGGCGCCATCAGCTGCTCCAGATCGTCCGGCGCGTCGATGATCATCAGCACCCGCGTGCCGCCGTCCATGACGTCCTTCAGCCAGCGGGTGAACAAGGGCACGTGAAACACCACCACCAGGTCGGCGGCGCGGACCGCCTCCAGCGTCCCCTTGCACTGGCCGATCGTGGGCACGCCCACCTTCGTCCACGAAGGCAGCGAGTTGACGCACAGCTCGTAGATGTCGGCGCCGAGATCGTCGGCCGCCGCGAAGGCGGCCTGGATGTATTCGCGGCGCGTGGCGAGATCGCTTACCACGGCGATCGTCTCGCCCTTCTTCACCTGGCAAAGCTCGAGCTCCCTGCGGTAGAGCTGGACCAGCTTTGCCGGGTTGACCTCCTGCGCGCGGTAAGCGGCCTGGATCATGACTTCGATTCTCCTCGCGCGCGCATTATCGCCTGCCACACGCGGTGCGGCGTAGCCGGCATTTCGAGGTCGGTGACGCCGAGCGGCGCGAGCGCGTCGAGCAGCGCGCCGACCACCGCGGCCGGAGCAGCGATCGCCCCCGCCTCGCCGCAGCCCTTGGCGCCCAGCGGGTTGTGAGTGCAGGGCTGGCTTTCGTCGGTTTCGCCGTGGAAATACGGCAGGTCGCTCGCGCGCGGCAGCGCATAGTCCATGAAGGACGCCGAGAGCAGCTGGCCGGTGTCCGCGTCATAGGCCGTGCGCTCGCACAGCGCCTGACCGATTCCCTGCGCCAGGCCGCCGTGCAGCTGGCCGGCGACGATCATCGGGTTGATCACCGTGCCGATGTCGTCGACCGCGCAATAGCGGGCGATCGCCGTCTGCCCGGTCTGCGGATCGACCTCGACTTCGCACACGTGAACGCCGTTCGAGAAAGCGAAGTTGCCCGGGTCATAGAAGGCGCTTTCATCCAGGCCTGGCTCGAGAGCCTGCAGCGGGTAGTTGTGCGGCACGTACGCCGCGTGCGCCACCTGCGCGAAGCCGATGCGGCGGTCGGTGCCGCCGACGCGGAATTCTCCGCCGGCGAACTCGACATCCGCATCGGCCGCCTCGAGCAGGTGCGCGGCGATCTTCTTGCCCTTGGAGATGATCTTCTCGCAGGCGAAGTACAGCGCCGAGCCGCCCACCGCGATCGAGCGCGAGCCGAACGTGCCGGTGCCGGCGGCGACCGCTGCCGTGTCGCCTTCGACGATCGAGATCCTTTCCATCGCCACGCCGAGGCGCGCACCAAGGATCTGCGCGAAGCTCGTAGCGTGGCCCTGCCCGTGGTTATGGGTCCCGAGGTAGGCGGTGATGCTGCCGTCGGGCGCGACCCGCACCTGCGCAACCTCGTAGAAGCCGCCGCGGGCGCCCATCATGCCGGCGAGGCGCGACGGCGCGACGCCGGAGGACTCGATGTAGCAAGCGATGCCGATGCCCCGCAGCTTTCCTTTCTGCTTCGAAATATCCTTTCTCTTCTCAAACGTCTCGTACTCGCCCACTCGCAGGGCTCTGTCAAAAACCTTGGGAAAGTCTCCGCAGTCGTAGGTGGGGCCTACCGGCGTCTTGTACGGCATCGCTTCGCGCGGGATCAGATTGCGGCGGCGGATTTCGGCGCGGTCGAGCCCGAGCTCGAGCGCTGCCTTGTCCGCGAGGCGCTCGAGCAGGTAGCAGGCCTCGGGGCGCCCGGCGCCGCGGTACGCGTCGGTCGGCACGGTATTGCTGAACACCCCGCTTACCTCGACGAACACCGCGGGCGTTCGGTACAGCCCGGCCAGCAGCGCGCTGTAGATCGGCCCGGGTATCGCCGCGCCGAAAGTCGAGACGTAGGCGCCGACATTTGCCCGCGTTCGAACGTCCAGCGCTAGGAATTTTCCTTGATCGTCAAGCGCAAGCGTCGCGCGCGTTACATGGTCGCGTCCCTGCGTATCGGAAAGAAAGGACTCGTTCCGCCCGGCGATCCACTTCACGGGCCTGCGCAGGCGGCGCGCGGCCCACACTACCAGCGTCTCCTCCGGATAGTGCTTGCCCTTGTAGCCGAAGCCGCCGCCGACATCGCGCGACACGACCCGCAGCTTGCCTTCGTCGATGCCGAGCTCTTCGCACACGAAGCGCCGGATGTGATGCGGCGTCTGCGTGCCGCAGTAGAGCGCGTCGCCGGTCGAGATCGCCCCGCGGGTCTCGATCGCGGCGCCGCACAGCCTGTTGTTCACCAGCTCGATTTCCACCTTGCGCGGCGCCTGCGCGAGCGCCTGCTCGACCGCGCTTCGATCGCCGCGCCTCCAGGTGAAGCAGATTTCATCCTTCACCGGCTCCAGGATTTCATAATCCACCGCGACCTGCTCGGCGGCATCCTCGGCGAGAAGGCGCGACTCCGCAAAGACGGCGGCGACCGGCTCGCCGACGTGGCGCACCGTTTCGCGCGCCATGGCCCAGCGCAGCGGCTCGGCCATCGGCGGGCCATCCGGCATGCGCACGTGCCAGCGGGCGGTCATCGGGCCAACGCCGTCCGCCTGCATGTCCCGGCCGGTGAGCACGGCGGCCGCGCCGGCACCGAGCGCCCCGCTGATATCGATCGCGCGCAGGCAGGCGTGCGCGTGGGGCGAGCGCACGATCGCGCAATGCAGCTCGCCCGGAAACGACAGATCGGCGACGAAGCGGCCGCTGCCGGTAAGAAAACGCCCGTCCTCGAAGCGCCGGAGCGCTGCGCCGATCACTGGATCTCTTCGCGCAGCAGCTCCAGCCGCTCGTAGATGGCGCGGTCTGTGACGATGAACAGCTGCGCCGGAGCGCCGCGCGCCTCGTGGCTCGCCCAGGTCCAGTGCGGCACGGTGAAGACGTCGTGGCGCGACCATTCGAAGTGCTGCTCGCCCACCTGCGAGCGGCCCTCGCCCGAGACGACAAGGCATACGGCGTTGTAAGTAGCGCGGCGCCGCCGAGTCGGCCTTTCGATCCGGGAAAGGAACAGATCCAGGGTCGGCATCACCGAGCCGCCATTGCGCGTATAGCGAAACGTCGCGGCGCCATCGGGGCCGGCCGGCATCGATTGCAAATCCTTTCGGACCGCCTCGCCGGGAAAGCGATATTCGGAAGAGCCTGCGTCGCTCACCTCCCAGAAGCGCTCGTCCTGCCGGGTACCGGGCTCGAAGAAGCTCGCGTCGAGCGCGCAGATCGCCGGCATGTTGGCGGCGTCGAACCACACCGTGCGCCGCCCGCTCTCGTTGATGTGCCCGTGCCAGCACATCGGCGGCGTCAGGACCAGGTCGCCCTCCTTCATCTCGCAGCGCCGGCCGTTGACGATGGTGAGCGCCCCGTCGGCGCGCGTCGAGAAGCGGATCGCGGCCGCGGTGTGGCGGTGCGGCACCGCGCGGTCTCCAGGCTCAAGCACCGTAAAGGCGGCAATCAGGTTCTGCGTGGTGACGGTCTCTCCGTCGAATGCCGGGTTGGCGAGGATCAGCGCCCGGCGCTCTACATCCTCGATCGCCACTTCCTTCGCGGCACGCCCGGTGAAAGGCTCGATATCGCGCCAGCGCCAGTGCATCGGCGCATCCCTGGCGCAGGGCGCGACCGGCGTGATTCGCTTGTACCGGTCCCAGAGCGGATGGAGATTCGACCGCTCCAGCGCCTGGATCAGGGAAGCATCAACTCTTGTCAACCGAAGCCGAGCCGGGGCCGAAAGTGGCGACGTAAAGCAGGCCGCCGACGAGCGAAAGGTTCTTCAGGAAGTGGTTCATCTGGTTGTTGAACTGTCCCGGATCGGCGAGTTCCCAGAACCGGTGCGCCGCGAATGCCGCAACGACCACGAACAACACGAGCAGCCATGCCGCCCAGCGAGCGCGCCAGCCGACGATGAGCAGCATCGAGCCGCCGATCTCGATGATGATCGCGATCACCGCCATCACTTCCGGCGCGGGGAAGCCGAGCTTGGTGAGGTAGGCGACGGTGCCGGCGAATCCCATCACCTTCCGCACGCCCGCGACGAGGAAGATCAGGCCGATGAGAATACGGCCCACCAGAGGAAGAATCGGGTTGTAGCTCGTTGTTGCGCTGACGTTGGTCATTCGGACTCCCTCCTTGTGCCGGCGATTATGCCAGCGTCCCCTCAGATCGCAACCGTGGTCACGTCGTAGCGGAACAGCCATTCGTAGCGCTCGGCGACGCGCTCTTCGGCCCATTCGCGGGCCACGTATCTCCTCGCTTCCGCCGGATCGGACAGCTTCGGATTGTGGAAGCGCTGGATGTTCGCAGCCGACCCCTCGACCGCGCGACGCGTGCGGTCGCGGCGCGCATTCTCGTAGCGCATCAGCGCGGCGGGGAGGTCGTCGCGGTGCTCTTTCAGGCACCTCGCGAGAACGAAGCCGTCTTCGATCGCCATGTTCGCCCCCTGGGCGAGAAGCGGCAGCATCGAGTGGCAGGCATCGCCCAGCAGGCTCGCCCGCCCGAGCGTCCATCGCGCCATCGGCGGCCGCACCATCAGCGCCCACTTGTACGGCGTTTCGATGTTCCGGATCATCGTCTGAACATCCTCGTTCCAGCCCGCGAAGTCGGCGGCCATTTCCTCGGTCGTGCCGCGGGTGCTCCACGATTCCACCTGCCAGTCGGCGCGCTCGAGAGCGCCGACGAAGTTCATCAGGCTGCCTGCGCGCACCGGGTAATGCACCACATGTCCGCCGGGGCCGATCCAGTTGGTGCCGACGCTGCGCGCCATGCGCTCTGGCAGCCGGTCCATGGGGATCACGCCGCGCCACGCGATGATTCCGGTAAAAGAGGGCCGGTCGGGACCGAAAAGCGCCTGGCGGACACGCGAATGCACCCCATCGGCGCCGATAAGCGCATCGCCTCCCGCCTCGGTCGCGTCGGCGAGGCGCAGCCTGACGCCTTTGCCGTCCTGGCTCACGGCGCTGCACTTTGCACCCAGGTGGATGGCGTCGGGCTTTTCGCGCCGTACCGCAGCCGCCAGCACGCCGAGGAGATCTGGCCGGTACACGGTGAGGTAGGGATACCCGTAGCGCTCGATCGAGACGGCGCCAAGATCGAACAGCTTCCAGGTCTCGCCGCTGCTCCACAGCCTGACTTCCTTGCCGATCGCCTCGCAGGCAAGCGCCTTGAGCTGCTCGCCGATGCCCAGCTCATGGAGCACGCGCGTGCCGTTCGCCGCGAGCTGCAGCCCGGCGCCCACTTCCTTCAGCTCCGCCGCCTGTTCGTAGACGTCGACGTCGCAGCCGCTGCGCAGCAGCGCGAGCGCCGCCGTGAGCCCGCCGATGCCGCCGCCGGCAATCAAGACATGCGGCTGCATCTGCGGGCCACCGGCGAAGACCGGGCAGCTCCCTATCGCTTCACGGCGTCGGCGCCGGCCCTGCAGACCACTTCATCCTGCGAGCCGGTGGCGCCGGAGCAGCCGATGGCGCCGATCAGCCTGCCGCCGTCGAGGATCGGGATGCCGCCGCGCGATGCGATGACATCGTCCAGGGTGAGAAGGTAATGGTTGCCGGCCTGCACGCCCGTCTCGAACGCCTTGGTTTCGCGCCGGTACATTGCCGCCGCCCGCGCCTTGTGCTCCGAGATGGCGATCGAGCCGAGCTGGGCTCCGTCCATGCGCGCAAAGGCGACCAGCCGGCCGCCGGAATCAACCACGGCCACATTCAACTTCCAGTCGCGCCGCTTGGACTCGCCTACCGCCGCGGCGATGGCCGCCTGCGCGCGCTCGAGCGAGATCGGCGTGCCGTAGGGTATGTCGTTCGGCATCTTCTCCGGCACTGCGTCCAACGGGCTGGGCTGCTGCGCGCCGGCGGCAAGTGCCAGGCACGCCGATACGCAGGCTACCGCTACACGAAGCTGCGCTTTCATCGTTTCCTCTCCTGTGGTGGTTGAACTACGAAGTCAGTCAGCCGAGAACCTTGATTCCTGCGGCGGCAATCTGCTCGTCTTCATGCGATTGCACGCCGGAGACGCCAACACCTCCGACGCAGATTCCTTCCACGATGACGGGCAGCCCGCCCTGCACCGGGGTGATGCCGGGCATGCCGAGCATCGAGTTGCGCCCGGCCTTGATGCGCTCTTCCCACACCGCGCTGGAACGGCGCGACTCGGCCGCGGTGCGCCCCTTCTCAACCGCGATGCGCGCGTTGGCCGGGCTGGCGCCGTCCATGCGCGCGAGGTGCAGCAGGTGGCCGCCGTCGTCGAGGATGGCGATGCAGACGTTCCAGTTGTTGCGCTTCGCCTCGGCTTCCGCGGCGGCGGAAATCCTGCGGCAGTCGTCGAGGGTGAGCATCGGTCGTGTTTTCATGCGTGCAGGGCCTGTTTGATCTGTTCCAGTGCGTTGGGATCTTCGATGGTGGTGAGATCGCCCGGGTCGCGGCCCTCGGCGAGGGCCTGGATCGAGCGGCGCAGCGTCTTGCCAGAGCGGGTCTTCGGCAGCAGCGTCACGAAATGCACGGCTTTCGGCCGCGCGATGGCGCCGAGGTGCTTGTCTACCGTCGCCATCACCTCTTTCTCCAGTCTCCTTTTGCCTTCGGCAGAGCTCAATTTTGAAACGTCCTTTGCGACTGCGAAGGCGAGCGGCAGCTGCCCCTTGAGGGAATCGGCCACGCCGACCACCGCGCACTCGGCGATGTTCGGATGCATGCTGACCGCCTCCTCGATCTCGCGCGTGCCGAGGCGGTGGCCGGCGACGTTGATCACGTCGTCGGTGCGGCCGAGGATGAAGTAGTACCCGTCCTTGTCGCGGATTCCCCAGTCGAAGGTGGAGTAGATCAGCTGGTCCTTGAAGTCCTTGAAGTAGGTCTCCACGAAGCGCTCGTCGTCGCCCCACACCGTGCTCATGCAGCCCGGCGGCAGCGGCGGCGCGATCGTCACCACCCCCTTCTCGCCGTCGGGCACCGGCTGGCCGGTCGCCTCGTGCAGCAGCCGCACGTCATAGCCGTAGACCGGGAAGCTCGGCGAGCCCATCTTGAGGCGCGTTTTCTCCACGCCGGGTTGCGCCGAGAGCAGCGGCCAGCCGGTCTCGGTCTGCCAGTAATGATCGATCACCGGGCGGCCGAGCGACTCGGTGATCCAGACGTGCGTCGGCTCGTCGAGCGGCTCGCCGGCGAGGAACAGGTGCTTGAGCGAGGAGACGTCGTACTTCTTGAGGTAGGCCGGGTCGTGCTTCTTCAGCACGCGGATCGCGGTCGGCGCCGAAAACATCACGTCGACCTGGTGGTCCTGCACGATCTTCCACCAGATGCCGGCGTCGGGCCGGATCGGCACGCCTTCGTACATGATCGTCGTCATGCCGGCGATGAGCGGCGCGTAGATGATGTAGGAATGGCCGACCACCCAGCCGATGTCGGAAGTGGTGAACATGGTCTCGCCGGCCTCGCCGCAGAAGATGTTCCTCATCGACGCGGCGAGCGCCACCGCGTAGCCGCCGACGTCGCGCTGCACGCCCTTCGGCTGTCCGGTGGTGCCCGAGGTGTACAGGATGTACGAGGGCTCGTTCGACTCGAGCCAGGCGCAGGCAAGCTCTGCGTTCGCGAAGTCCTTCTGCAGCGCCTTCCAGTCGAGGTCGCGCCCCTGCACCACGGGCATCGCGTAGTCCAGGCCGCGCTTGAAGATCAGCAGCTTCTGTGGCGGGTGCCTGGCGAGCTTGAGCGCTTCGTCGACCAGCGACTTGTACAGCACCGTCTTGCCCATGCGGCTGCCGCCGTCGGCAGTGATCATCAGCGCCGGCCTTGCGTCGTCGATGCGGGCGGCAAGGCTGGCCGCGGCAAAGCCGCCGAACACCACCGAATGGACCGCGCCCAGGCGCGCGCAGGCGAGGATCGCGAAGCAGGCCTCCGGGATCATCGGCAGGTAGAGGATCACCCGCTCGCCCTTCTTTACGCCGAGGGACTGCAGCATCGCTGCAGCGCGATTGACCTCGGCGAGCAGCTGCTTGTAGGTGAAAGTCCTGCTTTCGCCGACCTCGGTCGAAATCCACACCAGCGCGTTCTGGTCGCCGCGCGCGGCAATGTGGCGGTCGAGCGCGTTGTAGCAGAGGCTGGTTTCGCCGCCGACGAACCAGCGCGCAAACGGTGGCCGCGAGTAATCGAGGACCTCGCTGCACGGCTGGTGCCAATGGATCAGCTTCGCCTGCTCGGCCCAGAAACCCTCGCGGTCCTGGATCGAACGGCGGTGGAATTCGGCGTAGCTCGCCATCCGTCTCCTCCTTGCGCCGCTAGTGTAAAGCCTTACCCCGGCTTTTTTCTCCTGAACAGCTCGACGATCCGCAGCAGGCGTTTCGCCACCTCGCCCGCCAGGTCGCCCAGGGGCTGCGGATCGGTTTGCTCCAGCACCAGCAGCGCGCGCTCGATGTCGCCCGGCAAGGTCGCTGGCCCGCTTGGCCTGGCCTCCTCGTACCCGACGATAGGCTCGGCCTGGCGGCTGGCTGCCTGGAGCCGCTGCATCGCGGCGCGCATCAGCTCCTCGATCGAGCCCACCGCGTCGATGCTGAGCGAAGCCGCCCCGAAGCTGCTCGTGATGCGGACCGGCTGGCCGCGCCAGGTGACGTGCGCGCCTTCCAGCTGCCCGCGCAGGCGGCGTGCGAAAGCGAGCATCTGCGGCGGGCCGGTGCCCATCGAGACGATCATGAAGGTGGCCTCGGCCGTGCGGCTGACGGAATCCTCGGCGCGCAGGTTCGCGGTCACCATGTTCGCGATCCGCGCCAGCAGCTGCTCGGCGGTTTCCTTGCCGACCTGACTCGCAAGATCGCCGTAGCTGTCGATGCGCAATGCCATGACCGAGAGCTGCGCGCCGTGACGGCGCGCGTGCGAAAAATGCTTGCGCCCTTCGGTGAGCAGATAATGCGGCGTCAGGGTGCCGGTGACCGGATCGTGCGTGGTGCTTTGCGCGAGCGCCGCCTGGCTCGCCTCGAGCTCCCGGCTGGTCCTCACCAGGCGCAGCAGGTTCTGGATGCGCGACAGGACCTCTGAGCCATCGGCCGACTTGTCGATGAAATCGTTTGCCCCCGCGCTGGCTGCGCGCTTCTTGTTCGCCTCCTCCCGGTTGCCGGAGATCGCCACCACCGGCAGCTCGCGGATGCGGGGATCGCTCGAGCTGCGGATGCGCTCTAGCAGCTCGAAGCCGTCGAGCTTCGGCATGTCGAGGTCGGTGAACACCATGACGATCGACGGATCGGTACGGACCGCCTCCCAGCCCGCCTCGCCGTCGGCTTCCTCGCGCACCGCGAACGACGCGCCCAGGATGCTCGCGAACGTCTTGCGGACGAACCTCGAGTCATCGATGACGAGCACGCGCCTTTCGGGTAGATCCGTGGGTCCCCGCCTATTCCGCCAGGTCGACGACGATCCTGCGATTCACCTTTCCCTGGATGAAATCGTCGAACGCCGCGGGCAGCTGGCTGAACGGAATCGTACGGCACATCTCCTTGAGCAGAGGCGGGCGCAGGTCGGTGGCGAGCCGGCGCCAGACCTCGCGGCGCAGCTCGGGCCCGGGACTGTCGGTCGAGTTGATGCCGAGCAGGCTCACGCCGCGCAGGATGAAGGGCAGCACCGTCGTGTTGAGGCTCGGGCTCGCGGCGAGGCCGATCGACGCGATCACGCCGTTCACCTTCATCGTGCTCGCCATCCAGGCGAGGGCCTCGCCGCCGAGGTTGTCGACGGCGCCGGCCCAGGTGGCCTTGTCGAGGGGTTTGATTTTCTCGAGATTGAGGTTGTTGCGCAGAAGAATTTCCTTGGCGCCCAGCTTCTTCAACCAGTCGGATTCGGATTCCTTTCCGGTCAGCGCGACGACGTGATAGCCGAGCCTGGCCAGCGCCGCAATGGCGATCGAGCCGACGCCGCCGGTGGCGCCGTCGACGATCACCGGCCCGCTCTGCGGCTTGAGCCCGTTCTGCTCCATGCGCACGATGCCGATGCCGGCGGTGAAGCCGGCGGTGCCGAACGCCATCGCGTCCCACAGCGACATTCCCTTCGGCAGCTTGCTGAGCCATTCGGCCGGCACGCGCGCGTACTCAGCGTAGCCGCCGTCGTGCGCGACGCCGAGGTCATAGCCCACGGCGAGCACTGCGTCGCCCTTGGCGAAGCGCGCATCGGCCGACGAAACGACCGTGCCCGAGAAGTCGATGCCGCCGATGCACGACGCGCGGCGCAGGATCTTGCCTTTGCCGGTGGCGGCGAGCGCGTCCTTGTAGTTGACGTCCGAGTTCGCCACGCGCACCACGACCTCGCCCGGATCCAGCTCGTCGAGCGAGCGCTCGACGAATTCCGCGCGGATCTTCTTGTCCGGCGTCTCAGTGAGCTGGTATGCCTTGAACTTGTCCACTGGCCCTCCTGCGCTCGCTCTGCAGATAATCGGACGACTGCATCTCGTGGAGGCGGCTCGCGGCGCGGGCGAACTCCGCGCTGTGGGTCCCCTCGGGGTAGAGCGCCTCGGGCTGCGCCTCGGCCGATACGATGAGCTTGACCCGTTCATCGTAGAGCACATCGACCAGCCAGGTGAAGCGCCGCGCGGCGTCGGCATTGCGCGACGACATTTTCGGCACGCCCGACAGGATCACGCTGTGGAAGCGCCTGGCGAGCTCGACATAGTCGGCATAGGAGCGCGGCCCGCCGCACAGCACCGCGAAATCGAACCACACCAGGCCGCCGGCGCGCCTGCGGTAGGCAATGCTGCGCTCTTCCACGTCCAGCGGGTGCTTTTCCTCCTCGACGTCCCGCAAATCTGAAAAGATGCGCTCCAGCTCCGCCTCGCTGCCCGGGCCGGCGTGATAGACCTTGAGCCGCTCCATCTTGCGGCGCCGGTAATCGAGCCCGCCGTCGACCTCGACCAGGTCGAGCCGGCTCTTGATCAGCCCGATCGCCGGCAGGAAGCGGTCGCGCTGCAGACCGTCCTCGTAGAGGCGGTCGGGGTGGTAGTTGCTCGTCATGCAGAGCACGACGCCGCGCTCCATCACCTTCTTCAGGTAGCGGCCGAGGATCATCGCGTCGGCGATGTCCGAGACGTGAAACTCGTCGAAGCAGATCAGCCGGCAGCGCCGGGCGGTGCGCTCGGCGAGCGCGGCGATCGGATCCTCGGTGCCCTTCAGAGCGTCGAGCTCGCGATGGATCTCGCGCATGAAGTAGTGGAAGTGGACGCGGCGCTTGCGCACCAGCGGCACGCACAGGTAGAAGCTGTCCATTAGGAAGCTCTTGCCCCGCCCGACGGCGCCCCACAGGTAGACCCCTTTCGGCAGCGCCGGCCTGACCAGCAGGCGCTTCAGGCGGGTGCTGCGCCGCGCCTTGTAGGCGGTCCACTCCTCGTACAGCTGCTGCAGGCGCTCGACCGCGCGCCATTGCGACGAGTCCGAGACGAACCCCCGGCGCGCGAGACTTTGCTCATAGAGCGCAACGACATCCTGCATCAGCCGTTCAGCGAGCGCTTGTCGACGGCGAGCGCCGCCTCGCGCGTCACTTCCGACATCGACGGGTGCGCATGGCAGATGCGCGCGATGTCCTCGGAGGAGGCGCCGAACTCGATCGCCACCACCGCCTCGGCGATCAGCTCGCTCGCCAGGCCGCCGATCGAGTGCACGCCGAGGATGCGATCGGTCCTCGCGTCGGCGAGGATCTTGACGAAGCCCTCGGGCTCTTCGCGGCCGAGCGCGCGGCCGTTGTAGGCGAACGGGAAGCGCCCTGCCCTGTAGGCGACGCCTTCGGACTTCAGCTGCTGCTCGGTCTTGCCGACCCAGGCGATCTCCGGGGCGGTGTAGATCACCCACGGGATGGCGTCGTAGTTCACGTGGCCGCGCTGCCCGGCGATGATCTCGGCCACCATCACGCCCTCGTCCTCGCCCTTGTGCGCGAGCATCGGCCCGCGCACCACGTCACCGACGGCGTAGACGCGCGGCAGGCCGGTGCGGCAGTTCTGGTCGACCTCGATGAAGCCCTTGGCGTCCAGCTTGAGGCCGACATTCTCGGCGCCCAGGCCATCGGTGTTGGGCACGCGGCCGACTGAAACGATCAGCCGGTCACATTCAAAGCTTTTGCTCGAATTATCTGATCCAGTATATTGAATTGACACATATTTCTTTTGTTGAACAACCTTGGAAATCGTCGCCCCCAGCTCGATCTCCAGGCCCTGGTTCTTGGTGAATTGCTTCCAGGCTTCCTGGGCCACGGCCTCATCGGCGGCGCCGAGGAACGCCGGCAGCGCCTCCAGTACCTTTACCTTCGCGCCGAGCCGGCGCCACACGCTGCCGAGCTCGAGGCCGACCACGCCGGCGCCGATCACGCCGAGCCGCTCGGGCACCGAGTCGAAAGCGAGCGCGCCTTCGTTGTCGCAGATCGTCTTGTTGTCGACCGCGACCCCCGGCAGGTGCCTGGCTTTCGATCCGGTGGCGATGATGACGTGCTTTGCCTCAATCGCCTCTCCCTCCACGTCGATTTTCCAGCTTGTCCCACCGGAAACTAGCCGGCCATGTCCTTGCAGCCAGGTGATCTTGTTCTTCTTGAACAGGCCGGCAACCCCGCTGGTCATCCGGCTGACGATCCTGTCCTTCCTGTCGAGCATCGTCTTCAGCTCGAGCTTCACGCCGCTCGCGGTGATGCCGTGCGCCTTGAACTGGTGCAGCACGCGCGCGTAGTTTTCCGAGGACTCGAGCAGCGCTTTCGACGGGATGCAGCCGACGTTGAGGCAGGTGCCGCCGAGCGCGTATTCGCCCCTGGGCGTTTTCCATTCCTCCACGCAGGCGGTGGCGAGCCCGAGCTGCGCGGCGCGGATCGCGGCGATGTAGCCCGCGGGCCCCGCGCCGATCACGACGACATCGAAGGACTTCATATCTCCAGGATCAGGCGGGCAGGATCTTCCAGGGCTTCTTTAATACCGACCAGGCACAAAACCGCTTCCCGGCCGTCGATGATGCGGTGGTCGTACGACAGCGCGAGATAGTTCATCGGGCGCGCCACGATCTGGCCGTTCTCGACCACCGCGCGCTCCCTGGTGGCGTGCACCCCGAGGATCGCCGACTGCGGCGGGTTGATGATCGGCGTCGACAGCATCGAGCCGAAGATGCCGCCGTTCGAGATCGAGAACGTGCCGCCGGTGAGCTCCTCGATGGTCAGCTTGCCCTCCTGGGCGCGCTTGCCGAAGTCGGCGATTCTCTTCTCGATCTCGGCGAAGCTCATGCGGTCGGCGTCGCGCAGGATCGGCACCACCAGGCCGCGCGGGCTGCCGACCGCGATGCCGATGTCGAAGTAGCCGTGGTACACGATGTCGGTGCCGTCGATCGAGGCGTTGGCCACCGGGTAGCGCTTCAGCGCGTGCACCGAGGCCTTGACGAAAAAGGACATGAAACCGAGGCGCACGCCGTGCTCCTTCTCGAAGCGCTCCTGGTATTTCTTGCGCAGCTCGATCACCGGTGCCATGTTGACTTCGTTGAACGTGGTGAGGATCGCGGCGGTGTGTTGCGACTGCACCAGGCGCTCGGCGACGCGCTGGCGCAGGCGCGACATCGGCACGCGCTGCTCCGGCCGGCCCGAGAGAAGAGCCTCGATATCGACCGGCGGCGCGGGCTGCTGAAGAGCCGGTCTTGCGGCGGGAGCTTTTGCCGCCTGCTCGAGCACGTCGCCCTTGGTGACCCGTCCGTCGCGGCCCGTGCCGGCGATCTTCGAGGCATCGATGCCCTGCTCCGCCGCGATTTTCTGGGCGGCGGGCATCACCGGAGGGGCGGTCTTGCTCTTTTCGGGAGCGGATTTTTTCTCGCGAGCCGGGGCTGCGGCGGCCTTCGCGTCGGTATCGATCTGCGCGATGACGTCGCCCGAGGTCACCGGGTCGCGGCTGTTCTTCAGGATCTTGACGAGCACGCCGTCGGAGGGCGCCGGCAGCTCGAGCACCACCTTGTCGGTCTCGATGTCGATCAGGGTCTCGTCGCGCGAGACCGGCTCGCCTTCCTTCTTGTGCCAGTCGAGCAGCGTCGCCTCGGCGACCGACTCCGACAGCTGCGGCACCTTCACTTCGATGATCATCGTTGCTCCCGTTTGATTTTTCCTCGGCTTCCGCTGAGCTTCCGCCGAGTTGCGAAAAACCAGCGCGTAACGCGCCGGGTTGCGAAATCAGGTTTATTTGAATTTACCGAAGGCCTGTTCCACCAGCGCTTTCTGCGCCTCGTTGTGCCGCGCCATGTAGCCGCTCGCGGGCGATGCGGACGGCGGACGGCCCGCATAGCAGAGCTTCTGCTCGTCGCGCATGTTCTCGCGCAGATAGTGGCCGCTCTGGTACCACGCGCCCTGGTTCTGCGGCTCCTCCTGGCACCACACGACTTCGCCCGCTCCCGGGTAGCGCTTCACCTCGGCTTCGAACTGCTTGTGGGGAAACGGGTAGAGCTGCTCCAGGCGAATTACCGCCACATCCGTTTTGTGCAGCTCCTTTCGCTTCGCGACGAGGTCATAGTAGATCTTTCCGCAGCAGGCGATGATCCGCTTCACGTCTTTCGCCTCGAGCGGCTCGAGCTCCGGGATCACCGTCTGGAACGAGCCGCCGGCGAGCTCCTGGATCGACGAGGACGCCTCCTTCTTGCGCAGCAGCGACTTCGGCGTCATCACCACCAGCGGCTTCCTGAACGGGCGCAGCATCTGGCGCCTGACGAGGTGGAAGATCTGCGCCGCGGTCGTCGGCACGCAGACCTGCATGTTGTGCTCGGCGCACAGCTGCAGGTAACGCTCGAGCCGCGCGGAGCTGTGCTCGGGCCCTTGTCCTTCGTAGCCGTGCGGCAGGTACTGGGTCAGGCCGCAGACGCGGCCCCACTTGGTCTCGCCCGAGCTGATGAACTGATCCATCACCACCTGGGCGCCGTTGGCGAAGTCGCCGAACTGCGCCTCCCAGATCACCAGCGCGTTCGGTTCCGCGCTCGAGAACCCGTATTCGAACCCCAGGACCGCTTCTTCCGACAGCACCGAGTCGATGACCACGAAGGCGCCCTGGTCCTTGGAGATGTTCTGCAGCGGGATGTAGCTGCCCTCGTCCCAGCGCTCGCGCTCCTGGTCGTGCAGGACCGCGTGCCGATGGGCGAAGGTGCCGCGTCCCGTGTCCTGCCCGGAGAGCCTCACGTCGTAGCCGTTTGCCAGCAGCGACGCGTAGGCGAGCGTCTCGGCCATGCCCCAGTCGACCGGCAGCTTGCCCTCGGCCATCTGCTTGCGGCTTTCGATCACGCGCAGCACCGTCGGGTGTACCTTGAAGCCTTCAGGCACGGCCGCAAGTCTTTCTGCCAGCCTTTGCAGCTCCGCCAGCGGCACCTGCGTGTCGGCGGCGTCGGTCCACTTCGAGTTGAGGAACGGCGCCCAGTCGACCGCGAACTTGCTCTTGAAGTTGGAGAGCACCGGGCTGACCGTCTGCTGCCCGGCATCCAGCATGGCGCGGTACTGCTTGATCAGCGCCTCGGGCTCCTCGGGCGCGATCACGCCCTGCGCGAGCAGCTTGTCGGCGTAGAGCCTGCGCGTGCCCGGATGCTGCGCGATCTTCTTGTACATCAGCGGCTGCGTGATCAACGGCTCGTCCTGCTCGTTGTGCCCAAGCTTGCGGAAGCAGACGATGTCGATCACCACGTCCTTGTGGAACTTCTGGCGGAAATCGAGCGCCAGCTGGGTGATGAACAGCACCGCCTCCGGGTCGTCGCCGTTGACGTGGAAGATCGGCGCCTCGACCATTTTCGCCACGTCGGTGCAGTAGATGGTCGAGCGCGTGTCGCGCGGATCGGAGGTGGTGAAGCCGATCTGGTTGTTGATGATGAGATGCACGGTGCCGCCGGTGCCGAAGCCGCGCGTGCCCGACAGGTTCAGCGTCTCCATCACCACGCCCTGCGCCGCGAATGCGGCGTCGCCGTGCAGGAGAACGGGCATCACCTGGTCGCCGGTCTTGTCGTCGCGCCGGCGCTGGCGCGCCCGCACCGAGCCCTCCACCACCGGGTCCACGATCTCCAGGTGGGAGGGATTGAACGCGAGCGAGATGTGCACCGGGCCGCCGCTCGTCGAGATGTCCGAGGAGAACCCGTTGTGGTATTTCACGTCTCCGGAGGGCAGCTCGGAAGCCTGCCTGCCCTCGAACTCGAGGAACAGGTCCTTCGGCATCTTGCCCAGCACGTTGACCAGCACGTTGAGCCGCCCGCGGTGCGCCATGCCGATCACCATCTCCTGCACGCCGTTGCCGCCGGCGCGCTGGATCAGCTCGTCGATCGACGGGATCAGGCTCTCGCCGCCCTCCAGCGAGAAGCGCTTCTGGCCGACGTAGCGGGTATGCAGATAGCGCTCGAGCTGCTCCGCCTCGGTGAGCTTCTGCAGCAGGCGCTTTTTCTGCTCTGGCGGGAACTCCGGCGTGGCGCGCATCGGCTCGATGCGCTCCTGGATCCACTGCCGCTGCGCGCGCTCGCTGATGAACATGTACTCGAAACCGATATTGCGGCAATAAGTGTCGCGTAACGCCTGCAGCAGATTTCTCAAGGACGTCCTGTCCAGGCCCACGAACGACCCGGCGTTCACGGTCTGATCGAGATCCGCCTCGCTGAGATCGTAGAACCCCGCCTCGAGCTCCGGGATGCTGGGCCGCGGCATGCGCTTGAGCGGATCGACCGTCGCCCAGCGCGAGCCGGCGATGCGGTACGCGGTCACCAGCAGCAGCGCCGCGACCTGCAGCCGCTCTGGCGTCACCGGCTCCGCCGGCAGGGTCCTCGCCTGCCCTCCCAGCTGGCCGGCCTTCGCGCGCTGCACGAAGGATTCGACCACCGGCGCGTGCGCCACATCCTTGGCGGCGTTTCCGGGCAGCACCTGGATGCGGTCGAAGTACTCGCGCCATGCCTCGGCGACGGACTGCGGGTTCACCAGGTACTTCTCGTACAGGTCCTCGATGAAGCTCGCGTTGGCGCCGTACAGGTAAGAGTTGTCGAGGAACTGGCGCATCACGGTTGCCATGGCTTATCTCTTGTCGATCGGCTTGACGTCGCGCTTGGTCGGGCCCTGGTAGAGCTGGCGCGGGCGCCCGATCTTGTACTCTGGATCCGAGATCATCTCCTGCCACTGCGCGATCCAGCCCACGGTGCGCGCGAGCGAGAAGATGCAGGTGAACATGGCGACCGGGATGCCGAGCGCGCGCTGCACGATCCCGGAATAGAAGTCCACATTGGGATATAACTTTCTAGAGACAAAATAATCATCTTCCAGAGCGATCTTCTCCAGCGCGATGGCGAGCTTGAACAGGCGATCGTCGCGCAGCCCGAGCTCGTTCAGCACCTCGTAGCAGGTCTCGCGCATCAATTTCGCGCGCGGGTCGTAGTTCTTGTACACGCGGTGGCCGAAGCCCATCAGGCGCACGCCGGAATTCTTGTCCTTCACCTTGCTGATGAACTCGGGGACCTTCGAGACGTCGCCGATCTCCTCCAGCATCTGGAGAGCGGCCTCGTTCGCGCCGCCGTGCGCCGGCCCCCAGAGCGAGGCGATGCCGGCGGCGATGCAGGCGTACGGGTTCGCGCCCGATGAGCCGCACAGGCGCACCGTCGAGGTCGACGCGTTCTGCTCGTGATCCGCATGCAGCAGGAAGATGCGGTCCATCGCGCGCACCAGCACGTCGTTGACCTTGTACTCCTCGGCCGGCACGGCGAACATCATGCGCATGAAATTGGCCGTGTACGACAGGTCGTTGCGCGGGTAGATGAACGGCTGCCCCACCGAGTACTTGTGCGACATGGCGACGATGGTCGGCATCTTCGCGATCAGCCGGAACGCCGAGATGGTGCGGTGCTGCGAATTGCTGATATCGAGCGCGTCGTGGTAGAACGCCGAAAGCGCTCCCACCACCCCGACCATCACCGCCATCGGGTGCGCGTCGCGCCGGAACCCCTGGTACAGCCGCGCCAGCTGCTCGTGCACCATCGTGTGATGCGTGACGATGCCGACGAATTCGTTCTTCTGCTTGCGGTTGGGCAGCTCGCCGTTAAGCAGCAGATAGCACACCTCGAGGAAGTCGCAGTGCTGCGCGAGCTGCTCGATCGGGTAGCCGCGATACAGCAGCACGCCGGCATCGCCGTCGATGAAGGTAATCGCCGAGCTGCAGCTCGCAGTCGACAGGTAGCCCGGGTCGTAGGTGAACATTCCCGACTTCGCATACAGCGTGCGGATATCGATCACCTGGGGCCCCATGCTGCCGGCGAGCAGGGGAAATTCCAGGCTGCGGCCATCGGGCAGCTTGACGGTCGTCATCTTTTCCATGGTCGTTAACCTCTAGACGGCGCGCAGCCGCGCCACGGTCTCGCGCAGGTGGGAAGCGTACCGGTCGCTGCGGCCGCAGACGATGTCCCACAGATCGTTGTCGGGCAGATCGAGCAGCTCGGAAAGCCTTTCATCCGGCGGATTGGTCTTCACGTACCTCTCGAGAACCAGATCGAGCTCGAGCAGGCCCCGGCGGCACTTCCACTTCAGCCGATTTGTGTCGATCGAATTCGTCATACCGCGCGCTTGACGAGCAGCTCCTTGATCTTGTTGATGGCGCGCGTCGGGTTGAGGTTCTTCGGGCACGCGTCGACGCAGTTCATGATGGTGTGGCAGCGGAACAGGCGGTACGGATCCTCGAGGTTGTCGAGGCGCTCGGAGCTCACCTGGTCGCGGCTGTCGGCGATGAACCGATAGGCTTGCAGCAGCCCGGCGGGACCGACGAACTTGTCGGGGTTCCACCAGAACGACGGGCACGAGGTCGAGCAGCAGGCGCACAGGATGCACTCGTAGAGGCCGTCCAGCTCCTCGCGCTCCTGCGGCGACTGCAGCCGCTCGCGCTCGGGCGGCGGATCGTTGTTGATCACGTAGGGCCTGATCGAGTGGTACTGCTTGAAGAACTGCGTCATGTCGACGATCAGGTCGCGGATCACCGGCAGCCCCGGCAGCGGGCGCAGCGTGACGTGCTGCGGCAGGTCGGCCACCCTGGTGATGCAGGCCAGGCCGTTCTTGCCGTTGATGTTCATCGCATCAGAGCCGCACACGCCTTCGCGGCAGGAGCGCCGGAACGACAGCGAATCGTCCTGCACCTTGGCCCTGACGAGCACGTCGAGCAGCATCCGGTCGGAGGCCTCCGGCGTGACCTCATAGTCTTTCATGTAAGGACGCTCGTCCTTGTCCGGGTCGAAGCGATAAACGGAGAGTTTCATCAGTAGGTGCGTACCTTGGGTTCCATCGTTTCGACCGACAGCGGCCTGAGGTGCACCGGCTTGTAGTCCAGCCGGTTGCCTTCCTTGATCCAGAGCGTGTGCTTCATCCAGTTCTTGTCGTCGCGCTCGGGGAAATCGCTCCTGCTGTGCGCGCCGCGGCTCTCCTTGCGCGCTTCCGCCGACACCGCCGTCGCCACGGCGGTCTCGACCAGGTTCTCGAGCTCGAGCGCCTCCACGCGGGCGGTATTGAACACCTTCGATTTGTCGTGGATGAAAATTCTCTGCGCGCGGCCGGCGATCTCGTTCATCTTGCGCACTCCGTCGGCCAGGTGGTCCGGAAAGCGGAACACCCCGCAATGCGCCTGCATCGCGCGGCGCAGGTCGTTCAGAACGTCGGCCACGCGCTCGCCGGAATTCGCCGCGTCTAGCCGCGCGAGGCGCGCGCGGGTGGCCTCGCCCGCGTCCTTCGGCAGGTTGCGGTGCGGCTTCGGCTGCGCGTGGATGTCCTTGAGCATCTGCTCGCCCGAGGACTTGCCGAACACCAGCAGGTCGAGCAGCGAGTTGGTGCCGAGGCGGTTGGCGCCGTGCACCGATACGCAGGAGCATTCGCCGGCGGCGAACAGGCCCGGGACGATGGCCTCCTTGCTCGAGCCCTCGGGCGCCACCACCTGTCCCATGTAATTCGTCGGGATGCCGCCCATCTGATAGTGCACCGTCGGCGCCACCGGGATCGGATCGCGGATCGGATCGGCGTTGGCGAACTTGATCGCGATCTCGCGGATCCCCGGCAGCCGATGCTGGATCACTTCCGAGCCGAGATGATCGAGCTTGAGCAGCAGGTAGTCGCCCTCTGGACCGCAGCCCCGGCCCTCCTTTATCTCGGTGATCATAGCGCGCGACACGACGTCGCGGCTCGCCAGGTCCTTGGCGCTCGGCGCATAGCGCTCCATGAAGCGCTCGCCGTTCTTGTTGACCAGATAGCCGCCCTCGCCGCGCACGCCCTCGGTGATGAGCACCCCGGCGCCGGCCACGCCGCTGGGGTGGAATTGCCAGAACTCCATGTCCTGCAGCGGCAGGCCGGCGCGGGCGGTCATTCCCAGGCCGTCGCCGGTGTTGATGAAGGCGTTGGTCGTGAACAGGTAGATACGGCCGGCGCCGCCGGTCGCCAGGAGCACCGCTTTCGCCTGCAGCAGATAGAGCTCGCCGCTCTCCATCTCGAGGGCCGTGACGCCGATGACGGCGCCGTCCTGCGGGTCGCGCACCAGGTCGAGCGCCATCCATTCGACGAAGAACTGCGTGTTGGCGCGCACGTTCTGCTGGTACAGCGTGTGCAGCATCGCGTGCCCGGTGCGATCGGCCGCCGCGCAGGCGCGCATCGCCATCTTCGGGCTGCCGTAGTTCTGCGTATGGCCGCCGAAGGGGCGCTGATAGATCTTGCCGTTCTCGAGGCGGTCGAAGGGCATGCCCATGTGCTCGAGCTCGACCACCACTTCGATGGCGCGGCGGCACATGTATTCGATCGCGTCCTGGTCGCCGAGGTAGTCGGAGCCCTTGACGGTGTCGTACATGTGCCAGTGCCAGTGGTCCTCGGTCGAATTGGCGAGCGGCGCGGCGATTCCGCCCTGTGCTGCCACGGTGTGCGAGCGCGTCGGGAAGACCTTCGAGAGCACCGCGACCTTGAGCTCCCGGCGCGCGAGCTCCAGCGCGGCGCGCATGCCCGAGCCTCCAGCTCCGACCACGATCGCGTCGAATTTGCGGACCGGGATCACCGCCAGAGAACCTGCACGGCCCAGCCTAGGTAGCAGGCGAGCAGGAGCACTGTCAGCACCTGCAAGGCGAGGCGCAGCCCGTCCTGCTTGACGTAATCCATCCAGATGTCGCGCATGCCGACCCAGGCGTGCCAGGCTAGGCCCGCGGCGAAGAGCAGCGTCGCGACGCGCATCCAGCCGTTCGCGAACAGCTCCTGCCACTCGGCGTAATCGAACGGCCCCTCTTCGATCAGCACGAAGCCGAGGATCAGGCTGTAGACCGCCATGATCACGGCGGTGATGCGCTGCGCGAGCCAGCTGCCCATGCCGTAGTGCGCGCCGACGATGACGCGGTTCACCATACGCGGTATCCGAAGTACGCCGTGAGCGCGAGGCTCACCGCGAGCACCAGCGCGGCGCTGCGGCGCGCCGCCTGCAGCTCGATGCCCTGGTTGATATCCAGGAGAAGAAAGCGAATGCCGGCGCAGAAGTGATGGCAATACGCCCAGATGAAGACCAGCAGCCCCGCCTTCGCGAGAGGCGCCTGCAGATAGTGGTCCTTGACGTGGTTGAAGCCTTCCTCGGAGGCGAGGCTCTGGTCGAGCAGATAGAGCAGCCATGCCGCCAGCGGAAAGACGAGCAGCGCGCCGGAGATGCGGTGCAGGATTGAGACCTTCCCCGGCAGGGGCAGGCGGATCTGGAAGACAAGTGCGGCAAGGCTCAGGTACTTCGGACGTCGTCTCTTCAGCGCCGCATTCGCCATTGGAGTCTTGCAATTATAACGCTGCAGTGCAATAACTCAGTCTAGCTGCGGTACCATCGCTGCGCGCCCCCCATCCCGGAGCATACATGCCAAAAGCCCCCGTACGCGTCGCCGTGACCGGCGCCGCCGGCCAGATCGGCTACTCGCTGCTGTTCCGCATCGCCGCGGGCGAGATGCTGGGGACGGACCAGCCGATGATCCTGCAGATGCTCGAGATCCCCGACGAGAAGGCGCAGAAGGCGCTGAAGGGCGTGATGATGGAGCTCGACGACTGCGCCTTTCCGCTGCTCCAGGGCATGGCCGCCGCCTCCGAGCCGGAGGTCGCGTTCCGCGATGTCGACATCGCGCTGCTGGTCGGCGCCCGCCCGCGCGGTCCCGGCATGGAGCGCAAGGACCTGCTTGAGGCGAACGGCAGGATTTTCGCGCCGCAAGGCCGAGCGCTCGACAAGGTCGCCAGGCGAGACGTGAAAGTGCTGGTCGTCGGCAACCCGGCGAACACCAACTGCCTCATCGCGATGAAAAACGCGCCAGGCCTGAAGCCGGCGCAGTTCACCGGCATGATGCGCCTCGACCATAACCGGGCCGTTTCGCAGATAGCGCACAAGGTGGCGCAGCCGGTCAGCTCGATTCGAAAAGTCACCGTCTGGGGAAACCACTCGGCGACGCAGTATCCGGACATCTTCCAGGCCCAAGCCGACGGCAAGAAGGTCTGGCCGATGATCAGCGACCAGACCTGGCTCGAGCAGACCTTCATTCCCACCATCCAGAAGCGCGGCGCCGCGATCATCGACGCGCGCGGGCTGTCCTCGGCGGCGAGCGCGGCCAACGCAGCGATCGGCCACGTGCGCGACTGGATCGGCGGCACGCGCGAGGGCGACTGGGTGACGATGGGCATCGCTGCCGAGGGCAGCTACGGCGTCCCGGAAGGCGTGATCTACGGCTACCCGGTGACCACGCAGGGCGGCAGGTATTCGATCGTCAAGGGCATCGAGATCTCGGAATTCAGCCGCAAAAGGATGGCCGCGACCCTGAAGGAGCTCCACGAAGAGCGCGACAGCGTCAAGCATCTGCTATGAGCGCCGGAGCGAAGTTCAGGCAGGCGCTGACCGAGGAAACACCCCTGCAGGTGATCGGCACCGTCTGCGCCTATCACGCCGTGATGGCGAAGAGCGTCGGCTACCGCGCGATCTATCTTTCCGGCGCCGGCGTCGCTGCCAGCTCGCTCGGCATGCCCGACCTCGGCATCTCCAATCTCGACGACGTGCTGACCGACATCCGGCGCATCACCGACGTGTGCGACCTGCCGCTGCTCGCCGACGTCGACACCGGGTTCGGCGTCAGCGCCTTCAACGTGGCGCGCACCACGCGCTCGCTCATCAAGGCCGGCGCCGCGGCGATGCATATCGAGGACCAGGCCGGCGCCAAGCGCTGCGGCCACCGTCCCGGCAAGGAGCTCGTCAGCGGCGAGGAAATGGCCGACCGCGTCAAGGCGGCGGTCGATGCGCGGACCGATCCTGCCTTCGTCATCATGGCGCGCACCGATGCTCTCGCGAACGAGGGCCTGGACGCCGCAATTTCCCGTGCGGTGAAATACGTGGAAGCCGGCGCCGACATGATCTTCCCGGAGGCGCTCACCGAGCTCGCGATGTACCGCAAGTTCGCCGCCGCGGTGAAGGTGCCGATCCTCGCCAACATCACCGAGTTCGGACGCACGCCGCTCTACAGCGTGGCCGAGCTGCGCTCGGCGGACGTGGCCATCGCGCTCTATCCATTGACCGCGTTCCGCGCCATGAACAAGGCCGCGCTTAGGGCTTTTGAGACCGTGCGACGGGAAGGCTCGCAAAAGGCCCTGCTGCCGGAAATGCAAACCCGGGAAGAGCTGTACGAGTTCCTCAACTATCACTCTTACGAAAAGAAGCTGGATGAGCTCTTCTCCAGAGGCAAAGCCGGCTAAGCCCAAGAAGTCGGTCGCCCTGTCCGGGGTCGTCGCCGGGAATACCGCGCTGTGCACCGTGGGGCGCACCGGCAACGACCTGCACTACCGCGGCTACGACATCCTCGACTTCGCCGACAAGGCCGAATTCGAGGAGATTGCCTACCTGCTGGTGCACGAGAAACTTCCCACTCGTGGCGAGCTCACGGCTTACAAGAAGAAGCTTCAAGCGCTCCGCGCGCTGCCGCGCGAGCTGCGGGCAGCGCTGGAAAACATCCCCGGCAGCGCGCACCCCATGGACGTGATGCGCACCGGCGTATCGGTGCTCGGCACGCTGGAGCCGGAGAAGCCGGATCACAGCAGCGCCGGCGCGCGCGATATCGCCGACCGGCTGATGGCTTCGCTGGGCTCGATGCTGCTCTACTGGCATCACTTCACGCATCACGGCAAGCGCATCCAGACCGAGACTGACGACGATTCCATCGGCGGCCATTTTCTGCATCTCCTGCACGGGAAAAAACCCGGCGCGGAATGGGTGCGCGCGATGCACACTTCGCTCATCCTCTACGCCGAGCATGAATTCAACGCCAGCACCTTCACCTGCCGCGTGATCGCCGGCACCGGCTCGGACCTGTACAGCGCGATCTGCGGCGGCATCGGCGCCCTGCGCGGCCCGAAGCACGGCGGCGCGAACGAGTTCTCCTACCAGGTCCTGTCCAGATATTCCGATCCCAACGAGGCGGAAGCCGATATCGTGCGCCGCGTGCGGGCGAAGGAGATCGTCATCGGCTTCGGCCATCCGGTGTACACCACCGGCGATCCGCGCAACGGGGTGATCAAGGCGGTAGCGCGGTGGCTCTCGAAGAGCGCCGGGAACACCAGGCTGTTCGACATCGCCGAGCGGCTCGAGCAGGTGATGTGGCGCGAGAAGAAGATGTTCGCCAACCTCGACTGGTTCAGCGCGGTCTCCTATCACATGCTCGGCGTGCCCACCGCGATGTTCACGCCGATCTTCGTCATCTCGCGCGCGAGCGGCTGGTCGGCGCACGTCATCGAGCAGCGCGTCGACGGCAAGATCATCCGCCCGGGCGCCAATTACACCGGCCCGGAAAACCTGCCGTGGGTTCCGCTCGAGAAGCGATGAGCATGTACGAATCGGACCTAACCAGGTTCATTCGGCAGTTCCTCGCCGAGCACCCCGAGGAGGTCGAATCGCAGAAACAGGGGCGCGCGATCTGGTGGGACAAGAAGCCGGGCGAGCGCGCGCCGGCTCCGCCGATGCGCCACGCGCCGAAGGCCGGAGGAAGTGAGTACACCTTCGAGCCGCTAGACGAGGCCGACCCCTGATGCCGGCCTTCCCCCCGAACGTCCGGCCGAAGCCCGACAAGGTGCTGACGCTCATCGCCGACTACGCGACCAAGTTCGACATCAAGAGCAGGCCGGCCTACGAAACGGCGCGCTATTGCCTGATGGACACCCTGGGCTGCGGGCTGGAGGCGCTCGAGTACCCGGCGTGCACCAAGCTGCTCGGACCGATCGTGCCCGGGCCAATCGTGCCCAACGGGGCGAAGGTGCCTGGAACGCGCTACCAGCTCGACCCGGTGCAGGCGGCGTTCAATATCGGCGCCATGATCCGCTGGCTCGATTTCAACGACACCTGGCTCGCCGCCGAGTGGGGCCACCCCTCGGATAACCTCGGCGCGATCCTGGCGGTCGCGGATTGGCTGTCGAGAAACAAGAAGCAGCCCCTGCTCGTCAGGGACGTGCTGACGGCGATGATCAAGGCGCACGAGATCCAGGGAGTGATCGCCCTGGAGAACAGCTTCAACCGCGTCGGCCTGGATCATGTCGTGCTGGTGAAGGTCGCCTCCGCCGCGGTGGTCGCGCCCCTGCTCGGCTGCACCTACGAGCAGGTGGTGAACGCCGTGTCGCAGGCGTGGGTGGACGGCCAGAGTCTGCGCACCTATCGCCACGCGCCCAACACCGGCTCGCGCAAGAGCTGGGCCGCGGGCGATGCTGCTTCGCGGGCGGTACGGCTGGCGCTCATCTCCAGGACCGGGGAGATGGGTTACCCGTCTGCGCTCACCGCCAGGACCTGGGGCTTCTACGACGTGCTCTTCAAGGGCCAGCCGTTCAAGTTCCAGCGCCCTTTCGGCAGCTACGTGATGGAGAACGTGCTGTTCAAGATCTCGTATCCGGCGGAATTCCACGCGCAGACCGCGGTGGAATGCGCCATGCAGCTTCACCCTCTGGTGAAAGACCGAATCCGGGACATCAAGCGTATTCGCATCAGAACCCATGAGGCGGCCATCCGCATCATCGACAAGAAAGGGCCGCTCGCGAACCCGGCCGACCGCGACCACTGCATCCAGTACATGGTCGCGGTGCCGCTGATCTTCGGCCGCCTGACGGCCGCGGACTACGAGGACGAAGTGGCCGCGGACCCCGGGATAGATGCCTTGAGAAAGAAAATCACGTGCGTGGAGGACAAGCGCTTTACCCGCGACTACCACGACCCGAAGAAGCGCTCGATCGCCAACGCGCTCACGGTCGAGTTCAAGGACGGCAGCAAGCTGAAGGAAGTGCTCTGCGAGTACCCGATCGGCCACCGGCGCCGGCGCAAGGAAGGCATGCCGATCCTGGTCGAGAAGTTCAAGACCAACCTCGCGCGGCGCTTCCCGCCGGAGCAGCAGAAGACTATTCTTGAGCTCTGCGCGGATCCCGGCCGGCTGGAGAAAACGCCGGTCAATGAATTCGTGGACCTGTTCGTCCCATGAGCACCGACCTGGAACGGCGGATTGCCGAGCTGTCGGAGGAAATCCGCAACTATCCGACGCCGATCGCGCGCTGCGACGAGCAGCTCGCGGCGCTGCTGGAAGAGCGCTCGCGCCTTTTGAATGAATTGAAAAAACGTGATGGAGACGTCAATGCGGCATAACCTGCACAACACCCTGCAGAGCTTCAAGCACGGCAAGCTCTACTCGCTGCCGATGCTCGGGAAAGCGCTGAATCCGAAGCTCGAAAGGCTCCCGGTATCGATCCGCATCGTGCTCGAGTCGGTGCTCAGGAATTGCGACGGCAAGAAGGTCACCGAGGAGCACGTGCGCCAGCTCGCCGCCTGGCAGCCGAACGCGAAACGCACCGAGGAGATCCCGTTCGTGCTGGCGCGCATCGTGCTGCAGGACTTCACCGGCGTGCCGCTGCTCTGCGACCTCGCCGCGATGCGCGGCGTGGCGCAGAAGATGGGCAAGGACCCGAAGCTGATCGAGCCGCTGGTGCCGGTCGACCTGGTGGTGGACCACTCGGTGCAGATCGATCACTACGGCACGAAAAACGCGCTCGACTTGAACCAGAAGCTCGAATTCAGGCGCAACGAGGAGCGCTACCAGTTCATGAAATGGGGCATGCAGGCTTTCGACAGCTTCAAGGTGGTGCCGCCGGGCATCGGCATCGTGCACCAGGTCAACCTCGAGTACCTGGCGCCCGGCGTGCACAAATCGAATGACGGCGTGTGCTATCCGGACACGCTGGTCGGCACCGACAGCCATACGACGATGATCAACGGCATCGGCGTCGTCGGCTGGGGCGTCGGCGGCATCGAGGCCGAGGCCGGGATGCTCGGCCAGCCGGTGTACATCCTGACGCCCGATGTCGTCGGGGTTCACCTGAAGGGAAAATTGCATCCCGCCTGCACGGCGACCGACCTGGTGCTCACCGTCACCGAGATGCTGCGCAAGGCGAAGGTGGTCGGCAAGTTTGTCGAGTTCTTCGGCGAAGGCACCGCGTCGCTCTCGGTCACCGACCGCGCCACGCTGGGCAACATGGCGCCCGAGTACGGCGCGACCATGGGGTTCTTCCCGGTGGACAGCCGCACGCTGGAATATTTCCGCGGCACCGGGCGCAGCGACGAGGCGGTGGACGTGCTCGCCAGTTACTACAAGGCGCAGGGCCTTTTCGGCATCCCGAAAAAGGGCGCCATCGACTATTCGGAGGAGCTCGAGCTCGACCTGTCGAGGGTCTATCCGTCGCTCGCCGGCCCGAAGCGCCCGCAGGACCGCATCGATCTCGACAAGGTGAAGGACAGCTTTGCCCGGCTGTTCGCCAAGCCCGTGGCCGAGAACGGGTTTGCGAAAAAGCCCGAAGAGCTGCAGAGAAGCTACAGGACGTTCGACGGCAAGGAGCTCAGGCACGGCGACGTGCTGATCGCGGCGATCACCTCCTGCACCAACACCTCGAACCCGGGCGTGCTGCTCGCCGCCGGGCTGCTGGCGAAGAAGGCGGTCGAGCGCGGCCTTGCGGTCAAGCCGCACATCAAGACGTCGCTCGCGCCGGGCTCGCGCGTGGTCACCGAGTACCTCGGCAAGGCAGGATTGCTGCCGTATCTCGAGAAACTCGGCTTCAACCTCGCCGCGTATGGCTGCACCACGTGCATCGGCAATTCCGGGCCGCTCGCGCAGCCGATCGAGGAGGCGGTCGTCAAGAACGACATGGTGTGCGCCGCGGTGCTCTCGGGCAACCGCAACTTCGAAGCGCGCATTCATCCGAACATCCGCGCCAACTTCCTCGCCTCTCCGCCGCTGGTGGTGGCGTATGCGCTCGCCGGCTCCGTGCTGGTGGATTTCAAGACTCAGCCGCTCGGCAAGGGAAGCGACGGGAAAGACGTGTACATCGGCCACATCTGGCCGACCCAGGAGGAGATCGCCGCCCTGATGAAGCTGGCGATGGACCCGGCGACCTTCCGCCGCCTCTACTCGAACCTGGGCGAGACCAATCCGCTGTGGAAGAAGATCTCGGCGGCCGCCGGGCAGGTATACAGCTGGCCGAAGTCCACCTACATCGCCGAGCCGCCGTTCTTCCGCGATTTCTCGATGGCGCCCGGACAGCCCGGCGACATCTCGGGGGCGAAGATCCTCGGCATCTTCGGCGACTCGGTGACCACCGACCATATCTCCCCGGCCGGCTCGATCAAGCCCACCTCCCCGGCGGGCATCTACCTGCAGGAGCACGACGTCGCGGTCGCCGACTTCAACAGCTATGGCGCGCGGCGCGGCAACCACGAGGTGATGATGCGCGGCACCTTCGCCAACGTGCGCATCAAGAATCTGATGCTGCCAGGCACCGAAGGCGGAGTGACTCTGTATAAAGGCGAGAAGCTTCCAATCTACGACGCCGCCCTGCGCTACATCGCCGAGGGCACGCCGACCGTGGTGTTCGGCGGCGAGGAGTACGGCACGGGATCGTCGCGCGACTGGGCGGCGAAGGGCACGCAGCTCCTCGGCGTCAAGGCGGTGATCGCGCGCAGCTTCGAGCGCATCCACCGCTCCAACCTGGTCGGCATGGGCGTGCTGCCGCTGCAGTTCACCGGCACCGACTCGGCGCAGTCTCTCGGCCTGAAGGGCGACGAGACCATCGACATCGACCTCGCGGCGGAAATCCTGCCCCAGCAGGACCTGTCATTGCGGATCAGCCGGCCCGACGGCGCGATGCGAGAAATCAAAGTCAAATCCCGCATCGACACGCCCATCGAGGTCGACTACTACAAGCACGGCGGGATCCTGCCATTCGTTCTGCGCGAACTGATGTCGACCGAAAGACCGGCGAAGGCGAAGGCAGCCTGAGACTTTAGTTGCCGGAGCTCAAGCCGGCGAGATAGTCGACCAGGACCTGGATGTCCTGGTCCGAGAGCGCCTGAGCGGCCGAGGTCATGTTGCCGTCGATGTCGGCGCGCGTGCCCGCCTTGAAGCCCTTGAGCTGCGCGAGCAGGTAGTCCGGCTGCTGTCCCGCCAGCCGCGGAATGTGCTGCTGCCCCATGAGCTCGGGCCCGTGGCACTGCACGCAGTTGAACTTGTGCGCGAGAGCGGGTGCCGCGGCGGCGTTTTCCGGGGCGGTGCGGTGCTTGGGCGGCGCAGGCCTTTCGGCGGCGAAATATTCCGCCAGGTCGTTCAGGTCGCCATTGGAAAGACCCGCGGCGATCGCCGACATCTGCGGGTCCTTGCGGTTGCCTTCACGGAACAGGAACAGCTCGGTGGCGACGAACTGCGCCGGCTGGCCGGCGATCGACGGCACTGCCGGGTTCACTGAATTGCCCGCCGGGCCGTGGCAGGCGGCACAGACCTCGGCCTTGCGCCGGCCGGCGTCGCGATCGGCCGCGGCGACGCTCGCCGCACCGAGCGCCAGCGCAGCGAATGCGATCGCCGCGCCGCGCCGGGTGGCCGAAGCCGCCGTCACTTCCCGTAGCTGACCCGATAGATAACGCCGTTGTAGTCGTCGGAAACGAGCAACGCGCCGTCGCGCATCACCAGGACGTCGACCGGGCGGCCCCACATCGGCGGATCGCCTCTCTCGTCCTGCAGAAAGCCGGTCAGGAATGGCACCGACCTGATGACCTTGCCCTTGTCGTTGACCACCACGCGCGTCACGTTATAACCCTGCTTGGTGCTGCGGTTCCACGAGCCGTGCATGGCGATGAAGATGTTGTTCCGGTATTCCGCCGGGAACATCTTGCCGGTGTAGAACTTCATGCCGAGGGGCGCGATGTGCGCGCCGAGCTTGAGCGCAGGCGGCGCGAATTCCGAGCACGACCGGTTCTTCCCGTAGTCGGGGTCGAGCGTGTCGCCCTGGTGGCAGAACGGATAGCCGAAATGGACTCCCTTGCTCGTCACCCGGTGAAGCGTGTCGTTCGGCGAGTCGTCGCCCAGCCAGTCGCGCCCGTGGTTGGTGAACCACAGCTCCTTGGTCCTGGGATTCCAGTCGAAGCCGACCGAGTTGCGCACGCCCAGCGCGACGTTCTCGAGCACACCCTTGCCGGGATCCACGCGCATGATCGAGGCCTGCGTGTAGTTCGGCATGACGATGTTGCCGGGGGCGCCGATGTTGAAGTAGAGCTTCCCGTCCGGCCCCATCGCGAGGTACTTCCAGTAGTGCCCCGGCTGCTGGGTCGGATCGAGACCCTCGACCACCACCTTGCCTTGGCCCGGATTGTCGAGCCTGCCTTCGATGCCGTCGTAGCGCGTGATCTTGTCGCGCTCCGCGACAAACAGGGTTCCGCGGCTGAAGGCGATGCCGTTCGGCGAGTTGAGGCCCTTGAGAATGGTCTTCACCTCGCGCGTGCCGCCGCGGTCCACGACGGCGTACACGTTCTTCGACAGGCGGTTGCTCACGAACACCGTGCCCTTTTCGCCGCGCGCGAGCGAGCGCGCCTCGGGAATGCCTTCGGCCCAGACTTCGACCTTGAAGCCGGGCGGAACCTTCAGCTTGTCGGTCGGCAGGTCCTTCGCCGAGCGCCCGGCCAGGTTCGGCGCGAACGGGTGCAGTGTCGACTCGCCGAGCGCGGGTGGCTTGCCCTGGTGCCAGGAAGGCGGCGGCGCTGCGGCGGGCTTGTCCTGGGCTTGGGCAACGGTGAATACGGCCATGGCCGCGGCAGCAACGGCAAGGTCTCTCATGTCTCTCGTCTCCTCGGTAGGAGGCGCTATTAGAACTGAAGGCTTGCCTGGATGCCAATGGTCATGTTGCGGCGCGGCGAAGGCTCGTAGAAGCGGCTGTTCGTCTCGTTGACGATCACCGAGCCCACATAGTTGCGGTCGGTCAGATTGTCGATGCGCGCGAACTCCGTAATGCGCCAGTTGCGGCCCTGCTGGACCACCCCGGCCATCAGGTTGAGGGTCGTATAGGCGTCCGCGAACTCGGAGTTGGGGTCGTTGACCGGGACGCGAGATTTGTGGAGCGCCTCGAGCTGCGCATAGAAAGGCTCGTGGCGGTAGCGCAGCTCGCCGTAGAGCACGTTCTTCGGCACCCCAGGTAGAAGGCTACCCGCGGGCACGTTCACCGTCATTGGCGGCAGGGTCACCACGGTGGTAAAAGCTTCGCGGAACGTCGCCTTCAAGTACGTGTAGGCGATGCGTGCCTCGAATGGCCCCGGGAACACCGTCTCCGCGCCAAGCTCGATGCCTTTGCGGTCGGTATGTCCGACGTTCTTGAACGAAGCGCGCCCGCCGGAGTTCTGATCGACCACGATTTCGTTACTGGTAACGATGTCGAACAACGCCGCGTTCAGCCGCATCCAGCCCGGAACGATGGATTTCACGCCGAGCTCGGCATGGCGGCTGCTGCTCGCCTGGATGTCGAAATTGAAGCCGGTTCCGCCGCGGCGGTTCGCCACCTCCACCAGCGTCGGCGTCTCGAAGCCTCGGCCGACATTGCCGTAAAGACTCGTTGCTTGGTTCAGTCTATATAGCAAACCGGCCACGGGCGTCGTGCCCCGATAAGACTTCGAGCCGCTGTCGTCACCGTTCCCCGTAGCGATGAAATGGTCCTCGGACTCAAAGCGCACGTTGCTCGTGCGCAGGCCGGCGTGCGCCGACCAGCGCTCGGCAAACTTCCATTCGCCTTGCGCAAAGAGGCCGGTGCTCGACACGGTATTGTCTTCGTCGCGCTTCAGCGCGCCGGACTCGCCGAAGTTGTTGAGGAATCCCCTGCGCCGCTCCTTCAGCGTTTCATACTCCACGCCGGCTGAAAGGCGGAAGCTGGAGATAGTCCTGAAGTAACGCAGCGCCGCGCCGCCGTAGCCGCGATCGAGATTCACCACGCCTCCCGAATGCGTGGCCGCCATCTGGGTGTTGATCGGAATGGCGAGGAATTGCTCGACCCAGCGCTGCCCGCCATACACCGTCGCCTGCAAGCTGTTAGAAGCATCGAGTCGATGGTCCAGAGCCAAACCGAGTTGCTCCTGCACTACGGTTTTGCGCGTATTGAAGGTGATCGCGTCCGGCGTCGCCTGGCGCGGGTCTTGGCTGAACTCTGCTCGCTTCAACCCCAAGGGGTCCTGGGTCTGTGGTTGGCGCAGGGTATTCCCAATCAGCGTCAGCGACGTGTCCTGGCTGACTGCGTACTTCAACTTTCCATTGGCAAGGTCCCGGTTCGTTTCGCTGTGCTGGCGATACCCCTCGGTATGGAAATGAGACATGCTTGCCGTGCCGCCGAGCTCCCCGGACTGGCCGCCAAACTTCATCGCTTCACGCCAGGTGCCGTAGCTGCCGAGCGTCAGGCTCGCTTCGCCCGTCGGGATCGGCGCGCCATCCTCGGTCTCGATGCTGATCACGCCTCCGGCAGCGTTGCCGTAAAGGCTGGAGAACGGGCCGCGCAGCACCTCGATGCGTTGTGCCGAGCCCAAGTCGAAGTTGGCCGCCTGCGCCTGCCCGTCGGGCATGCTTGCCGGAATGCCGTCGGCGATGAGGCGGATGCCGCGCACGCCGAAGGTCGAGCGGGCGCCGAAGCCGCGCGAGGAGATCTGCAGGTCCTGGGCGTAGTTCTGCCGGTTCTGCACCACGATGCCCGGCACGCGGCCGAGGCTCTCCGAGAGGTTCACCTGCGGCCGGCCTTCGCGGATCTCGTCGGCGTAGATCCGGTCGACCGATGCCGGAATCTCCAGGCTCGGCTGTGGCTGGCGCGTCGCGGTGATCACCACGACGTCGTCCTGCGCCACGGCGCAGGCCGGCACCATGGCGAGCACCATGGCCGCGACCCTCCTCCCCTTTCTCATGGGTAATAGGCTACATGCAATGACGCATTTTTTGCTAGCGGTCCTGCGGCACAGCGGCTAAGTGCTCTACATACGGCACACTTCGGCGGACTTCAGCGCAATTTCTCGAGCAACCGGCGGTCGCGCTTCGTCGGCCGGCCTTTCAGCGCCGCGGCCGGCTCCGTGCCCCAGCGGCGAAGATCCATGCGGCGCTCGCGCTCGACGCGGCTCGCTTCGCTTTCCTCGTACAGTTTCCTTGCTTCCTCGGCCGGCCCGCGCTTCTCGGACAGGTTCTTGACGGTAACGCTCCAGTCAAAAGATTCTCTTTTGACCGAAACTCCATCGCCGACTCTGAGCTCCCGCGCCGGCTTGACGCGCTCGCCGTTTACTTTGACGTGCCCGGCGGCGACCGCCTGCTGGGCGCGGCTGCGCGTCTTGAAGAAGCGCGCCGCCCACAGCCACTTATCCAGGCGGGTCACGCCTTGGCGAGGACTCCAACCGGGCAGGACACGCCGGTGCCGCCGAGGCCGCAGTAGCCCGCGGGATTCTTGGCGAGGTACTGCTGGTGATAGTCCTCGGCGTAGTAGAACTCGGGCGCCTCGCGGATCTCGGTGCTGATTGCGCCGTATCCTGCCTTTTCCAGGGATTCCTGAAAACGATCGCGTGAGGAAAGCGCGGCTTTCAAATGCTCCGCACCATATGTATAGATGGCCGAGCGGTACTGCGTGCCGGCATCGTTGCCCTGGCGCATGCCCTGCGTCGGGTCGTGGCCTTCCCAGAAAACCCTGAGCAGCTCGTCGTAGCTCACGATCTTCGGGTCAAAGACCACCAGCACCACTTCGGCGTGGTTGGTCAATCCCGAGCACACTTCCTCGTAGGTCGGGTTCTGCGTCTCGCCGCCGGAGTAGCCGACTGCGGTCGAGTACACGCCGGGGGTCTTCCAGAACAGGCGCTCGGCGCCCCAGAAGCAGCCCATGCCGAACACGGCGCGCTGCAGGCCTTCTGGAAACGGCGGCTTCAGCGCATGCCGATTCACGAAATGCTCGGCCGGGACCTGCAGCGGCGTCGAGCGGCCCGGAAGCGTGCTTTGCGATGGCAGCAGCTGGGTCATCTTCTTCCTGAACGAGAACATCTGCATGACTCCTCGAAAACGTGGTCTGTCCCTGTTTTCCCTAGAATAGCACCATGCGCATTTGCGTCTACGGCGCCGGCGCCATCGGTGGTTTGATCGCGGCATGGCTCGCGCGTTCCGGCCAGGGCGTCTCGGTCGTCGCGCGCGGCGCTCAACTCCAGGCCATCCAGCGCCATGGCCTGCGCGTGCGCAGCAAAGGTGAGGTCGAATCCTTCCGGATCAAGGCCGAAGCCGACCCGGCGAAGCTCGGAACGCAGGACTACGTATTAGTCACGGTGAAGGCGCAAAGCCTTACGCACGTCGCCGAATCGATTTCACCTCTGCTCGACAAAGACACCTCGGTCGTCACGGCAATGAACGGCGTGCCGTGGTGGTTTTTCGACCGCCTGAAATTCGGCAACGGCCGCGAGCGCCTGGAGTCGCTCGATCCCGGCGGCAAGCTCTCGCGCGCCATGCCGACCGGCCGCATCGTCGGCTGCGTGATCCACCTCGCCGCCTCGACTCCCGAGCCGGGGCTCATCAGCCACAACATGGGCAGGCGCCTGATCCTCGGCGAGCCCGGCGGCACGAACACCGCCCGCACCCGGCGCATCGCCGAGGCGCTGGCCGCGGCCGGGTTCGAGGCCGTGACGAGCGAGTTCATCGAAAAGGAGTTCTGGGTGAAGCTGCTGGGCAACGTCAGCTTCAACCCGGTGTCGGCGCTGACCATGACGACGGCCGACCGGCTGATCGAGGACCCGGAGATCAAGGCCTACATGGTGCAGGTCATTCGCGAGGTGCTCGCCATCGGCCGCGCAGTCGGCGTCGACGCCGACATCGACCCCGAGGCGCGCATCGACATGGCCCGCCACCTCGGCAAGTTCAAGACCTCCATGCTGCAGGACATGGAGGCGGGCAAGCCCCTCGAGATCGACGGCCTGCTGGCGGGCACCCTCGAGATCGCGAAGAAAGCTGATGTGAGCGCGCCGTTTACCGAGAGCCTGTTCGGCCTGATCCGGGCGCGCGCTGCGGCTTCGGGACAATATCGATGATTCTCGTTGCGCCGATGATGGATCTCACCGACCGCCACTGCCGGTACTTCCTCAGGCAGGTCTGCTCGCGCGCCCGGCTCTATACCGAGATGATCACCTGCGGCGCGCTGATCCACGGCGACGTCGAGCAGCATCTGGCTTTCGATCGCGCGGAGCACCCGGTCGGCCTGCAGCTCGGAGGCAGCGACCCCGAGGATCTCGCCCGCTGCGCGAAGCTCGGCGCGGACTACGGCTACGATGAGATCAACCTCAACATCGGCTGCCCGAGCGAGCGGGTGCAGAAAGGCGCTTTCGGCGCCTGCCTGATGGCCGAGCCCGCGCTGGTCGCAGAATGCGTTTCGAGAATCAGGCAGGAAGCCGGCATTCCGGTCACGGTGAAGCATCGAACCGGCGTCGACCGGATCGAGGATTACGCTTTTCTCAGGAACTTCGTCGCCACGGTCGCCGCGGCGGGCTGCGAGACCTTCATCGTGCACGCGCGCAATGCCATCCTTAAGGGCCTCTCGCCGAAGGAGAACCGCGAGGTGCCGCCGCTCAAGTACGAATACGTCTATCGGCTGAAGCAGGACTTTCCGCAGCTCGAAATCGTGATCAACGGCGGCATCACCTCCAGGCAGCAAATCGAGGAGCATCTGGCGCACGTGGACGGGGTAATGCTCGGCCGGGCCGCGTATCACAATCCCTGGCTGCTCGCCGATGCGGGGAAAACGCGCGCAGACGTAGTGAAGAGGATGGCCGGCTATGCGAAAACCGTCGCCTCCCTGCGGCAGGTCACGCGCCACATGCTCGGGCTCTATCACGGCCACCCGCGCGCGAGGCTGTGGCGGCGCCTGCTTTCGGATTCCGCCCTGTTAAAGCAGAACCATCCCGGCCTGCTTCTCGATGCGCTGGACGCCGTCGAAAGCCGGGTTATGATTGCCGCCTGAACCGGAGAGCCCCATGGCCGCCAACCTGCAGTTCAAGTCCACCCCCCTGCGCGAGCGCGTCAGCAAGGAAGAGTGGGACGTGCGCGTCGATCTGGCCGCCGCCTATCAGCTCGCGGCGATCTTCAAGTGGACCGACCTCATCTACACGCACTTCTCTGCGCGCGTGCCCGGTGCCGAGGACTTCCTAGTCAATCCCTACGGGCTGATGTTCGACGAGATCACCGCGTCGAACCTGGTGAAGGTCGATCCGCACGGCAAGGTGCTGGACGATCCGACGGGCCTGGGCTACAACGAGGCCGGCTTCGTGATCCACGGCTGCATGCACGAGGCGCGCCCCGAGATCAACTGCGTGCTCCACACCCACACGCGTGCCGGCGTGGCGGTGTCGGCGCACAAGTGCGGCCTGCTGCCCATCAGCCAGCACGCGATGATGGTGCAGCAGCAGGTCGCCTACCACGACTACGAGGGCATCGCGCTCGAGATGGATGAGCGCAGCCGCATGGCGCGCGACCTCGGCAAGACCGCCAAGGCGATGATCCTGCGCAACCACGGCCTGCTCACGCTCGGCGAGACCGTGCGCGAGGCGTTCGAGCTGATGTACTACCTCGACTGCGCCTGCCAGATCCAGATCGACGCGATGGCCGGCGGCCTGCACAACGTGCAGCTGATGTCGCAGGCGGCGGCGGACACCGCGGCGCAGCAGTTCAGCCGCGAGAGCCGCCCGGCGCAGCAGAAGGACTGGCCCGCGCTCCTGCGCATGCTCGAACGCCGCGGGATCAGATACGCTGAATAGCAGCGGGCCTGCGGCCCGGCAACTGCAATACCGTAAACATCGCGAGCAGCGTGAAGCCGAAGATCGCGTAGAACACGCCGTGCGGCAGGCTGTGATCCATCAGCCAGCCATAGAACACCGGCGTCGCGAACGACCCGACGTCGAGCCCGGAATACACGAAGCCGTACACCCGCCCCGTCGCACCCGGCGGCGTCGCGGCGCGCACGATCAGGTCGCGCGACGGATAGGTCAGGCCGACCGCGATGCCGGCGGCCGCCAACGCCGCGGGCAGCCCTGCTCCCGGAATCGCGCCTGCCGCGACGCTCAGCATCACGCACGCCGAGATCACCATGCCGGCGGCCGCCACGAAGTCGGGACGGGAAGCGCGCGACGCGACGAACCCGCCGAGGAGCATGCCGCCCGCGGAGCCCACCATGTACGCCGCGACCGCGGTGGACGCCAGGGTGGCGGCGACGCCGAACTGCTCGTTCATCGCCGCGACCCCGAAACTCATCAGGCCGGTGAGCGCCGCGGCGTGCAGCGCGAAGAACAGGAAGCACGCCACCACGCGCCCTGACAGCAGCACGCGGGCGTCGTTCATGAATGGGGTTTTCACCTGGCTGCGCTTTTCATGCACGAAAGCGAGCTGATTCATGTTGAGCAGCAAAAGCAGAAACACGGCGCACGCCACCCCGGCCCCGGCAAGCAGCGCTGTGTGCCAGTCGAAGAGGCTCGCCAGCGTGGCGCTGAACACCGGCGCGATGGCGAAGCCGAGCGAGCCGGCCACGCCGTGCGCGCTGAAGGCATAGCCGAGCCGCGGCGGGCTCACGCGGCCGTTCAGGATCGCAAAATCGGCCGGATGGAATACGCTGTTGCCCAGTCCCGAGAGAGACGCGCCCAGCAGCAGCAGGCCGGGACCGTGCGCGAGGCTCATCAACGCCGTGCCGAGGCTCATTAGCGTGATGCCGCCGAGCAGCACGCCGCGGCCGCCGTAGCGGTCGACGACGAACCCCGCGAGGGGCTGGAGCAGCGCCGAGACGGCGTAGAACACCGCCGCCACCATGCCGAGCGTCGCATACGTCACGCCGAGCTCCTCGCGCATCAACGGAAAGAGCGGCGGCAGCACGAGCTGCATGAAGTGGCTGGTCGCGTGGCCGAGGGCGATGAGCGAGATGACGAGCGGATCGTTGCGATTCATGCTTTCAGCCTGTCGAGGAACGCGGTGACGGCTGAGAGCGTCTTCTCCGGCTGATCCCGGAACGGAGCGTGCCCGCAGTCGGTGAGCTTCATCACCTCGCAGGGGCCGCCTGCCCGCTGCTCGATCGCGTCGAGCTGCGCCATCGTGCCGTACTCGTCGCCGCGGCCCTGAATCGCCAGCACCGGGCAGCCGATCCGGGGAAGGTATTCGGTGATGTCCCAGCGCGTGAACTCGGGATCGCGCCAGACGTCGGCCCAGCCGTAGAAGGTTTTCTTCGCGTCGCGGTGGTAGCGCCCGAGCTTGTCCGGCAGCTCGGTGGCTTCAAAAGCGCGCGCGGCCCCGACGATCGAGCGAATGCAGATCTCCTCGACGAACACGTGCGGCGCCATCGCCACCACGGCCTTCACCTTGTGCCCGGCTCCTGCATGGATCAGGGAAATGGAAGCGCCGTCGGAGTGGCCGACCAGGACGGGATTTTCGACTCTCAGGCGGGAAAGAACTTCGGGCAGGGAAAGCAGGGCTTCGTCGTGCATGAATCGCACGCTGCGTCTGGGTTCCTGCAGCACGTCGGACTGCCCGTAGCCATAGCGGTCGTAGACGAGCGCGCCGCAGCCGAGGGCTTGGGCCACGTTTTGCGGGAAGTCGCGCCACTGCCGGATCGAGCCGAGACCTTCGTGCAGGAACACCAGCACCGGCCTGCCGCTCCGCTGTGTCCCGACCCATTCATACTCGAGCGAGCGGCCCGCGGCCGTTACGCGAGGCATGGTCGAGCTTAGCATGCAGGCGATAATCGCCTGCGCATGCGTTTCGCTGCCTGGCTCGTCCTCTTCGCCACGCTGCTGCTGTGGTCCGGCAACTGGATCGTCGCGCGCGCGGCGCGCGAGGAGATCGGCCCGGCGCTCGCCACCGTCGGGCGCCTGATCCTGGTGCTGGCGATTCTGCTGCCGTTCACGTTCAAGGGTCTGACCGGCAAGCTCCCTCTGACGAAACGGCGCGATTGGATCGTGCTTGCATCCCTCGGCCTCGCCGGCGGCGGCCCGCACCTCGCGCTGCAGTGGCTCGGCCTGCACTACACCACGGCGACGAGCGGCATCCTGTACCTTTCCGTCACGCCGATCTTCATCCTGCTGCTCGCCGCGCCGCTCGGCGAGCGCATCCGCCTCGCGCAATGGGCCGGCGTGATGATCTCGTTCAGCGGCGTGGCGTTGATCGCCACGCAGGGCAAGGTCCACCTGGTTGCGTTCAACATCGGCGACCTGATGGCGGTCGCGTCGATGCTGATGTGGGCCGGCTACACCGTGCTGCTGCGCGTGAGGCGCGATCCGCTCGACATCGCCGAGCTTCTCACCATGGTGTGCGGTTTCGGCCTGGTCTACATGCTTCCCTGGCTGGCATGGGAAACCACGGCTTATGACATGCGGTTGACAGCGCAGGGTACGCTCGCGGTGCTCTACTCGGGGATCGGCTCGCTGCTCCTCGCATATGCCGGGTGGAGCTACGTGGTGACGCGCCTCGGCGCAGCCCGGGCCGGCGCGACGCTGCACCTGATGCCGGCGATGGGAGTGGCGCTTTCGGCGCTGTTCCTCGGCGAGCTGCCGGGCTGGTACCACTTCGCCGGCATCGGCCTCATTCTCACAGGGACATGGGCCGCCAGTACCCGGTGAGCTCCAGGTAGCCGCGGCCGACTTCGTTCCTGCCGTCGAAAGCGCGCACCGCGCCTTCCCAGTAGATCGTCCCCGCGCTCGTGCGAGCGTCGAGCTCCTGGTCATCCATCAACGGTTCGAGCAGTAACTCGGTGTTTCCATTTTTTACTTTCATAGACACTGGGTATTCCACTCCAGTGCGCGGCGATTTCCACAGGCGGACCGGCTCGAACGACACGCCCGGCGGCGCGTAATGCACGCCGTCCTTTTTCCCGCGCATGCGGAACGCCGTCAGCGAGCCGCCGTCGAACAGGTTGATCCCGGTCCAGTCCCAGCCGGCGGCCTCGGGGGCGAGGTAGGCGCTCGACCATTCGTGGTCGAGCCAGGCGGCTCCGTCGATCTGCCTGCCGTTGACGCTGCCGGCGACGTGCAGGTGGGGCCGGCTGTAGTAGTAGCTGGCTTCCTCGGGACGATGACCCTTTCGGCTGAAGCCCGCCTCGCCCTGCAATAAAGGGCGATCGGAAGTGAAAAACGTCAAGTCCAGGTCGAACTCGCGCGCTGCGATCTGCGAGTGGTACTTGTCCCCCTCGAGCACCAGCCGCCAGTCGTCGATCCAGACGCCGGTGCGCCCGGTCTCGGCGTGCGCGAGCGTGAAACCGGCGCGCGCCGCGCGCTCCTCGTGGATCAGGCGGCCGCGCTTCGGATCGGCGATGGCGGCGTGGGCCAGCAATACCTGGCGCGGATTGAAGCTGCTCGGGTTGTCGGACTGTTCCTGCGGCCGCGCGCGGAAGAAGGTGACCTGGAAGCCCATCGGCCCGTCGAGCCAGCCGGTGACGTACCACCACTCGGTGCGGTACTCGGGATGCGCGCCGTGATCGCGCGGGAACTGCAGGCGATGGTGCGGAACGACCTTGGGATACGCCGCCAGCGCGAGCAGCTTGAAGAAATCCCTTCTTTTCACCAGTCCTCGCGCACCGCTCGAACCGGCCCGATTCCCATCGCTTCCTTTCCGGAGAGAATCGCCGTAAAGACTGCAAGACCGACGAGTATCAAAATCAAAACACCCAACAACCCGTACGGTGGATGCAGCTCCATGCTCCAGTTGAACGACTGGCGGTTCACCACGTAGACCAGAACCAGGCTGATGGCAGCTCCCGCCGCAAGGCCGGCGAGCGCGCCGAGCAGAGCGAGCAGCCCGCCTTCCGCGGCGAGCATGGCGCGGATCTGCGCACGGGTGAGGCCGAGGTGGCGCAGCATGCCGAACTCGCGCCGCCGCGCGAGCACGATGGCGCCGAGGCTGGACGAGAGCCCGAACAGGCCGACCAGCATCGCCACGGCCTCCATCGCATAGGTGACGGCGAAGCTGCGGTCGAAGATGCGCAGCGACAGCTGCCGGATCTCCCCCGGCGTGGCGAGGTCGACCCCGGCGGCTCCGGGCAGCGCGCGGATCGCGTCCATCGCCTGGGCCGGCGTCGCGCCCGGCGTGAGCCATAGCGCCGCGTCGTTCACGCGCCGGTCGCCGGTGAGCGCGGCGTAATCGGCGCGATCGATGAGAACCGAGCCGTGCTGGCGGGCGTAATCGCGGAACGCTCCCGCAACCACGAACGTGATGCTTTGGCCGTTGACGGGCAGCTGGATTTTCCGGCCCGGAGAAAAGCCGTACAGATCGCTGACCGCCTCGCTGATCCACACCGCAGCAGGGTCGCCCGCCCGGCGCGCATACTGCCGGCCAACTTTCGGAAACGCCTTCTCGGCGCGATCGCGCGCGATCAGCACGAGCGGCGGACGAGAGGGATCGAGGAGGATGCGGCCCGAGCGCAGAAAGTCGGCGCGCGCCACCTGCGGCAGCGCGCGCACGCGCGCCTCGAACCCGGGCTCGAGGTAGCCGGTGTCGCCGGCATGGCTGGTGCGCAAGTACAGCTCGGCCGGCAGCACCGTGTTGAGCCAGTCATCGACGGACTGCCGGAACGACGCGACCATGATCGCCATCGCGGCCATCAGCGAGAAGCTGGCGACGATCGCGGCGAGGCTCACGGCCGCCTGCCCCGGTGCGCCGCGCAGCTGGGCCAGCGCGAGCGCGAGGCCTGGCGAGCGCGGCAGAGGCAGCGCGTCGAACACCGCCTGCGAGAGCCTCGGCATGAGCGCGATGCTGCCGACGAGCAGGCAGCCGATGGCGGCGTAGCCATAGATCGGCAGCCCGCCGACCGGTCCGAGCTGCGCCAGCGCGGCGCCAGCCAGGATGCAAGCCAGCCCGGGCCAGGGCGACGACAGCCGCGCGAACAGGCGCTGCTCGTCGCCCGCCTTCAGCGCCTGTGCCGGCGCCTGGCGCGCCGCGTCTCGCGCCGGAAGCAGCGCTCCGGCTACAGCCACGGCGATTCCTGCGGCCAGATAAAAACATGCAGGGATCAAGGAAAAATCCAGCTTGGGTGAAAGACCCCGGAACACCCCGGCGCCGAGGTCAGCGCCCGACGCGCGCACCGCCGCAAGCGCCAGCGCATAGCCGAGTCCAAGGCCGGCCAGGCCGCCGATTGCGCCGAGCGCGGCAGCCTCCAGCAAGACCAGCTGCAAAACGCCGCGCCGCCGCAATCCCAGCACCCGCAGCAGCGCATGCTCGCCGCGGCGCCGCGCGACCTGCAGGGCCTGCGCCGAGAACACCAGGAAGCCTCCCGTGAAGAGCGCCACCATGGCGAGCACGTCGAGGTTCACGCGGTAGGCGCGCGAGGGATAGCTGCTCGCCTGCTCGAGCGCTTGCACCGGAGCCACGTGAACGCCGGGCGGCAGCAGGGCGGCGATGCGCAGCCGCACTGCCTCGCGGTCGGCCCCGCGCTTCAGGCGCACATCGAGGCGGTTCAGCTGGCCGAGGCGCTCGAGCCGCCACTGCGCGGTGGCGATGTCGGTCAGCGCCTCCACGCCTTTGAGGTCCACGACCCCGCCGACCTGCAGCTCGACTGTCCGGTGCCCGACGACCAGCCGCAGCCGATCGCCTTTCGCGAGCTCGGCAGCGGCCGCCGAGAGGAGGACCCTGTCGGGCGTCAGCAGCTCCGGCCGCCGCTCGCGCAGCGCATCGATGCCGATCAGCCGAATGGTCCGCTCGCTGCCCGCCAGGCCGGCGTCGAGCTCCAGCCCGGGGCTCGCCGAGGCGACGCCGGGGAGCCTGGCGATGGCCGGATAGAGCGAGTCCGGAAATCCGCCGCGCCCGCCCCTTACTTCCAGGTCCGCCTCGCCGGCGAGGCCGCGCACCGCCGCGGCGAGCTCGTCCACCGCGGCGCGGTTGACCAGGTACACGCCGTAGCCGAGCGCGACACCGAGGGCGATGCCGAGGACCGAGAGCAGCGCGCGGCCGCGCGGGCGATGAGAGCCGAGCAGCAGCAGGCGCAGCATGCCGCCCACTATAACCGTGGATCATTTGGACTACGGCAACGTGACATATTGCGCTGACTGGCGTGACCCGGCGCGTCTAGACTCGCTCCACGAAGTTCCAATCAAGGGGGCTGCCATGAAGAAGACAGGCATTGCGCTCGCTGCGCTGCTGGGCTTCGTTTCCATGCCGCCCGCGGCCCTCGCCGATCCGTCTTTCTACCTCGGCTACACGGGCAAGAAGTGGACAAAGGACTACGGCGTCATCGCCGGCACCTGCGACGCCGCTGCCGTGAGCAAGAGCGTGGCCGCGAAGCAGGAAGGCGCGGTGGCAATGATGAGCGGCACGAAGATCCGCCCGCAGCTAGATGATGCCGACCGCGGCTGCTGGGGCCATGCGCTCGAGCTGGCCGTAGTGAAGAGCACCGTGGTCTGGACCAACAAGGCGACCGGCGTCAGCTATCGCCTGGTGCCCACGCGCGACTTCCAGCAGACCGAGCGGCCGTGCCGGGAGTTCACCACGCTGATCACCGCCGACGGGCGCCAGCACATGATCCGCGGTGTCGCGTGCCGCCGCGGCGAGGGCGAGTGGGCGCTTAGGATTTAGCCGCAGCAAGCGGGCTCGCCGAGCTCGCTGCGATTTCCCGCCGGTTTGTCTCTGCTCTACCAGCATTTTTCCGCCTGATATCAAATTACTGGAAATTCAAGCGGCTAAGAGGCATCATTGATGTTGGGGAAGAGAAGGGAAGGCGGGCAAGTGCGACAAAAGATGCTTGGCCGTTATCGCATCCTGGGAGAGCTGGGCCGGGGTGCCATGGGGATGGTTTACCGCGCGGTCGATCTCGTCCTCGAGCGCGAGGTCGCGCTGAAGACTCTGCTGCCGGACCTGCCGGAGGACGTGATCGACGAGGTCCGCATCCGCTTCCTGCGCGAAGCGCGCTCCGCGGGTCGGCTCAGCCACCCGAACATCGTGACGATTTTCGACGTCGGCCAGGAGGGCGAAACGGCCTACATCGCGATGGAACTGCTCCAGGGACGCTCGCTGCACCAGATGCTGAAAGATCCCCAGCGCATCCCGTTCCACACCGCCGCCGACATCATTGCCCAGGTTGCCGACGCGCTCGAGCACGCGCACAAGTTCTCGATCGTGCACCGCGACGTCAAGCCGGCCAACGTAGTAGTGGCGCCCTCGGGGCGCGCGAAGCTCACCGACTTCGGCGTGGCCTACATTCCAGCCTCGAACGTGACCCAGACCGGCTCAGCGCTCGGCTCGCCGCGCTACATGGCGCCCGAGCAGGTGCTCGGCCAGCCGATCGATTCGCGCGCCGACCTGTTCTCGCTCGGCGTGGTGCTCTACGAGCTGCTTACCAAGCGCACGCCGTTCGAGTGGCCCGGCGACACCACGGTGTTCGCCCTCATGCAGCGCATCGCCGGCGAGCCGCATCCGCCGCTGCGCCAGATCGATCCGCAGATCCCGGAAGGCTTCGACCGCATCATGGACCGCGCGCTCGCGAAGCGGCCGCAGGAGCGCTATCAGAAGGCGGTCGAGATGGCGGGCGACCTGCGCAACTACCAGAGCCTCGGCGGCGGCACCGTGTTCGCCAAGACGGTTCCCCTCCCGGTGCTGCCGACCCCGGCCGCGGCGGCCGAGGAGCAGAAGGTGCGCAACCAGCTCATCGTCGATCTCGACCAGTTCGCGAAGAACTTCGAGGCCCAGGAGAAGGAGCACATACGCGCGGAGCAGGAGGAGCGCCTCAAGAAGGAGGAGGCCTGGCGCAGCTGGGGCGCGGCCGAGGAGCAGAAGCGCGAGTCCTTCGAGCGCGGCGCGCCCGGCGCCGACCCGAAATGGATGAGCATCACGCGCCGCATGGAGGCGGTCGAGATCATGCGGCAGCAGGCCGCCCAAAAGAAGGAGCAGGCGAACGCGAAGCAGAGGGGGATGGCGACGCTCGACGCCGCGATGCGCGCAGCCCACCAGTACCTGACCGAATTCTGCAAGGAGATGAACACGCACGAGCCGCACGCGGGCAAGCCCTACGAATTCATTTATCTCGGCAGGCTGGCTTCGGTGACGCTGACCCAGGCAACGGTCAACAGCCGCATGTTCAAGCTCGCCGCGGACAAGGAGCTCTGCGCGCAGATCCGGTTCCATTATCGCGTCAGGGCGGCCGAGCCGCCCAAGGTCATGCTCCTGGGCGAGGACGTCGGCCGCTGCGAGCAGTACCTCAAATCCCTGCGCGTCGCGTTCCAGGTGCGCGCGAACACCGAGGGCAAGGAGCGCCCGACCCTGTTCGTGGTGAGCGGCCCCCTGCCCTGCGAGGTCAACATCCGCGCCGATTACGAGGCGGCGACCGCCACCGTCGAGCTGATCAACGTGCGGCGCTTCGGCCGCGTGACGGTGCGCTTCGCGACGGATGCCTTGAAGGGCGTGGTCGACGACCTGGCGCGCTACGTGCTCGGCGTCGACAACGATTTCAGCCGGCTGCTCACTAAGGCCTGATCACCGACGCCTTCCGGTACTCGGCCAGCTTCTTCTCGAGGTCGCCGTACTCCGCGCAGGGAAGCAGGCAGATTCTGCGCAGGGCCGCGAGGTGCTCCTCGGCCTTGGCGAGGTTCCCGATCATCAGGTAGGCCTCGCCCAGATATTCGTGGGCGCCGCGATGGCGCGGGTCGAGCTGCAGCGCGCGCGAATAGTGCTTGAAGGCGAGCGGCATCTCGCCGAGGTTGCGGTACGCGTAGCCCAGATAGTTCTGGATGTCGGCGTTGCGCGTGTCGCGCAGCGCCGCGGACGAAAGCAGCCGCACCGCGCCCTGCCAGTCCTTCGCCTCGATCGCCTGCCGGCCGCGCGCGTACTCGGGGTCGCCGGAGCCCTCGTCGTCGCCGGGGTCGCCGAGCGCGGCTCGCGCGCCGGACAGCAGCAGCGCCAGCGCTGCCCGGCGCAGCAACCGGCCGCTCACTTCGCGCTGGCGAGGTACTGCTTCAGCTCGACGATCTCGGGCCGGTCGCCGTCGGCGTCGCGGGTCAATCTCGCCAGCTGCTTGAAATAGGCGCCTGCCTTCTTCGCCTGTCCCGAGTCTTGCGCCGCTTTTGCCGCGCCGTAATAGCCGCGCAGCCGGTTCGGCGCGTTCTTCATCGACAGCTCGTACTCCTTCAGCGCCGCAGCGGGCTCGCCGTAGCCGCGCAGCATGTCGCCGAGCTGCTCGCGCATCGGATACAGGCGGTTTTCCATGGCGACGTGCTTCTCGCTCGAGTCTTCGAGGTCGGCGGCGCCGCGCATGAACTTCAGCGCCTCTTCGCGGTTACCCTGGCTGTTGTGCAGCCAGGCGGTCGCGGCGAGCACCTGGATCTCGACCTGCTCGGCCCAGTACGGCTGGCGGCCTGCGAGAAGTCCTTCGCGCAGCTGCTTGAGCTTGTCGATGTCGGCCTGCGCGGCGGCGGCATCGCCGCTGCGCGCCGCGCCCATGGCGCGGGCGAAATGCGTGATGGCTTCGGCGGCCGGGAACGGCGTGCCGAGCGGCTGCAGCTGCGCCGCGCCCTTCCAGTCCTGGCGCTCGAGCGCATAGCGTGCGGGAACCGCGGCGCGCGCGGTGTTGCCGGCCGACACCGGCCCGAGGACCTTGCTGATCTTGGCGTTCTCGCCGATCAGCTCGCGCGCCTTCGCGTCCTGGCCGAGCTGCAGGTAGGCGTACTGCATGAAGTCATACGAGTGCGGCACCCCGACCAGCACGCCGTCGAGCTTGGCTTTCGCCGCGTATTCGCTCGCCACGGCGACCGACCTGAGGTTCGAGGCGATCGACTCCTGCCACATGCCGACCATCGAGTAGATGTGCGAAGGCATGTGCTGCGCGTGCGACGCCGACGGCGCGATCTTCGCGTACTTGTTCGCCACCGGCACGCCCTTCCTGGCGAGCGGCGCGAAGTCGTAGCTGTGGATCAGGTAGTGGGTGATCCCGGGATGGTCGGGATATTTCCTGTCGAGCGGCTCCAGGATGGCGATCGCCTTCAGCAGCGGCGCCATGTCCTTGTGGTCGAAAATCTCGTTGAGCGCCAGCGCGTGGAACACCTTCGCCTCGACGTCGCCCGGGTACTTCTTCGTCAGCGCCTGCATCGCTTTCTCGTAGTTCCGGGTGCGCGTGTCCTGGTCGACCTTGTCGAAGTCCTTGTAGAACTCCTTGATCGCCGCCAGCCAGTCGCGCTCGCGCTGCGTCTTGGCGCCGATCGCCTCGCCCTTCTCCACCGCATCGAGGCCGCGCTTCAGCGTCGCCGCGTCCCACGGGCCGACGAGCGGATTGGGGCGCGTCGCCACCGCGAGCCCCCAGTAAGAGATCGCGCAGCCCGGATCGGTCTGGGGAATAGCGGCGAACGATTTCAGCGTTTCGGGAAAATCGAACGAATGCAGCTGCGCTAGGGCCCGCTCGAACTCCTTCTGCGCCTGCGCAGTGCACGAAGTCTTGAACAGCACTCTGCCGAAGCCTTCCCTCCCGTCGTGAGCCAGCGCGTTCGACGTTGTGAATGCAAATAGAGATAGAACAGCGAGCAGCCCGGGTTTCATCGGTATGGTCTCCTTCCCCTGAGGACGAAGTCAGTGTACGCCGCAACGAGGGAATTCAACAGGACGACCCAGTTAAGCCCAAAGCGCTGGAAATTCAAGCGGGTAACCGGCATTATGCAGACCGGGGATAAGGGAGAAGCCGAGGTTGAACGCAAAGGCGCTTGGCCGTTACAGGATCCTTGGAGAGCTGGGCCGCGGCGCGATGGGCGCGGTGTTCCGCGCCATCGACCCGCTGATCGAGCGCGAGGTCGCGCTGAAGACGCTGCTGCCCGACCTGCCCGAGGAGGTGATGGCCGAGGTGCGGGAGCGGTTCCTGCGCGAAGCGCGCTCGGCCGGCCGGCTCAATCACCCCAACATCGTCATCATCCACGACGTGGGCGAGCAGGACGGCGTCGCCTACATCGCGATGGAGCTGCTCGAGGGCCGCTCGCTGCAGCAGATGCTGAAGGACCCGCAGCGCATCCCGCTGCAGACCACCGCCGATCTCGCCGCGCAGATCGCCGACGCGCTCGAGCACGCGCACAAGTTCTCGATCGTGCATCGCGACGTGAAGCCGGCGAACGTGATGGTCGCGGCCTCGGGGCGCTGCAAGCTGACCGACTTCGGCGTCGCCTACGTGCCCTCCTCGACGATGACGCAGACCGGCGCCGCCCTCGGCTCGCCGAAGTACATGTCGCCGGAGCAGGTGCTCGGCCAGAAGAGCGATCCGCGCTCCGACGTGTTCTCGCTCGGCAGCGTGCTCTACGAGATGCTCACCGGCAGCTCGCCGTTCGAGCGGCCGGGCGACACCTCGGTGTTCCAGATCATGAATCGCATCGCCGGCGAGCCGCACCCCCCGCTGCGCTCGCTCGAGCCGCAGCTCCCGGTCGGGTTCGAGCGCATCGTCGACCGCGCGCTCGCGAAAAGGCCCGAGCAGCGCTATCAGCGCGCCGGGGACATGGCGCAGGAGCTCCGCAAAATGCAGTACGCCGACACGGCGTACGACAAGACGCTGCTCATCAACCCGCAGAAGCCGGCGCACAACCCGCTCCTCGACGATCTCGACGAGTTCACCAAGCGCTACGACCTCGAGGAGCAGGCGCGGCTGCGCGCCGCCGAGGAGGAGCGGCTCAAGAGGGAACAGCAGGTGCGGCGCTGGCAGGAGGAAGAGGCGCGCAAGCGCGCGGCGTACGAGCGCGAGCGCCAGGCCGGCGAGGCGGCGCGCCGCCTGGGCGCAGTCGAGATGCTGCGCAAGCAGGGAGCGCTGCAGCCGCGCCGCGAAGACCCGGCCGCGGCGCGCGCGAAGGCCATAGCGAAGCTCGACCAGGACCTGCGCGCCGCGACCCAGTACCTGGCCGAGTTCGCGAAGGAGCTGAACGACGTGGCGCCCGCCACGAGCGCGCCCTATGACTTCCTCTATCTCGGCCGCGTCGCGGCGGCGACGCTGTCGGAGGCCTGGTGCGACAGCCGGCCGCGCCGCATCGAGGGCAAGGACTACTGCGAGCACGTGCTGCTGCGCTTCCGCGTCAGCCCGCAGCCGCCGGCGCGGGTCACGCTGCAAACCGCCGACATCCCGCGCTTCGAGCAGTACCTGAAGTCGATGAAGGCGGTCTACGACCTGCGCGTCGACGCGCGCAGCGACTTCGGCGAGGCAACGCGCGCCACCTTCAGCGTGCGCTCCGGGCTGCTTTGCGAGGTGGAGATCCGCGCCGACTACGAGGCGCTCGCGGTGACGATCGACGCGACCAACGTGCGGCGCATCGGCAAGGTCCGCGGCCGCATCCCGGCCGCCGCCGTCACCGCTATGGCCGATGAGCTGGCGCGCTACGCTCTCGGCGTCGACAGCGACTTCGCCAAGCGTCTGACCGCGGTCTGATGGACCGTCCCGCTTCGGGCTCCAATTTCATCCGCCAGATCGTCGAGGCGGACCTCGCCTCGGGCAGGCACAAGCGCATCGTCACGCGCTTCCCGCCCGAGCCGAACGGCTACCTGCACTTCGGCCACGCCAAGTCGATCTGCCTAAACTTCGGCCTCGCCGGGCAGCACGGCGGCGTGTGCCACCTGCGCTTCGACGACACCAACCCGGTCAAGGAGGAGCAGGAGTACGTCGACGCCATCAAGGACGCGGCGAAGTGGCTCGGCTTCGAGTGGGGCGAGCACGAGTACTACGCCTCCGATTACTTCGACAGGCTCTACCAGTTCGCCGAGGCGCTGATCAAGCGCGGCCACGCCTACGTCGACAGCCAGAGCGCCGACGAGATCCGCGCCACCCGCGGCACCCTGGTCTCGCATGGGATCCTCTCGCCGTACCGCAGCCGCAGCGCCGAGGAGAATCTCGAGCTGTTCAGGAAAATGAAGTCGGCGGCGTTTCCCGACGGCGCGCACGTGCTGCGCGCGAAGATCGACATGGCCTCGCCCAACATCAACCTGCGCGACCCGGTGATGTACCGCATCCGCCACGCCCATCACCACCGCACCGGCGACAAGTGGTGCATCTACCCGACCTACGACTGGGCGCACGGCCTGTCCGACTGCATCGAGGGCGTCACCCACTCGCTCTGCACGCTCGAGTTCGAGGACCACCGGCCGCTCTACGACTGGTTCAACGAGCGCGTCGCCGAGGCGGGCTTTTTCACGCCTCCCCTGCCGCAGCAGATCGAGTTCGCGCGCCTGAACCTGACCTACGTGCTCCTCAGCAAGAGGAAGCTGATCGAGCTGGTCGAGCAGGGCCACGTCGCCGGCTGGGACGATCCGCGCATGCCGACCCTCGCCGGCGCCCGCCGCCGCGGCTACACGCCCGAGGGGTTCGGCCTCTTCGTCGAGCGCATCGGCGTCGCCAAGGCCGACTCGTGGATCGAGCTCGGCGTGCTCGAGGACTGCATGCGCGAGCACCTGAACGACGTCGCCCCGCGCCGCATGGCGGTCCTCGATCCGGTCAAGCTGGTGATCGAGAACTATCCGCTGGGCACCGAGGAGCTGGTCGAGGTCCCCAACCACCCGCAGAAGCCAGACTGGGGCAAGCGCCGGGTCCCTTTCTCGCGCGAGCTGTGGATCGAGCGCGACGACTACCAGGAAAAGCCGGAGAAGGGCTACTTCCGCCTGTTCCCCGGCAACGACGTACGGCTGCGGTACGGCTATGTCATTACCTGTAAACGTTTCGATGGATCTGCGAATACCCTATATGCAACCTACTATCCGGATTCCAGGTCAGGCACGCCCGGCGCCGATAAATACAAGGTCAAGGGAAATATTCATTGGGTGAGCGCCGCGCACGCCTTCGCGGCCGAAGTGCGGCTCTACGACCGGCTGTTCCGGCGGCCGCAGCCTGAAGGCAGCGCCGATCTCAATCCCGCTTCGAAAAAGATTGTCACGGCGCAGCTCGAGCCGGCGCTGCGCGAGGCGAAGCCGGAGGAGCGCTTCCAGTTCGAGCGGCACGGCTACTTCGTTGCCGACCGCATCGATAGCCGGCCTGGCGCGCCGCGCTTCAACCGCGCGGTCACGCTCAGGGATTCCTTCAGCAAATAAAAAACGTGGTCATAATTCCTCGCGCCGCGGTTGCGGTTTTACTACCCTCGCTGCTCACGTCCAGAAAGGCTCGCATGCAATTCCGCATCGGCAAGATCAGCGCGAAGTGCTCTTCTTGCGACAGCACGCAGTTCAAGCCCGATCCAGAGGATTATTCCGGGCCGCTGGCGCGGTTCTACTGCGCGGTCTGCGGCACCGCGATGCAGTATGCGGACCTGATCGCGCAGATCGGGCAGCAGGCCGCGCCGCCTTCGAAGGAAGCCCGCGTCCCCCGGCGAAAGCGCGCTCATTCCAAAGGCGGCACGGTCCGCAGGTAGGCGACGATCGCGTCGAGGTCCGGCTCGGTCATGCGCGCGTACCAGGCGAAGCCCATCGGCGGCAAGAGCTTCCTGCCGCCCTTGCCGACGCCTTGCGTGATCGCGCGCTTGATCTCGGCGTCGCTCCAGCCGCCGAGGCCGGCGACCGGATGCGAAGTGATGTTACGCGACACGCTCACGCCCCACGGCCCCTCGAACTTCTCGCCGCCTTTGCCGAGCCCATTCTTCAGATCGCTGCGCCCGTCGGTGCGCGGCGAGTGGCATTCCATGCAATGGCCGATGGTGACGAGGTAGAAGCCTCGCTTCACCGGATCCTTCATGGCGCTCTCCGGCATCGGCTGGTCCGCGCCCGCCGGGATCTCGACGTGCATCTTCGCCACCTTGTAAACCGATGCCGGCAGCTTGCTGGAAACCGCAGGCAGCGAGCGGACATAGGCCACCACCGCCTCGAGGTCTGACGGCGTGAAGATCTTGTAGTAGGCGTAAGGCATCTGCGGCGAGAGCTGCTGGCCGTTCGGCCGCACGCCGTCGCGAATGGCGCGCAGCACATCATTGGCGCTCCAGCCGCCGATGCCGGTCTCCCGGTCGGGCGTGATGTTCGCGCCCTTGACCCTGTACTCCGACGTTTCCCAGCTCTGCGGGCCGCCCGCGTGCAGCCGCGCCGTATCGAGCGCGCCGCCCTGCACCCGCGGCGTGTGGCAGTTCCCGCAGGTCAGGATCCCTTCCACCAGGTACTTGCCGCGCTCGAGCGGCGTTTCCGCCGCCGCCACTGCCGCCGCCATGCTCAACGCCGCGACCAGCCACGTTCCGAAGCGGATCATTTTCCCCTCCCTGTTATTCGACCTTTGATGTTAGCTTCCTTCGCCACCTGCGCTATGCTCGCGAGCGAAATGAAAGCCGTTTCCCGGTGGATCGCCGCCCTGGGCGGCATTGGCCTCGCCGCGGCTGCGCTCGCGCAGGACGTCGACCAGGCGTTCCACTCCATCCTCTCTGCACCTGCCGTTATCAAGGCGCTCGCCGACATCAGAGCCGACGACGCGCGCACGTTCGAGGAGCAGAAGACCCTCACCGAGATCCCCTCGCCGCCCTTCAAGGAGCAGGCGCGCGCCGCGTACTACGTGAAGCGCCTGCGCGAGGTGGGCCTGAGCGACGCCTACATCGACCGCGAAGGCAACGTCATCGGCGCGCGCAAAGGCCGCGGCAGCGGCCCGAAGCTGGCGATCTCCGCCCATCTCGACACCGTCTTTCCCGAGGGCACCGACGTGACAGTGAAGGAAAAGGACGGCCGCTACTACGCGCCCGGCATCGGCGACGATACGCGCGGCCTGGTCGAGCTGCTCGCGGTGCTCCGCGCCATGGGCGCCAACGCCCTCTCCACCGTGGGCGACGTGCTGTTCGTCGGCACGGTAGGCGAGGAGGAGCTCGGCGACCTGCGCGGCGTGAAGGCCCTCTTCCGCGACCACCCGGACATCGACGGCTTCATTTCGCTGGACGGCGACCGGATCGGCCGCATCGTCAGCCGCGCGACCGGCAGCCATCGCTACGAGGCGATCTTCAAGGGGCCGGGCGGCCACAGCTTCGGCGCCTTCGGCCTGCCGAGCGCGATCCACGCCATGGGACGGGCGATCGCGAAGATCTCGGAGGTGAGGACGCCCTCCTCGCCCAAGACCACGTTCACCGTCGGCATCGTGCGCGGCGGCACCTCGGTCAACGCCATCGCCGGCGACGCGCGCATGGGCATCGACATGCGCTCCGACAGCATGGACGAGCTGCTCAAGCTCGAGAAGACCATCCTCGCGCACGTCCGCGACGCGGCGGCGGAAGAGAACCGGCGCTGGAACGCCGACGGCATCACCGTAGAGCTGAAGCTGATCGGCGACCGCCCGGCGGGGCGCACGCCCGAGGACTCGAAGATCGTCCACGTTGCCCGTCGCTCGCTCCGCGCGCTTGGCCAGCAAGCGACCCTGGATTCGGCGAGCACGGACTCCAATCTCGCCATGTCCCTCGGCATCCCGGCCGTGACCATCAGCCACGGCGGCGACCATCAGGCCATGCACTCGCTCAACGAATCCTACAAGCCGACCGACGCCTGGCTCGGCCCGCAGAACGCGCTGCTCGTCGTGCTCGGGCTCGCCGGTCTCGACGGCGTGAGCCCGCCGCTGCTCGAGGCACGCAAACCCGGAGGCTCGCGATGACCGATCCCAAGCCCAAGTGGAAGTACGACGGCGTGCGCGTCGTCCACTCCAACGAGCTCGACATCAACACCCCGCAGACCCCGGGCATGAACCGCGCCGCCGCCATCACCCACGCGCGCGCCGGCGCCGAGAAACTCTGGGCCGGCACCGTCGTCATCCACCCCAAGGCCAAGACCGGCGCCCACCATCACGGCCCGGTAGAGAGCGTGATCTACGTGGTGAGCGGCAAGGCGCGCATGCGCTGGGGCGACAAGCTCGAGTTCATGGCCGAAGCCGGCCCCGGCGACTTCATCTACGTCCCGCCCTTCGTCCCGCATCAGGAAATCAACGCGAGCGACACCGAGCCGCTCTCCTGCGTCCTATGCCGCAGCGGTCAGCAGCCGGTGGTGGTGAACCTGGATATTCCGGTGGTGGAGAAACCAGAAGAGGTGCATTGGGTGGACAACATCCATCCCGCGCCAAAATCCTAGTCTCTTACGTCAGGGGACAACGCTGCGCATGGAAGCCGGATGGCCAGGCAGTTTGACCAGCTTGCCGGTGTTAGTCACGGTGGTCCCGTCTACCCTGAGAATGGAGATGTCGTCGTCCATGTAGTTTCCGACGTACAGGTACTTGCCATCCGGACTGAATACCGCTCCCTCAGGCAAGCCTCGGACCTCCACTTCACCTACCTTCGTAACCTTCTTGCCATCGATCTTCAGCACTGCCACCGATCCGTTGCGATTGTAGAAAAACGCTGATTTGGCTGCGTTGCTGCCGCGAAGCAGGATGGCCACTGCGACCTCGCCCGTCGGGCTGATGGCGAAGCCCTCCGGCCCGTCGCCGACCACCACCTGGTCAATGACGCGGGGTGGCGTTGCCTCCAGGTCAATTACGCCAACAGTATCTACGTTTCCGTCCGCGGAGCCGGAGTTGCCGTTATTCGCCGTGAGGGCGAGTTTTCCATTCGGCGTAATTCCCAAGTTGTAGGGAAAAAGACCCACCAACATGTCGTACTTTGCGTAGGTCACTTTCTCGCCGTCGACCTGCAGCAGAGCAGCCTTATTGTTGACGTTCTTGGCGGCGAGCGCCCGTTTGCCGTCCGGTGTGAACGCCACGGCCGAAACCTGTTCGCCCATCGCTACGGTGTCCACCACCTTGACCTCTTTTCCGCGAATTGAGAGTACGGAAATAGAGTTATCAGCCCGGTTGGTAACGAGCGCCAGATTCCCCGCACGATTGATTGCCATGCCAGAAGGCTGCCTGCCCGCTTTTACGGTGGAGACTAGCGCGGGTGGGTTCGCCTTCAGGTCGATCACGAATATGTCGCTTCCGGGAACGCCCTTCCACGCTGCGCCGTCCTGAACCCAGTCCATAGAGTTCGCTACGAGTGCCAGGCTCTCGTCCGGCGTGATGGCCAGATTCACGGGTGGACCGAACACGGAATTCATCAGTGCCAGACTGGCGACGATCCGCGGATTCATGCGGTCGCTGATATCCAAGATGATGACCGCGTCCTTTCCAGGCGGGGAGAGGATCGGTTTCGCGTCGCTATCCCAGAAAACCTTGTTGTCGATGCCGATGATCACGAATTGAGCTGCGGCCGGAGTAACGCTCGCCACCAGACACATCGCCAACGCGACGCTTAACATCGGTCTAAGCGCAAAACCAAGGTTCTTCATGACGTGCTCCCGCTCGGGTCCAAAGACAGGCGGGGTAGTTTACGCCTGAAGCAAGGCTGGCCTCTGGCGGCGCTCCGCTAGGTGATCAATCATCGCGGGCGTCGTTGTCGTTCTCGTCGTCATCGCCGTCGCGCCCTGCTGAGCGCGGTCCGTACTTGAACTTGAACCTGAACGGCTTGGTCTTCGAGCCGTTGGTCAGGGTGCCGCTCACGGTCACCGTTGCGGAGCTCGGGAGCGCTGCCAAGGCGAACGGTTGTGTCGCGCACGCAAACGCCTTGAACGAATTCACCATCACCAGCGCGCTCTTCGTCGTTTCCTGGTTCCCTGCGAGGTCCACCGCGCCGTAGTTGAGCACGAAGACGCCGGTGGTCGGGAACGGGATCGTTCCGCTTGCCGACGCGATGCTCTGGTCGAGCGCAGGATTCGGCGGCTGCTGTCCGAGCACGAAGTGTGCAGACCCGTAGTTGATCTGCGCGACGCCGGAGGAATCGTCGGTCGCCGACAGAAGGACGTTAAGGCCGAACGAGTCGAAGCATCGTGTCTGGATCGTCAGGCCGCCCGGCGAAACGGTCAGCGTCGCGTTCGCGGTCATCAACTTCCGCCCCTTGAGCGTTCCGGGCTGCGCGGCCAAGCTCGTCACCGGCGGCGTCGCGTCACCCGAGGAGCTGATGAACTTGCCGAAGGCACGGGGAAGGACACCCACCGGCACCGTCGCCGTCACGGTGTTGCCGGCCGTGGCGATCATCGCGACATTGTTGCTGTTCTGATTCGCCACATAGACGTGGGCGCCGTCGGGCGTCACCGCAACTCCAGCTGGGTTGGCGCCAACGGTCACCGTCGCCGTTACGGTATTGCTGGCCGTGGCGATCACCGAGATCGTGTTCGCGTTGAAGTTCGCCACATAGACGCGGGTCCCGTCGGGCGTCACCGCAATGCCCTCCGGGTTGAGCCCCACCGTCACCGTCGCCGTCACGGTATTGGTTGCCGTGGCGATCACCGAAACCGTGCTGCCGGAAAAATTCCCCACATAGACGCGGGCTCCGTCAGGCGTCACCGCAACGCCCACCGGGCCGCCCCCTACCGTCACGGTCGCGATCACGCCGTTGCTTGCGGTGTCGATTACCGAGACCGTGCCGTCGCCATCGTTCGCCACATAGACGCGGGTCCCGTCGGGCGTTACCGCAACTCCGGTTGGGCTGGGGCCAACCGTCACCGTCGCCGTCACGGTATTGCTTGCCGTGGCGATCACCGAGACGTTGCCGCCGCCCTGGTTCGCCACATAGACGTGGGCGCCGTCGGGCGTCACTGCCACGCCGAATGGGAACAGCCCCACCGGTACGGTCGCGGTCACGGTGTTGCCGGCCGTTTCGATCACCGAGACCGTGCCGTCGACAACATTCGCCACATAGACGTGCGCCCCGTCGGGCGTCAGCGCCACGCCGTTAGGGAAATTCCCCACCGGCACCGTCGCCATCACGGTGTTACTCGCCGTGTCGATCACTGAGACCGTGCCGTCGTTGAGATTGGTGATGTAGGCCTGCGGTGCGCCGGCCCAAACCACCGGAGAGAGGACCAGCACCCCGAGCAGGAGCGCGAGTCTATGGGTAATTTTAAGGTTTGACATCGCCGCACAATGAATCCCCCGGCGCGACTCGTCCATGCATTATTTGGATTTATCTGTGTGATCTTTTGTGAGCAGCTATCCACGCCAACCCTGCAAGCACCAGCAGTGCGATGAGCCAGCGAATTGCGCTGGCGAGCGTCGCGGCGTCGAGCGTGGGCCAGGGGAATCTGCTCAGGCGCTCCCAGCGCTCGAGGAGCCAATGCCAGGCTGTGTGACCCACGACCAGCGAGATGATGATCGTGCCGACGCGCTCGGGAAGATAGCGGAAGAGGAAGCTGAGCAGCGGGACGAGGACGATCAGCACGAGGAGCTGGCCGAGCTCGACTCCGAGGTTGAAGGCGAGGAGCGAGGTGATGAGGTGGGATCCGGCGAACTGCAGGAGCTGCTGCAGGCCGTAGGCGAAGCCGAAGCCGTGCACCAGGCCGAAGGCGAAGGCGATGATCCAGCGCCGCTGCAGGCTGCTGCCGAGGACGTTCTCGGCGGCCATGTAGAAGATCGAGGCGGCGATCAGCAGCTCGATCAGCGGGGGAAACCAGAGCGCGTCCGGGCCGTGGCCGAGGGCAGTCATGATGAGGGTGACGGAGTGCGCGACGGTGAAGGCGGTGACGATGGCCGCGAGCGGCCAGAAGCGCCGGAACGGGACGACCAGGCAGAGCACGAAGAGAAGGTGGTCGCTGCCCTGCAGGATGTGCAGGAAGCCCGAGTACACGAAGCGCAGCGCCGCCTGGTGCCAGCGCGGGTCGAGGCGCACGAGGCCGGGGTCGCCGTGCAGGTCGAACGCCCTCGCCTCGCCGCCCGGCGGCAGGAAGCGCAGCACGATGTTGACCTTGATGCCGAGCCGCTCGAGCCGCGGCCGGATCGAGAAGGCGGAGCGCTCGGAGCGCACCGGGTACGCGAGCAGCACGTCCAGCAGCCCCTGGTTCCAGTAGAGCTCGGTGTCGTTGCCGAGGCGCGGATCCTTGAAATGCGCGAGCGCGCTTTCGTACGCGGCGAAGGAGCGGTCCGACTCGAGCGAGACGCGGGCATCGACCAGCTTCGGCTTGCCGAGCCGCGCGTCGTTCTCGTAAAGCTCGATCTCGCCTGCGAGCCACAGGGCGACCGCGTCGCGCAGCGAGCTGTCGACGCGCGCGAAGTCGAGGAAGCCTCCCTGCCGCTGCGGCACGTCGACGTCGCGCATCGCCTTGAGCGGCACGCGCACCAGCAGTTTCAGCGCCTGGCCTTCGGGCTTTACGAAGGCCTGGACGCGGACTTCGTCGGGGATGTCGTGCGCCCGCGCGCCCGGCGCGAACGCGAGAAGTGCCGCGGCGAGGATGAAATTGCGATCCAATCGCACCCAGTATTGCAGAGTTTGCATATACTCGGCCCGGTCGCTTCCCGGAGGAGGCACGGATGACGAATCGCAGAGCAGTCGGCGCGGCGTTCGTCGCGCTACTCGCGGTGCTCGGCTGCACGCAGGCGCTCCTCGACCGGCAGGCTAACCAAGCCGAGGTCGTGCAGGCGCCGGTGTTCGAAGTCGATCCGCTGTGGCCCAAGCCCCTGCCCAACCACTGGCTGCTCGGCATGACGATCGGCGTCTGGGTCGACGAGCAGGACCACGTCTGGATCATCCATCGCAGCTCGGCCACGCTCAACAACAACGAGAAGGGCCTGGAGCTCAGCCCGCCGACCGGCGAATGCTGCCGCGGCGCGCCGCCGGTGCTGGTGTTCGACCAGGCCGGCAACCTGGTGCGGCACTGGGGCGGCCCGGGACCGGGCTACGAATGGCCCGAGTCGAACCATGGCATCTTCGTCGACCACAAGGGCAATGTCTGGATCGGCGGCAACGGCGCGAAGGACGCGCAGGTGCTGAAGTTCACCAAGGACGGCAAGTTCCTGCTGCAGGTGGGCAAGTACGGCAACAACAAAGGCAGCAACGACCTGGAGAACTTCGGCCGCGTGGCGAAGATCTTCGTCGACCCGAAAACCAACGAGGCGTTCGTCGCCGACGGCTACCAGAACAAGCGCGTCGCCGTGCTCGACGCCGACACCGGCAAGATGAAGCGCTACTGGGGCGCCTACGGCAACAAGCCCGACGACAGCAACCTCGGGCCTTACAATCCCGACGCGCCGCCGGCGCAGCAGTTCCGCAACCCGGTGCACTGCTCCGACGTCTCGAACGACGGCCTGGTGTACGTCTGCGACCGGCAGAACGATCGCCTGCAGGTGTTCACGAAGGACGGCAAGTTCATCAAGGAGCAGTGGTATGCGAGGAGGAGCCTGAGCGAAGGCTCGGTCTGGGACGTCGCCTTCTCGCGCGATCCGCAGCAGCGCTACATTTTCATGGCCGACGGCCGCAACCAGAAGGTGCGCATCATCCTGCGCGAGACGCTGGAGGAGCTGACCAGCTTCGGCGACGGCGGCCGCCAGCCCGGCCAGTTCTTCGGCGTGCACAGCATCGCCACCGACTCGAAGGGCAACCTCTACACGACCGAGACCTACGAGGGCAAGCGCCTGCAGAAGTTCGTCTACAAGGGCGTTGGCCCGGTGCGCCGCGGCAGCCAGGGCGTGCCCTGGCCGCGCCCGGGTTAGACTGGACTGCGCGCTCGAATGCCTGTATAACGATACAGTAGGATTCTCAAGCAGCGAGTAGCTGGTCGGGTCGTAGCGGTTCGTACTGTCCTCGTCGGTTGGTTCTCTCCTTGATTTTCCGCAGGGCCGCCTCTCTTCCGATGGCGCCCTTCTTTCCAATCGATATCAAGGAAACAGACATGAGTACAGGTACCGTAAAGTGGTTCAACGACGCCAAGGGCTTCGGCTTCATCACGCCCGATGACGGCAGCAAGGATCTCTTCGTGCACTTCTCGTCCATCCAGGCGAGCGGGTTCAAGACGCTGAAGGAGAACGACAAGGTGCAATACGAGGTCGAGCAGAGCCCCAAGGGCCCTCGCGCCGCCAACATCAAGCCCGTGTAACGGACCAGCGAGGTGAAACCAGGTCCGGTCATCAAAGACATCCGTGCCGCGCCTATCCTGCCCCGGGGCCGGGTGGCGAAGTGGAGCAAGGAGCAGATCGACAAGCTCACCACGCTCGAGCTGCGGGCGCTGCTCGCGAACGCGGAGCGCCTCAAGGAGACGGAGATCGCGGCGCTGTGCAACGAGCTGCTCGATGCGCGCCCGCGCGGCCACCCGCTGGTGCGCCGCCCCAGGCAGGCGGGCGAAGCACGCCGGCTCGTCACGCGGGGCAAGGCGTTCGAGGTGAACGGCGTTCGCTTGCGCAACCGGGTCTGGAGCTGCGGCGGCATACGAACAGACGGCACCGTGCTCCTGAGCGTGCGCGCCGAGGAAGTACAGGAGGCCGAGGGCGCGAACAGCTGCCTGCTGTGGGCGCCGAACGTCGCCGATTCGCGTCCCTGGTCGGACTCCCCGGGCGGCAAGGAACGGCTGGAGCATTGCCGCATCGCGCTCGAGCGCGGCGCAGCGGAAGGGTTGCTGATCTACGGCAAGCGCGCGGCGGGTGCGCCGCCGGGGGACAAAGGGCCCCGGGCGGACCGCGTGGACGCCGAAACCCTCCTCAACCTCCGGGTCGAGAAGCGCGGCGACGAATACTGGGCAAGGTGGACCCCGGCGGAAAAGCGCGTCGTCGTCAACAGCTTCGAATGACCATCCCTACCGTCCTAGGCAGGCGCTTCTCCGTCGGCAAGTACGACATCATCGCCACGCCGATCCCCTACTCCGCTCACATGCTGCGCTACGCTGTATTCCTCAATGGCAAGCGCATCGGGGCGACGGCAAGCCTGCCAAGCGAATCCGATTGCAAGTTCCTCGAAAGTCCGCCCGTCGTTCCCCCGCTCGTCCCTTTTCAATACGTCTACCGGCCCGGGCGCCCGAAGAAAGGCGCCCCTCCCCGCACCAGCGAAGCCGCTGCGCCTCCTCGCGAGGAGCTCCCGCACGGCATGGCGCTTCCGCAACGAATGGAAGAGCGCTAGCCGCGGCGGGTCAGCGCCGGGCCTGGATCGCCTCGATCTCGTCCATGATGCGGTTCATCCGCGCAACGACCGCGCGGTAGGGGGCGGGGCTTGCGAGGTCGACGCCCGCCGCCTTCACCAGCTCGTACGGATAGTCGGAGCCGCCGGCGCTGAGCAGCTCGAGATAGCGCTCGCGCGCCCCCGGCTCGCCCTTGAGCACCGCGTCGGCGAGGAGCGAGCTCGCGGCGATCGACGTGGCGTACTGGAAGACGTAGAACGGGCGGTAGAAGTGCGGGATGTAGGCCCACTCGACGCCGTACAGGTCGTCGATTTTCACCACTCCCTCCTTGTCGCCGTGGTAGCGGCGCAGGATCTCCCCGTAGATCTGTGTCAATTTATCGCCGCTTAGCGGCTCGCCGCGGTCGACGCGGGCGTGAACCTCGCGCTCGAACTCCGCGAACATCGCCTGGCGGAAGAACGTGCCGCGCAGGTTCTCGAGCGCCGTGCCGAGATACAGCAGGCGCTCGTTGTCGTCGGCCGCGTTCCTGAGCACGTGCTCCAGAAGCAGGGCTTCGTTGAAGGTCGAGGCGATCTCGGCGACGAAGATGGCATAGTCCGAGGTGACGAACGGCTGCGCCGCGTTCGACAGGTACGAGTGCATCGCGTGTCCCCATTCGTGCACCAGCGTGGACACCGACTCGTAGTTGTCGTTGTAGTTCATGAGGACAAAGGGGTGCACGTCGTACGCCGCGCCGTCCATGTGAGCGCCCGAGAGCTTGCGCGGCCGCGGATAGACGTCCATCCAGCGGTTCTGCAGCCCGGCGGCCATCGCCGCCACGTAACGCTCGCCGAGCGGCTTCACCGCTGCGAGCATCATCTTCTTGCCCTCATCGATCGGGTACTTGCGCGCGCTGCTCACCAGGGGCGGGTAGATGTCGTAGTAGCGCATCTCGCCCTTGATGCCGAGCAGCCTTGCCCGCAGCCTGAAGTAACGGTGCAGGGTGGGCAGGTTCCTGTTGGTCTCCGCGATCAGGGTTTCATAGATGCCGGCGGGAATGCGTTCGCGATCGAGCGCGCGCGAGAGGGTGTCCGGGTACTTGCGCAGCCTGGTGTAGATCGCGTCCTTCTTCAGGCTCTCGTGGAAGGTGACGCCGAAAGTGCGCTCGAACTGCTTCCAGGTGCCGAAGAACGCGTCGAAAACCTTCTTGCGGTCGTCGCGGTTCGCCGTTTCCCGGTATTCGGTATAGGCCGATTGGTCGAGCTTCACTTCGTTACCGTCGGCCAGCCTGAGCGTCGGCCAGGGCATGTCCGCGTTGGCGAGAATCTGGCGGGTCGAGCCCGCCGCCTCCTTCGACAGGGCAAAGGCGGCGACGATGCTCTCGCCGCTGCTGTCGAGCGTATGGGCGGCTGCGCGCAGGATCCGCTCGAGCGGGTGGCGGTAGATAGCGAGCGATTTCTCCCGCGCGTAGAAGCGCTCGAGCCGGGCTTTGCTCAGGCGCAGGATCTCGGGCCTCACGAATGACGTCGCCTCTTCGAGCTTGGTGCCGAGGATGCGCGTCTTCTCGCTCAGCTCCAGGCTATCGGGCAAGCCGGTGTCCTCGTCGAAGAGCTCCGAGGCATACACTTCGAGCCTCGCGTAGCGCTTGGTGAAGTCCGCCTTGGCGTCGAGGCAGGCCTTGAGGCGGCGCGCCGAATCGCCCAGCTGCCCGCGGCAGGCAGCGAACTCCTTCAACTGCGCTTCGAGCCTCGCGGCGTCGTCGGCCCACGCGTTGACCGAAGGATAGAGATCGGCAAGGTTCCAGCGGTCCTCGGGGCGCTCGGCCGCGCCGGGTGCAGCGCTCGCCCAGAGCGCAGCGAGCAAGGCCACGCCGCGAATAGTGATTGAGACCAGGATTCAACCTCCGCCGAAAATCTGGTATGTTGCCGGTAGTCTTGAAGCTTTTCCAGTCGAGTATCCGTGGCACGGCCAGTCCGGGGCCGGGCGCGCCGCCGCAAGGCCTGCTCGCTTTCTATTGGCATTTCGTAAGCCAGGCGAAGGGCTGGTTCGCGGCGATGTTCGCCGCCAGCCTGGCGGTGGCGCTGCTCGATACGGTGATCCCGCTGTTCATCGGCAGGCTGGTGTCGCTGATGGAAGCGACGGATCGCCAGGCGGCGCTTGCCGCGCAATGGCCGCTGCTCCTGGGAATGGTGGGGCTGGTGCTCATCGTGCGGCCGCTCGTGCTGCTCGCGGACATCGCGATCCGGCATAACGCGCTGATCCCCGGGGCGACCTGCCTCATCCGCTGGCAGAGCCACTGGCACGTGGTGCGCCAGAGCTGGCCGTTCTTCCAGAACGATTTCGCCGGGCGTATCGCCAATCGGGTGATGCAGACCGCCAACGCGCTGCGCGAGAGCGCGATGGCGAGCATTCGCGCGGTCTGGTACATCGGGGCGTACGGCGCGAGCGCGTATGCGCTGATGGCGCTGGCGGACTGGCGCCTGGGGCTGCCGACGCTGCTGTGGTTCTGCGGCTACCTCCTTTTCCTGCGCTACTTCGTGCCGCGCATGCGCGATCTGGCGAAGGCGAGCTCGGAGGCGCGCTCGCTCGTGATGGCGCGGGTGGTCGACAGCTACACCAACATTCTCACGGTCAAGCTCTTCGCGCGGCTCGCCGATGAGGACGCCTACGTGCGCGAGACGGTCGACGAGCATCAGGGCGCGATCGCCGCGCACATGCGCCTCATCACGCGTTTCATGTTCTGCCTGACAGCGATGAATGCGGCGCTGCTGGTGAGCACCGCAGGCACCGGCATCTGGCTGTGGGCGCAGGGCAGCGTGAGCGCGGGAGTGGTGGCCACGGCGCTGCCGCTCGCCTGGCAGGTCGCCAACGTGTCCGGCTGGGTGAGCTGGGAGGTGACCGGCATCTTCGAGAACATCGGCGTGGTGCAGGAAGGCATGCAGTCGATCGCCGTGCCGCACAGCGGAGTGGACCGTCCGGAGGCGAGGGCGCTCCAGGTGTCGCGCGGCGAGATCCGCTTCGAGGACGTGACCTTCGGCTACGGCAGGCGCGATGCTCCGCCGGTACTAAATGAATTGAGTTTGCAAATTCGGCATGGGGAGCGCGTGGGCGTCGTCGGACGCTCTGGCGCCGGCAAATCGACGCTAGTCAATCTCCTGCAGCGCTTCTACGACGCGGAGCAAGGCAGGATCTGCATCGACGGGCAGGACATCGCCCACGTCACGCAGGAGAGCCTGCGCGCGGCGATCGGCATGGTGACGCAGGACACTTCGCTCCTGCATCGCTCGATTGCAGCCAACATCCGCTACGGCCGGCCGAGCGCAAGCGACGAGGACGTGGTGGCGGCCGCACGCAAGGCGCAAGCGCACGAGTTCATCCTCGCCCTCAGGGACTGGAAAGGCCACAGCGGCTACGAGGCCCACGTCGGCGAGCGCGGCGTCAAGCTCTCCGGCGGCCAGCGACAACGGATCGCCCTGGCCAGGGTTGTTTTGAAAGATGCCCCGATTCTGGTGCTCGACGAGGCGACCTCCGCCCTCGACAGCGAAGTGGAGCTAGCGATCCAGGAGCAGTTGCTCGGCCTGATGGAGGGCAAGACGGTGATTGCGATCGCGCATCGCCTGTCCACGATCGCGCGCATGGACCGCCTGATCGTGCTCGACGCCGGCCGCATCGTCGAGCAGGGCACGCACGCCGAGCTGCTGCTCCTCGGCGGCCAGTATGAGAAGCTGTGGCGCCACCAGTCGGGCGGCTTTCTCGCCGACGACGTGTTTGCGACCGAGCCCGAGTTCGAGCTGTCCTACCTCGACCAGGAAGCGCGGCCCATGCGCGCGGAATGAACTGGGAACGATGAAGCCATGCTTGCCGTCCGCACGTGGAATCCGGAGGACGAAGGCGTGCGCCGAACATGCCTTGGAGCTGCGAACACCACTATGTAGGGGAAATACCCTGCGTACGGATAGTCGTCGTACATCGGCTGTGTCGCAGCGGCATCGTGCTGGGGCGCGTATGTCACGGCCGTGGAATAGGGCATCGGAGCGCTCATTGGAGGGCGAACCTGTATGGCCCGCAGGAGCCCTGGATCGGGCGTATAGACCGAGAGGCGCTCCTCCACGACTTGCGTTTTTTCCGCCAGCTTGGCGTTGGCGGGCGGGCTGCTCGAGTAGTTGGTGACCCCTTTCTCATCGACCCACTTGTAGGTTTCGGCGCACAGAGGACGCGCGACGAGAAGGAGAACCACCGCAAGGAGCTTCGGGCTTATGACGGCGGCACCGGCACGACCGCCTGCCAGCCCTCGGGACATTGCTGCACATAGGGGTAATACGCATTCGCGCTCGGGCAGAAATACCAATAGCCCTGCTGCGGAGGAGCCGGATAGTAGGCCGGCGGATAGTCGTAGTAGTAAGGCAGCGGCGGAGGGTAATAAGCGTAGAACGGGATTCCGACGCCGAGGAACACGGTCGTGCTCCGAAAAACCCGGCGGCCGGGGAAGAAATGACCGCCCGAGACAAAATGCCGGCCGCCCGAAAAATGGGCTCCGGAGTGACTAAAGCCCCCCGAGCGCCCGCTGGAGCCGCGCCCAGCCAGCGCCGGAACGCTCAGAAGCGCCACCAGCACGACCACCATCAGCTTGACCAGCAGCTTCATGCTTCGCGCTCTCCAATGGCTCGAACAATCAGCGCGCTTGCGGCGGGGTCGCCGGAACGCTTCGCCAGCCCTCCTTGCACTCGGCAACATAGGGATAGTACGCCTTCGCGGAGGCGCAGTAGTACCAGGTCCCCGGGGAACTCGGCGGTGCGGCGCTGCCGGGCGCGGCCGCCGGAGGCGGCGGGTTCTGGCTCGCCACCATCGGCGGCTCGGCCACCGCATAGCCGCCGGGCTGCTGGAGGTAATAGACATCGTTGGCGTAGTAATACGGCACGCCGGCGACGTAGACCGTCGAGTAGGCCGGAGGCAGCACGGGCACGAGGACGCCGACCGGCGGCCTCACGACGACATAGCGCGGGCCGGCCTGCTGGAACCACACGCCGGAGTGGAACCAGAAGCGGCCGCTGCGGAAGTTGACGACCACGTTTCCTGCCGGCAGCACGTCCACCGCATAGCCGACCGCCGGATAGTAGTGGTTGTGGTGGAAGCGATCGTCGAAGACCCAGTGCGGCGTCTGAAAGCGCTCGCGCTCGTGCTCGCGCCTTTCGCGCCGCTCCTGCGCATGCGCGAGGGACACCGACAGCAGGGCCGCCGCGACGAACGCGGCGGCGAGTCGCGCCGGCGCCGGCAGAAATGTCTTCATCATCAGCTCCTTCGAAGTTTCACGGCGATCCTATCCCCCGCCACGCAGGAACTGGGTGAGCATTTGTATCCATTGGTAACATGAATGAATGCAATCGCTCAGCGCTCTCGGCAGCGCCGTCGGCCATCTGCTCAAGGAGCGCCGACAGACTCTTGCGGTCGCGGAATCCGCCGCCGGCGGATTGATCAACGCCGCGCTCGTCGCGGTGCCCGGAGCCTCCGCCTGCTATCTCGGCGGCGGCGTCATCTATACCGGCGCCAGCCGCTCGGCGCTGCTTGGCATCACCGCGCAGGACATGGCCAACCTGCGCTCGGCAACCGAGCCTTACGCGAAGCTGCTCGCGCAGCGCATGCGGATCAACCTCGGCGCGACGTGGGGCCTGAGCGAAACCGGCGCCAGCGGCCCGACCGGAAACCGCTATGGGGATGCGCCGGGCCACGCCTGCATCGCGGTCAGCGGTCCGGTCGAGGCCGCGATCACTGTCGAGACAGGCAGCTCGGAGCGCGAGGCCAACATGTGGGCCTTCGCGCGCAGAGCGCTCGAGCTGCTGGAATCCTGCCTCCTTTCAATTCGCTGACAAAGGCGACCTGGCGGCAAGAGGCATCGCGATGAGGTTCGCCAGGCGCGGGTCGGCCATCTTCTGCTGCTCGGGCGTCAGCCCCGCATAGAGAGCCTTCGCGGACTGCGCGATGTCCTCGAGCGCGGTGAGGCGGTTGCGCGCCGCGTCGACGACGCGGTCGATTCGCTGCAGCAGGCCAAGCTGCGGGGGGCGTGAGCGGCTCTCCCTGGCGAGATCGCTCGCGAGCGCCCTCAGCTTCGCGACATAGCTTTCCCAGGCGGGCGCTTGCGCGTCGGTGAGCTTGAGGTCCTCGTGGAACTCGTGCAGCGTCGCCTCGATCTGGTTGACCCGCGGCTCCTCGCCGCTTTTTTTCTGCGCATCGCCGCCCTCGCGCCGGCGCCTGCCGCCGAATTGTGCAAAAGCATTGCCCACCAGGGGAAGAGCGATCAATGCAAGCCACCGGCGTCTTTTCATCGGCGGTGCTCGCGCATCTGGTCGAGCTTGGCGCGCTGCTCGGAGGTGAGCACCTGGCGCACGCGCGCCATGCTCTCGGCGCGCAGGAGTTCCATGTCGGCGATCGCCTTCGCCTCGCTGTCGGCGATGGCGCGGGCGCGCTCGCGGTCGAATGCGGAAGCCAAAGCGAGTTTCTCCAGGTCCTTGCGCGCGGCGCGCATCGCCTTCATGCGCTCGTGCATTGCCGGCGACTGGTCGTGGAAGATCTTGAACACCTGGTCGCGCTGCGCGTCGCTCAGATCGAGGTGGCGCAGCATGCGATGCATTCCCATGCCGTGGGAGGGCATCGGTCCCGGCCTGTCTTCGGGCTGCGCCAGGGCGCCGGAGCCCAGGCCGAAAGCGAGGCTGCTGGCGATGAGGAATCTGCGGACATGCGGGTTGCTGTGACGGGTCATAAGGCCTCCTGGTTTGACAGAGACACTCTCCGCGACGCCGCCATCAAGCGCCGTAAACCTTGGGTAAAGCTAGGTAAAGACAGGACATCGCGAAGGTCTCACCGGTATCATTCGGCGCCATGAGCACGCAGGTCCTGCTGGCCGACGACGACGTCGAGCTCAGCGCCATGCTGAAGGAGTATCTCGAGCGCGAAGGCTTCGCGGTCACCGCCGTGCACGACGGCGAGGCGGCGGCGCGCCTTGCGCCGGGCGGCGCCTACCAGATCGTGGTTCTGGACGTGATGATGCCGAAGCTCGACGGCGTCGAGGCGCTGCGCCGCATCCGGCAGGCGAGCCGCGTGCCGGTGATCATGCTCACGGCGCGCGGCGACGACGTCGACCGCATCGTCGGCCTCGAGCTCGGCGCCGACGATTACGTGCCGAAGCCCTGCACGCCCCGCGAGCTGGTGGCGCGCCTGCGCGCGATCCTGCGCCGCCTGCAGCCGCAGCCCGACGGCGGCCCGCTGTCGGTGAGCGGGCTCGTCATGTGGCCCGAGAAGCGCCGCGTCGAATGGCTCGGGCGCTCGCTCGAGCTGACCGGCACCGAGTTCAACGTGCTCGAGGTGCTGATGCGCAACGCCGGCCGCGTGGTGAGCAAGAAGGAGCTCTCGGAGCAGGCGCTCGGCCGCCCGATGGCGCGCTTCGACCGCAGCGTGGACGTCCACCTGAGCAGCGTGCGCCAGAAGCTCGGCCGCGGCTCGGCGCTCATCCACACCGTGCGCGGCATCGGCTATCACCTGGCGAAGGGCTGAGCCGCATGGGGCGCCTGTTCTGGAAAATCTTCTTCGCGTTCTGGCTCGCGCTGGTGGCGGCGGCGGCCGGCAGCGGCGCGGCGGTATGGTGGCACCGCTACGCGAGAGAGTCGGCCGAGCCGCAGCTCGCGGTGGGGCCGCCGCAGATGTTCGCCACCGACATGGCGGCCGCCACGCTCAGGCACGGCGGCGTCGCCGCCCTGCGCGAATGGATGGAGGAGACGGGCCGAGTACGAAGGGTGCGCGTCTTCGCCGTCGATGCCGCCGGCAGCGATCTCCTCGGCCGGGCGGTGCCGGAAGGCGCCCTGGCGCGGGCGCGGGAGCTGGCCGCCGAATCCGCGCACCCGCGTGCCGCGCAAGTCGTCGCCGCGCCGGGCGGCGAGAGCTATCTGCTGTTCGTTCCGCATACCGCGCTTGCGCCGCCCCCGCCGCCGCTGCCGGTGTCACCGTGGATGCTGATCGTGATCGGCGCCGCCACCAGCCTCGCGGTGAGCGCGATCCTCGCCTGGTACCTGGCGCGGCCGATCCGCAGCCTGCGCTGGGCGTTCGACGCCGCGGCGGGCGGGCGCCTCGAGACGCGCGTGCGCCCGCTGATGGGACGCCGGCGCGACGAGATCGCCGATCTCGGGCGCGACTTCGACCGCATGGCGCAGCAGCTGCAGAAGCTGGTCAGCGCGCAGCGGCGGCTGCTGCACGACGTGTCGCACGAGCTGCGCTCGCCGCTCGCGCGCCTGCAGGCGGCGATCGGCCTGGTGCGCCAGAGCCCGCAGAAGCTCGACGCCTCGCTCGAGCGCATCGAGCGCGAAGCCACGCGGCTTTCCGAGCTGGTGGGCGAAGTCCTGACGCTGGCGCGGCTGGAGAGCGTGAATCCCGCCGCTGAGCCCGTCGAGCTCGCCGAGGTCGTGGCGAGCGTCGCGGAGGACGCGCGCTTCGAGGCGCAGGCCGCCGGGCGCGACGTCTCGTTTCATGGGGTCGGCGGCGCCATCGTGCGCGGCCGCGCCGAGCTCCTGCACCGCGCGGTGGAGAACGTCGTGCGCAACGCGGTGAAGTACACCGCGCCGGGTTCGATCGTCGACATCGCCATGCGCCTGGAGGTGAATCCGCCGCGCGCCGTGGTCAGCATCACCGACCGCGGCCCCGGCATCGCGCCGGAGGAGCTCGGCAGGATCTTCGAGCCGTTCTACCGCGGGGGCAGCGACGCGGGCGGCGCACAGGGCTTCGGCCTCGGCCTCGCCATCGCGCAGCGCGCGATCGAGGCGCACGGCGGACAGATCCGCGCTGCCAACGTCGAAGGCGGCGGCCTGCGCATGGAAATCGCTTTACCCAGCTTTACGCAAGGCTGACCGGCCTTTACGCGCCGGGCGGCGATGCTCCCTTCACCGGGCGCACAAGCGCTCATCACAAGTGAAAAGGAGCACGGATGTACAAGAAGGCCATCATTGCAAGCACGGCGATCGCACTTTCGATCGGCGCCGGCATGGTTCGCGCGCAGAGCGCCGACAGCGCCTGGTACGGCGGCATCGACCTCGGCCGCAGCCGCCTCGGCCTGGGCGGCGGCGACTTCGACAACGCGCTTGCCAACCAGGGCATCGGCGCCTCGAGCAGCAACGAGCGCAGCGACACGAGCCTGGGCTTCAGCGTCGGCTATCTCTTCAACCGCAACTTCGCCCTCGAAGGCGCTTACACGCGCCTGGGCGAATTCAACTACAGCGCCGCGGCGTCCAGCCCGGCGGCCGACACGATCAGCGGGAAGTACAAGGCGCACGCGCTCTCGCTGTCGGGCATCGGCATCCTGCCGTTGCGGCAGAGCTGGTCGGTGTACGGCAAGGCCGGCGTGGCCCGCACCAAGACCGACCTGGAGGCGAGCTCGGACACCGGCGCGGTCGCGGTCGGCAATGCCTCCGATTCGAGGACCGGCCTGCTGATCGGCGCCGGGGCGATGTACGACTTCAACCGCAACGTGTTCGCCAGGGCCGGCTGGGACCGCTACGCGCAGCTCGGCAGCGACGACACCGGCAAGGGCCACGCCGACGTGTACTCGATTGGAGTCGGCTACCGGTTCTGAGAAAGGAAGAACGGGGCTGTTCCAGGGGCGGCGAATGGGCCGCCCTTTTCATTTCAGTCGGGCCGGCGAGTCCATCGTAGGATTATGAATTCCACTCCGGATGGACTCGCCATGACCGAACGCCCGAAACGGCCCGTCCAGGCCTACCGCAACCCGGGCTTCCTGAGCAGCAAGGACGCCCGCGAGCTGAGGATCCTGGCGGAATACCTCGAGCCAAAGAGCCGGTTCGACTACCACAAGGTGGACGACACCATCGTGTTCATGGGCTCGGCGCGCCTGAAGTCGCGCGAGGCGGCGGAAGAGGCGCTGCGCGCGGCGGAGGCCGCCGGCGCCGGCGTCGAGGCCGCGCGCATGGCGCTCAAGATGTCGATCTACTACGAGGCCGCGCGCAGCCTCGCCTTCCGCCTCACGAGCTGGTCCAAGGAGCTCGACCGCAAGGAGCGCCGCTTCGTGGTGTGCACCGGCGGCGGGCCGGGAATCATGGAGGCGGCCAACCGCGGCGCCGCCGAGGCGCACGGCGTGAACGTGGGCCTGACGATCTCGATCCCGACCGAGGAATTCGACAACCCCTACGTCACGCGCGAGCTCGCCTTCCACTTCCACTACTTCTTCATGCGCAAGTTCTGGTTCGCCTACCTGGCGAAGGCGGTGATCGTGTTTCCCGGCGGCTACGGCACGCTCGACGAGCTGTTCGAGCTGCTGACGCTGGTGCAGACGCGCAAAATGCGCAAGCCCCTGCCGATGGTGCTGTTCGGCACCGAGTACTGGCGGCAGGTGATCGACTTCGACGCCCTGGTGCGCCACGGCACCATCGACGCGCGCGACGTCGAGCTGGTGCACCGCACCGACTCGGTAGACGACGCCTACGACTGGCTCGTCCTGCAGCTCGCCGAGCACGCGCTCGCGCAGCCGGGCCCGACGCTCTAGGCCCGCTAGTCCAGCTTGATGTTGGCCTGCTTCACGACCCCGCGCCAGCGCCCGATGTCCGCCTTGATGACCGCGCGAAACTGCTCGGGCGTGCCGCCGGCCGGGGCCACGCCGTCGGTGGCCAGCAGGTCGCCCATGTCCTTCGCCTTCAGCACCTCGTTGGCTTCGCGGTTGAGGCGATCCACGATCAGGCGCGGCACGCCCTTGGGGGCCACCAGGCCGTGCCAGAGCACGACCTCGTAACCCGGCACTCCCGCCTCGGCGACGGTGGGAAGGTCAGGCAGCGCGGAGATGCGTCGCGGGGTGGTGACGGCCAGGCCGCGCAGGCGGCCGGACTTGATGAACTGAAGCGTGGTCGAGACGCTGCCGAAAATCAGCTGCGTGCTGCCCGCGATCGTGTCGTTCAGCGCCGGGCCGGTGCCCTTGTACGGGATGTGGACGATCTTGATCTTGGCCATGTCGAGGAACAGCTCGCTCGCCAGGTGCGTGATGCTGCCCGAGCCGGCCGACGCGTACGACAGCTTGTCCGGCTGGCGCCGCGCCAGCTCGATCAGCTCCTTCAGGTTGTTCGCTGGCACCGAAGGATGCACCGCGACCACGAACGGCCCCTGCGAGAGCTGGACGATCGGCGTGATGTCGTTCACCGGATCGAACGACAGCTTGTACAGGCTCGGGTTCACCGTGTAGCTGCCCGCCACCAGCAGCAGGGTGTAGCCGTCGGGCGCCGATTTGACCGCGAACTCGGCTCCCAGATTGCCGCCGGCGCCGGGCTTGTTCTCGACGATCACCTGCTGGCCGAGCCGCTCGGTGAGCTTCTGCGCGATCAGCCGCGCGATGAAATCGGTGCCGCCGCCGGGAGCGAACGGCGCGATGATGCGCACCGGCTTGGTGGGATATTGCTGGCTCTGGGCGAGGCCCGCCGCCAGAGCCAGCAACGCGAAGACGAGCAGAATCCGCATAGTGTCAGGCGCCCCTCCCGGCGTGATGGTACTACAAGGAGGCCCTTCGCCAGGTCGGCGCGCGCGCGCCTGTCGTGCACGTCGATGGGCGACCGGATGGTCTGCCGGTGACGCCTAGTCAGTGCATCGATCCTGACAGAACTCGCGCGCCCCGCCGCTGCCCAGGCAATCGTTCATGCACAACATGTCGGTCTGTCTTTGCGCTCTCGGCCTGGGGCTCTGATCGGACTGTGGTGGAGCGGCGCATCCGGCGGCGAGCAGGGCGGCGAGAAGCAAGGCGGCTCGGATCATGGCGTTATCTGGAGATGACCAGCTTGTAGAGGAATAGCGGAAGCCCGCGCGGCGACTGCGCCGGCTGGCCGGGCGTGGTGGGAATTTTCTCGATCAGGTCGACTTTCCAGCCGCGCTGCAGGATCTCTTCCCGGGTCACGGCACCGAGGCCGGAGGTGCATTGGAAGCGCTCGTCCTGGGACGGAAACTCATCGTAGTAGATCGTCGTGATGCAGGACGCAGCCCGGGGAGCCTCAGATGGAACAGAAACCGCGGCAGTCGGCGTCGGCTGCTGTTGATAGGTATCGCGGATTTTCTTCCACTCCTCCCAGGTGTAGCGCTTGCCGTCGACGTAGACTGTATCGCCCGCCCTGAAAACGAACACCGCCAGCGCCGGCGGCGCGGCGGTGCAAAGCGCCGCCAGCAGCATTGCAACGCAAACGATGCGTTTCATGATGAAAATCCAGGTCTGTAAAAATCGAGGCGGACATCATACGATGCCCGCCTCGAACCTGCGCTAACGCATCGGGCCTAGAAGTTGTATTGCATGCCGACCGAAAGGCCTTGTATCTTGCCTCCGGGGTAGCAGTTGCCGGCCGCGTCGTGGCAGTCGGTCGTGATGCCATGCCCGCTCGCGCCGAGGTCGTAGTGCGCTCCATCCTTATTGTCCTGGCGGGCATAAACCGCATACCAGTTGGCCTGCCGGTTGAAGTGATGCTTGTAGCCGAGGGCCAGCATATTCGCCTTGTTGTCGAGCGGCCCGTCGGGCGTGCCGGGCGTCTTGCCGGCGTGCGCCCAGCCGATGTTCACGTCATCGCTGGCCGTGACCTTCTGCGTCGCGGCGAGCCAGAAGCCGCTGCGCTGCCGCTCGTTGAAGTCGGCGACCGATCCGTGACGAGTCATCCGCTCGACGATGAAGTTGAGCGTCGTGTTGGTCGGCAAGCTGTATTGGACGCCCACCTTGAACGCCTGCTCGTCGCCGATGCCGACCGCCGCCCCATCTCCGGTGCGATTCACGTCGGTGTGCTTTTCGTACGCGGCGATCAAATAGGCCGGGCCCGCCTCGTAAATGCCCGCGATGCTCAACGCATTGCCGTAGGAGCCATCGTTGCAACCGTTTGCCGGGTCAGGGCTATTGCCGCCGGTGCAGTTCGGTTCGCCGCTGGCGGGGATCGAGTTGTCGGAGGACCGGTTCTGGCCCGGCGCGAACAGCGCATTGACCCGGAAGCCGCTTATGTTTGGCGATTCATACCACGCGGCGTGCGACAGCCTCGTGTCGAACTCCGCGCGATTGTCGCCGCCGGTGTTGCCCATGATGCTGTTGTAGTCGCCGATGGAGGAGGCGAACGGATCCATCCGCGCGGTGGACAGCTTGTAGGGTGCGTCGGTTTTGCCGATCTTGAAGGCGCCCCAGCTGCCTGCCAGGCCCACGAAGCTATCTCGACCTGAAACACCCCCCTCAGTCCGCTCGACCCGAGCGTCTGGGATCCGCGAGCCCCGAGATAAGAAAGATTGCTGGAGATGTCGGACTGGTAGCCGAGCTTCCCGGTCGCGGGAATGGTAGCGACAGGAGCCACTGTGCTGCTCTTTCCAGCGATGCCTTTCGTGATGTCGTCGATGGACACGTCTAGGTGCCCGTAGATCTGGACCGAGGTCTCCGCCGTCACGGGGGCGGCAGCCTGTTGCCCGAGCGCGCTGCCGCCCGCCATGGCGAGCGCGACTGCAACTGCAGTGCGATTCAACTTCATGATTGTCTCTCTCTCCTCTTTCAACTTGATGAGCGTGAAAAAAACGTCGCCCGATGCGGGCGACCCCGCGGGAAGGATGAGCGAGCAGGTCTGCGCCAGTCCAGCGGAAACTTCGCCGGTCAGGCTTACGTCAGCGCGGTGCAAGAACGTGTTGCGTCTGCAACGCGCTCGCGCTGACTCCAGGTTGACGGCGAACTGACTGCGAACTGACTCGCGGCGCTCAATCCGGCTCGTCGGGCGCGCCGCCGGCGCCGGCGAGGTCTTCCTGCTTCACTTTGTCGGTATTGAACTTGCCGGCGCGCTCGCGCATCGTCTTCAGCACTTCCTCGAGCGGCGGCGGCTCGCCCTTGATCCAGCGCAGCGGGTTGATGCGCGCGATGACGAAGGCGCGCAGATACGGGCTGACGAAGCCGCGCGCCTTCAGCCGCGCGATGACCGCGGCGACGCGCTCGTCGAGCTCCATCAGCAGCCCGGCATGCTTCTCATGGACGCGGATAGTTTTATTCAGAGCGTCGGGAGAAAAGCTCTCGAGGCGGCGCACGATGGGGTTGTAGGACGCGCCGGCGAATTTCGGATTGCGCTCGTAGCACACGCCGAGCGTGACCAGCGCCGCCTCTTCCAGATAGAACGCGAACTGCGATTCCGGCCGCGCGCCGTCCTCTTCGATCAGCCCGCGGTAGATGCGGATGACTTCCAGCGCGCGCTCGCGCAGGTTGTGCGCCTTCTCGGTGTTGAGCGCGAGGATCTGCCAGGCGATCTCGCGCTGCGGCACGACCAGCGCGGTGATCGCCCGCGCGCCGAGGCGCCGCATCGCCTCGAGCCGGTGCCGGCCGTTCGGCGTCCAGAACCCCTTGCCGGGCGCCGTGACCGCGATCACCGGGTCGAGGAACAGGCCGGTGCGGTCGATGACGTCGGCGAGCCGGCGGTGATGCGCCTGCGACAGATCGCGCTGGAACGGCGTCGGCTCGACGCAACCGATCGGCAGGATCGCGAGGAGCAGCGGGTTCTTGCCGAGCGGGTCGCTGTAGCAGCCCAGCACGATCCCGCCCTCGCCTTCCACGCGGCTGCTCGCTTCCTTGCCGTCGCCCGACAGCGACTCGAGGCGGCATTCGAGCGGCGTCGGGCCGCGCGATCCGGCTTTTGCCTTGCGGGACCTGCGGCGCGCCTTGGCTTTTGCCACCTCTTATTATTGCGTATGCGGCGTAGCCCCGTGTTCTGGCTTCTTCTGGCCGCCGCATTCCAGGCGCAGGCGGGCGGCGGACCGCTCGGCATCGATCACCGGCTTGGCTACGACAACAGCGGAATCTGGAAGCGCAGCAACCAGACCTTCGTCGAATACGGGACCCTCGCCGTGGTGATCGGCGGCGCCTTGTGGGAAGGAGGCGAGACGCGCCTTGGCCGGACCTATTGGAAGACGCTGGATGCCGTCGCGATCGAGGCGGTGAGCACCACACTCCTGAAAGAGATCTTTACGCGGCCGCGGCCGGGCGAGGTCAACGACCCCAGCCAGTGGTTCAAGGGCGACGGCCATCACAGCTTTCCGTCGGGCGAGGTGGCGCTCGCTGGCGCGGCGGTGACTCCCTTCGTGCTGGAGTACGGAAAGGATCATCCGGCCGTCTATGCGCTGGGGCTCCTTCCGGCGTATGTCGCGATCGCGCGCATGAAGCTGCAGGCCCATTGGCAGAGCGACGTGATCACCGGGTTTGCCATCGGCGCCGCGGCCGGCTATCACGCGTCCCATCGCGATACGCCGTTTATCCTTGGGGTGCTGCCGCACCAGGTGACGGTTGGATTGAAGAAACGATTCTGAGTACCATCTTTTTTTTTCGCGGAGGAGCCCATGATCGATCTTTACGCCGCCGGCACGTCGAACGGCATGCGCGCACGCATCGCAGTCGAGGAATGCGGCCTCGCCTATCGCTTCCACCCGATCGACATCCAGAAGGGCGAGCAGAAGCTGCCCGGGTTTCTCGCCATGAACCCGATGGGGCAGATCCCGGTGCTCGTCGACAACGAAGGCCCGGGCGGCAAGCCGCTGACGCTGTCGCAGTCGACCGCGATCCTGGTGTATTGCGCGGAGAAGTCGGGCAGGTTCCTGCCGCGCGACCCGGCGGCGCGCGCAGCGATGCTGCAGGCGCTGATGAGCGCCTCTACCGACATCACGCCGATGCTCGGCGCGCTGTTCGCCGTGATCCGCTCCAAGGACCCGCACGGCCCGACCGCGGACCTGTTCCGCAGCCGGGTGCGCGGCTACTTCAAGGTGTGGGACGACTATCTCGGCGAGCGCAGGTACTGTGCGGGAAGCGAGCTGACGATCGCCGACCTGTCGCTTTACGCCGGCTACGCGCGCGCGAAAGGCGCGGTGCCGGAGACCTGCGAGGGGCTGCCCAACCTGGAGCGCTGGGCGAAGGAGCTGGGCGGGCGGCCGGCCATTCAGCGGGCCACCAGCTTTTGAGCCGCGGGCAGGGGCTTTCACAAGTCTTTTCAAGCTCCTACCGCCTAAACGGGCGGCCGGAAGGGGCGCTTCGTGTGATAAACTTCACAGTTCACCTCTAAGGCATCCATGGACAAGCGCAAGGCATGGCGAGAGCAGGAGCAGCGTCTGGTGGAGCGCTGGAACCTCGCCGCGGAGCGCTACAAGCGGGTCAACGACGAGATCTCGCGCCTGCAGGCCGCGGCCGGCGGCGCGCTCAGCGAAGACCTGATGCAGCAGGCGCAGACGGCGCGCGCCGAGATGGAAGCGGTGCGGCGCGCAGTCGCGCGGGTCAAGGTGGAATTCAACTCTGGAAAGCGATACTGACTCCATGAGAATCCCGGTGGTGGAACGCAAGCGGTTCATGGTCGGCAAGTACGAGGTGGTGGCGCAGCCGATTCCCTACTCGACGCACATGCTGCGCTACACGGTGTTCGTTGCCGGCAAGCGCATCGGCGCACTGGCGAGCATGCCGACCGAGTCCGACTGCCGCTTCCTCGAGAGCCCGCCGGCGGTGCCGCCGGTGAAGATCTTCCAGGTCGTCTACCGCCCGGGCCGGCCGAAAAAAGGCGCCCTCCCCGCCTCAAGGACGGAAGAAAACAGCTAGCCGCAGCGCCCGGGCGTGCCGCAGCAGTCCTTCGCCGCCCTGCGCCATCCGGGCTACCGGGCCTATTTCATCGGCTCGGCGCTCGCCATGATGGCGGACAGCATCGAGCACGTCATCAGCTACTGGATCATCTTCCAGAAATTTCATTCGCCGGCGCTCGGCGGCTTCGCGGTGCTGTCGCACTGGCTGCCGTTCCTGTTCTTCTCGGTGTACTCGGGCGCGCTCGCCGACCGCTTGGACCCGCGGCGCATCATCCAGCTCGGCATGCTGCTGTTCATGGCGGCCTCGCTCGGCTGGGGGCTGCTGTTCCTGACCGGCTCGCTCGAGATGTGGCATGCCGCGGCGCTGCTCGTCGTGCACGGCTTCGCCGGCGTGCTGTGGGCGCCGGCGGCGCAGCTGTTGATCCACGACATCGTCGGCGAAAAGCACCTGCATAGCGCGATCCGGCTGATCGCCACCGGCCGCTACCTGGGGCTGCTGCTCGGCCCGGCGGTCGGCGGCCTGATCCTGCTCGCGATGGGGCCCGCCCGCGGCATCCTGTTCAACATGCTGATCTACCTGCCGCTCATCCTGTGGCTGTGGAAGGCGCCGTACGGCGGGCGCAAACCGGCGCCAGCCTCGCGCGGCTTCGCCGAGCTCCTGCCGATGATCCGGGCGGCTGCGCAGAGCCGCGTGATCGTGTCGATGACGCTCCTCGCGGGCGGCGCGTCGCTGCTGGTGGGCAACGCCTACCAGGCGCAGATGCCCGAGTTCGCGCGCGACCTCGGTCACGGCAACGCCGATTTCACCTACAGCATGCTGCTCGCGGCCGACGCCGCCGGCGCTCTGGTCGCCGGCCTGGTGCTCGAGGCCCGCGGCTTGCTGCCGCCCCACGCGCGCACCGCATTCCTGCTGGCGATGCTGTGGTGCCTTGCCATCGGCAGCTTCGCGGCGGCAACGTCGTATCCGCTAGCGCTCGCGCTGCTGTTCATCGCGGGGTTTTTCGAGCTGTCGTTCAACGCCATGGCGCAGACCCTGGTGCAGGTGCACGCGCCCTCCGAAGTCCGCGGCCGCATCATCGGCCTGTTCGCCATGGCGAGCCTCGGGCTGCGCGCCTTCAGCGGCGTGACCGTCGGGCTCGGCGGCAGCCTCATCGGCATCCACTGGTCGCTCGCCGCGAGCGCCGCCGCTCTTCTCGCTCTGACAATGACTCTCTTCTCTCTAACGCTGCGCTCGGCTCGCTAGCTACTTCACTAAAGGGGATACATCCGTGACCGATCAATGGAATACCGGGCTGATGGCGCACCTCGGGATGCGCATCGTGGAGGTGGCGCCGGAGCGCGTGGTGGGCGAGCTGGAAATCGGCGAGCACCTGAAGACGACCACCGGGGCGGTGCACGGCGGCACGCTGATGGCGTTCGCCGACACCATCGGCGCCGTCGGCACCTCGGCGATGGGCCTGAAGACCGCCACGCTCGAATCGAAGACCAACTTCTTCGCGGCGGCGACCGCGGGCAAGCTGCGCGCCGAATCGACCGCGCTCCACAAGGGCAGGCGCACGCATGTCTGGCAGACGCGCATCACCGATGACTCGGGCAGGCTGCTGTCTCTCACTATCCAGACGCAGATGATCCTGTGAGATACGCGCTCTATTACTGGCCCTCCATCCAAGGGCGCGGCGAGTTCGTCCGCCTCGCGCTCGAGGACGCGGGCGCCGATTACATCGACGTTGCGCGCCGTGCGCGCGGCATGCAGGCGATGGAGCGTCTGCTGGAGAGTCCCTCGATCAAGCGAGCGCCTTTCGCGCCGCCATTCCTGCGCGCCGGAGAGCTGCTGATCGCCCAGACCGCGAACATCCTCTTCTACCTCGGGCCCCGCCTGGGCCTTGCGCCCAAGGCCGAGCCCGGCCGGCTGTGGCTGCACCAGCTGCAGCTCACCATCGCCGACTGGCTGGTCGAGGTGCACGACACCCATCACCCTATCGGCAGCGGCCTCTATTACGAGGACCAGAGGCCCGAAGCAAAGCGGCGCGCGGCGGACTTCAGGAGCGAACGCCTGCCGAAGTTCTTGCAGTACTTCGAAAAGATGGAGTCCAGGTCCTTTTCCTACATCGATCTGTCCCTCTTCCAGATGATCGAGGGGCTGCGTTACGCCTTCCCGCGGACGATGAGCCGCCTGGAAAAAAATGTCCCTCGCCTGGTCGAGCTGCACGAGCGCGTCGCCGAGCGGCCGAGACTCGGCAGATACCTGCGCTCGAAGCGCCGCATTGCGTTCAACCAGCAGGGGATCTTCCGCCGCTACCCGGAGCTGGACGCCGCTTGAACTTCATCGCCGCGGTACCATCGCGTTCCTGCCCATGCCCCCGGTCACCCAGGCGCTGATCGTCGTCAACGTCGCCGTCTTCCTGCTGCAGATGGCGACCGACCTGCCGCTCATCGAGTGGTTCGCCCTCTGGCCGGTGAGCTCCGGCCTGGAGGCCGGCCCCGGCTTCGAGCCCTGGCAGCTCATCAGCTACAGCTTCCTGCACGGCGGCGTCGCGCACATCCTCTTCAACATGTTCGCGCTCTACATGTTCGGCGGCGAGATCGAGCGGCTGTTCGGCTCGCGCTTCTACCTCGCGTACTACTTCGCCTGCGTGCTCTCCGCGGCGGTCACGCACCTGGTTGTCACGGGCTGGATGGGCGGCACGCCGTACCCGACGGTGGGCGCCTCGGGCGGGATCTACGGCCTGCTGCTCGCGTTCGGCCTGTACTTCCCTGATCGCCGGGTGATCCTGCTGTTTCCGCCGATTCCCATGTCGGCGCGCACCTTTGTCTTCGGCTTCGCGGCCCTGGAGCTGTTCTTCGGGTACTTCCCTGATCGCCGGGTGATCCTGCTGTTTCCGCCGATTCCCATGTCGGCGCGCACCTTTGTCTTCGGCTTCGCGGCCCTGGAGCTGTTCTTCGGCATCACCGGAACTGCTGCCGGGATCGCCCATTTCGCCCATCTGGGAGGCATGCTGGGCGGCTGGCTGCTGATCCAGTACCGGCGCGGGCGGTTTCCCTTCAAAAGGTAAACAGCACGCCGATCTCCGGCGCGAACGTCGGTGCCTTCTTCGTCACGCCGAAACCGCTGTTTAGTTTCAGCACGGCGTTCTTGCTCAGGGTGTATTGCACCTCGCCGATGGCCGAGAGCTCGTCCTCGTGGCCCTCGAGCGAGAATGCCACGCGCCACGCCGGGCTCAGTCGTTTCACGTAATCGACCGCGTACCCGCTGAATGACAGCTTGCGCTCGCCCCGGTCATAGTTGGCCGATCCGCGCAACGCGAGCGTGCCGAACGAAAAGCCCTTGGTCAGGACGATGCCCGGCTCGAGTTGCAAATGCTTCGAGCCGAGGAGCGCCTTGTTCTTCTGCAGCGGGAAGACCGTCTTGAGGAAGAGAATCGCCTCCGGCCGGGTCGCCGTCTCTTTCGAGTATCTCCAGCGGATATTGGCTTCGGTGTCCCCGAGTCCGCGTTCCCGCAGGGGATCCGGCACGGCGGTGTTGTCGTCGGCCGACATCGTAAAATCGACCGAGCTGTACACTGCGGATTCGAACTCGACCGCGAGCGAGTCGCTGAAGGCGTAGGCCAGAAAGACCAACCCCTCGCGCTCGACCCGCTTGCCAAAGAACTTGTCGTCTTCCCTGGGACCGCGCACACCAAGGTCCTTCGGGCTGTACTCGAAATTCCTGAACCGCGTGTACTCATAGAACGGGTAGAACAGGAACTCTTTCTCGCGGATGTAGGTGCCGAGCAGCGACGTGGGGATGCCGTCGCCGCGGTCCGACAGGTACCCGGGCAATCCGGCAGGCTCGGCCGCGCGGCAGGGCGGTGCACCGCCGGCGAGGGCCATCGCCGCAAGCGCGGCGATGGTCAGGGTCTTGGCGCCCATCGCGACGCCCCAATCGGCCAGCCGCTATTTGCCCTTCGCGGCGTCGATGAAGCCGTGCTTCACGAGCCGCAGCTCGTCGTCGCGCACCAGGCCGATGCCGGGCGCGTGAAACTTGTACTCGCTCGCACCCGGCTCGAGCGGCGAGCTCTCCTTCACCCGCATGCATCGCTGGAAGGTCCCGGCCGGCGTCTTGCAGGTGTCGGTGAGGCTCACGATCTCGGCGCGGTCCATCGCCACCCCGGGGGCGAGCTCCTGGTAGAACTTCATCTTCGGCTTCGGGCTGCCAGGCATCATCAGGCCGGCGCGGTTGCCCTTTCCCGCCTGCCAGGAGCCGTCGGTCTTGGTGACCTTGCCGTTCTCGTAGAAAGCGACGTCTTCGCCGAAATAGAACACGTCCTTCGTCTGGTCGCAGATGGCAAAGTAGTTCCTGGCGACCTCGTGAAGCTGCCCGTCCTTCCATTCCCGTTCCTCGACCACCCGCGTCAGGACGCCGTCCACCGTGTGCGTCTCGTTGAGCACCGTCCTGTGCAGCTTCACGCCGCCGCCTTCCAGGACGAGCTGGTGGCCAGGCTCCAGAATGAAGTACTCATTGCGCCCGGTGGTCTGCAGGGTGCAGCTTGAGATGCCGAATTCCTCCTGCCACTCGGGCTTGGCCTTGCCCTGCCCCGTCGCCAGAGAAACCGCCAGGATCGCCGTCGCGGCGAACCCGCATCGCAGTGCCTGTTTCATCATGAAATCCTCCTTGTCAGGTCAGTAGAAAAATTTCGCCACCAGCGCGAAGGCGTTGTTGGCGCGGCGAATGCTCGGCTGCTCCTCGTCCCGGTTGAACGCCTTGCCGGGGAAGAACCATCCCATGCGCAGGTCGAGGCCCAGGCGACGCACTCCGAACATGTTGCGAAACCCCAGGACGATGTCGAACGCCTGTCCCACCTGCTTGCTCTGCTGCCCGGGCACCTGGTTCATCAGCGCCGTCAACGCCCACGAGCGGTTTTCGTCGGCTATCTTGTGCAGGCGGTAGCGATGAAACACGAAATCCAGGGACGTGGCGTAATCCGGACGGAAGCCGAGGCCGACGGTGGCGACCTGAAGGTTGCTGAGCTCCGTCTCGATGGCCTCGCCGTAAATGTTGAACAGGGCGACGCCGGCGAACCGGCTCTCGTTCGACTGCAGGCCGGTCTGGCGGAACTCGGTGTTGGTCTTGTCCCTGGGATTGCCGTCGCCGCTGCCAAACGCATAGCCGAGCGTGACGTTCGGCTTGAACGGCAGGCTGCTGAACCGGTAGGTACCGCCTACGTCGAACGCATGTCCTTTGAGCCGGTGCGAATCCTCGTCCTTGCCGCGCACCGCCGCGAGCTCGCTCCAGTAGCTCAGGCTCTCCGACGGCGTGCCCTGCAAGCGCACCCCGGCAAGCACCGGGCGCCCCTCGAGCTTGGCGCGGTCGTCGCGGGCGATCCCATAGACCCCGAGCCGGTGGTTTTCGATCCCGCGATAATCGGCATACAGCATGTAGGTGTCGATCCGGTCCTTGACCTGCTGGACATGCGGGGCGAGGTCGAGATCCGTCCAGATCTCGCGTCCGAACGAGACTTCCGCCCGGAACCTGCCTTCGCGGTAGCCCGCGCTGACCATGTCCATCGACGTGTCGTAGAGCCAGTGCCGGTCGTCCTCGAAGTTGCGGCGGCCGACGGTCAGCGAGAACGGCTGGCCGGGACGCCTGAAAGTGACGAAGCCCTGGTCGACGAGCAGCGACCAGCGCCGCTTGGGAGGTGCCAATTCGGCCGGCTCCCTGATCGGGATTTCGCGCTCGAGGACCATCTCGAGGGTTGCCTCCAGCGAATCGGTGGGCCGGTAGACGATGATCCCGTTCACCTGGGGCTTCACCAGGCTGACGTTGTCCAGCACCCGCCGGTCCAGATCCCGGTCGCGGCGGTAGGTCGCTTCCGCCTCGCCGCTGTACGAATATTGGTAGGTCAGGCGCTGCGGCGGCGCGGCCGGCCCGGTTCCCGGCAGTCGAAAGAGCAGAGGCGAGGGCGCCTCGGGCTGCTTGCCGTAGCGGCGCTCCTCGCGCGTCTCGTCGGGCGCGCCGGGTCGATCCGTGTCTATCTGCGCCGCGACCGACGAAGGGCCAGAGCCTAGCGCCAGGGAAAAAGCCGCGCAGCATGCATTAGTTCGCGAGTCCCAGCCCACGCTCACGCTCCTCCGGCGCGCCTGCAGCGAGGTACAGCGCCGGCATCACGAACAGCGTCATCAGCGTCGAGGCGAGCAGGCCGCCGATCATCACGATTGCGGTGGGCTGCACGATCTCCAGGCCGGGAATCTGCCCCCGGAT
>VBBY01000104.1 GCA_005881595.1 Betaproteobacteria bacterium | reverse complement strand
CGTGGGTCGCATGGAGCAAGCGGTCGCGGCACGCAATTACCACGAGTTCAAGTCCCTCCTGCACGCCATGAAGGGCTCTTCGGCCAGCATGGGAACCGACCGGCTGACCAAGCTGTGCACGAATCTGGGCAAGCTCTCGGACGCCGAGCTGCGGCTCCAGGCGCCCGGACTGATGCGCTCCGTCGCCGATGAGCTCAGCGCCGCGAGCACCGAGCTGGACCGCTATTTGCGAGACAGGAAACAATCCGCCGGCTGATCATATTCCCGGCACGCTAGAATCCGGCAATCGCGGCAAAGGCCGCGAATCATTCCGGAGCACTACACAATGTCGTTCTTCATTACGCTCGTCGAGATGACCGACGCCAATCGTCGCGAACTTGAAACGATTCCCAAGGTGAACTCGATGATCCATCACGGCCTGTCGCTCGCCGAGTACAAGGCCTTCTTGCATGACCTCTATCACATCGTCTGGCATTTCTGCCCAGTAATGGCAGCCGCTGCGGCGCGCTGCAGCGACCGGTTCAGGGAAGTGCGTTTCGACTTATACGACCGCATCGAGGAGGAAAAGGGCCACGACTCATGGGTGCTCGAAGACATCGAGGTGATTGGGGGCGATGCCGCGAGCGCCAGAGCGCATCCGCCGAGCGCGCCCGTGCAGGCCATGATCGCATTCAACTACTTCGGCGCTGAACGGGTGCACCCATGTTCGGTGCTGGGAATGCTCTACATGCTTGAGGTCGTTTCCTCCGTCTATGGGGGAAGGGTCTCCGATTCCATCGCGCGAACGCTCGGCCGCAACGTCGATGCTGGCGGCTTCCGGTTCCTTTCCTCGCACGCCACCATGGACGTCGACCACATGGCGAAGCTGAACAAGCTGCTGAAGAGGATCGACGACCCGGGTGCGCAAGAGTCCATCGTCAATTCCACGCGCGTCAACTTCTACCAGTTCGGACGCATGTTCGGCGAAGGCGGATTCCAGTCCTCGGTCGGCGGCTGAAACCTCAGGCCGTCGCCGCGAGGCGTTCTTCGGCCATCGCCGCCGCCGCGACATCGACGACATCGCCCGATTCCATGCGGCGCATCTGCGCGCGCACGATGCGGCCCATCATTTTCAGGTCGCGGTCCTCGAGGAGCAGTGCAGCGCCGGCGTGCCCTGGAGGACGAGCCGCGCGCGCACGCCATGATCCACCACGGCCTGAAGCTGGAGGAGTACCGGGCCTTCCTGCACGACCTGTATGACATCGTCTGGCATTTCTGCCCGGCGATGGCCGCCGCCGCGGCACGCTGCGGCGACGAATTCCGCAACGTGCGCTATGCGCTGTACGAGCGCATCGAGGAAGAGAAGGAGCACGAAACCTGGGTGCTCGAGGACGTCGGGGCGGTGGGAGGCGATGTCGCGGGCGCTAAGGCGGATCCGCCCAGCGCTCCCGTCCAGGCCATGATCGCCTTCAACTGCCACGGTGCCGAGCGGGTGCATCCCTGCTCGGTGCTGGGGATGCTCTACATGCTCGAAGTCGTGTCGTCCGTCTACGGGGGGAGGGTATCGGACTCGATCGCGCGCGCTCGGCCGGGACGTGAACGGGGGAGGTTTCAAGTTCCTCACGTCGCACGCGACCATGGACGTCGACCACATGGCGAGCCTGAACCAGCTGCTCAAGACGATCGCCGATCCCACCGCGCAGCGCTCGATCATCAACTCCACGCGCATGAACTTCTACCTGTTCGCCCAGATGTTCAGGGAGAACGGCTTCGTCACGCACATCGCGGCGGGCTAGCGCTACGCGGCCTTGAGCAGCAGCGGATCGACGCGCGAGCCGGCGGATTCCCGTTTGCCGCCGAGCAGCTCCTTGGCGGTCACGCGGAACATGCGGGTCGTGCCGGTGGTCGGCCTGCCGTCAAAATCCAGCCAGCGGTGGTTCTCGAAATCGTAGAGCTTGCACCTGCGCAGCGTGTCGAGGAACGAACGCAGCGTGTATTTCTCCACCAGCGCGTGCTCACCCAACAACTGGTTGAGTCTGGCCTGCGCCACCCTGAGCCGGTAACACGGAATGCGCGGATGCAGATGGTGGACCGGGTGGTCCATCACGTCGTGGGTCAGCCTGCCGAACCAGCGCGGCATCACCCAGTGCACCGCAAGCAGCTCCCCACGTTCGTAGAATGCCTTGTTTTCCTCGTTTGAGCCGCGCAGCCACGTGGCGTCAGGGTGGGTGTGCTGCAGGTAGAGCCCCCACCCGGTAAAGGCCATGAAGACCAGGAACGGGTACACCGCGCCCAGCACTATCGCCTGCGTCGAGCTCATGGTGGTAAACAACGGCGCGGCGGTCAGCGTGCCGAGGAACACTGCGGCATAGGCGAGCAGGAACCAGAAATGCGGCCAGGCGGCCTTGCGGTGCAGTTCGGGCATGTGGTCGCGGGGGAAGAGCTTCATGTCCCACCAGCGCTCGACGAGATAGTAGAGCGACCAGCCGATGACGTTGGGGCCACGGTAGAGCCGCTCCAGCCATTGGCGCCATTGTGGCATGGCGTCGTATTCCGCCTTGGTGAAGGGCGTATAGGTGTCCTTGATCGGGCCGTTGGTGTGGGGGTGATGGCGCACGTGGTGGTCGTACACCCACATCCGGTAATTGTATAAACACGGCGCATAGACGATCACCCCCAACAGCCAGTTCAGGCGTTTACCCTTCACCAGGCAGCCGTGGGCGGCATCGTGCCCGAGCGTCTTGAGGGAAACGAGTTTCAAGCCGGCCACGGTCGCCGCCAGGACCTTCATCCACAACTCCGGCAGGAAAAGCACGCCGGCGATGCCAGCCCAGTACAGGCCGAAGTCGTAAAGGAAAAATGCCAGGCCCGTGGCCGTGCTGGATCTGACGTAGGGCGCTATTTCACGTAGCGCTTCGCGTTGTCCGATGAGCATGGGAGTCTCCCTCGCCTCAGGCCGTCGCCGCGAGGCGTTCTTCGGCCATCGCCGCCGCCGCGACATCGACGACATCGCCCGATTCCATGCGGCGCATCTGCGCGCGCACGATACGGCTCATCATCTTCAGATCGCGGTCTTCGAGGAGCAGTGCGGCATCCACCCACGTGTCGGTGATCGCATCAAGCTCCTCGCGCGTCACCGGATGCACCAGCTGCCGCACGCGATGAACCGCTTGCAAGCCGTTTCTGCGCTTCGCATTCTTCGCGAGAATCAGCTCTTCGGCGGCGCGCATACCGATGCGGCGCGCGAGGAGGCTGTAGGCTCCCATGCCCGGGAAAAGATTGAACAGGATTTCGGGTAGTCCCATCTGGGCGCTCTCTTCGGCGACGATCACGTCGGACGACAGGGCGCATTCGAATCCGCCGCCAAGCGCGTCGCCTTGGACGAGCGAAATCGTCGTCAAGTTGCGACACGAGAAGCTCTGGATCCTTGGGTACATGTTGTCGATGCAAAGCTTGGCGTAGTGCGCGAGCGCGTCGCGATCGCGTGCTTTGATAAGCAACACGAACAGCGCGAGGTCGCCGCCAAGGTTGAATACGCGTGGCGTGCGGGATGCGAGCACATAGTGGTTCGCGGTGAATGTCACGCCTTCGACCTCGACCTTGCCGCCGTTGGTCGCGAGCGTGTTGTCATGCCCGCGGATGTCCTTGAGCAGGCCAAGGCTGAAGCACGCCGTGCCACGCGGTTTGAAATATCCCCAGATCGTGCCGGTGGCGGGCTCGAACTCGGTCTCGTACTGAGAATTGGCCTTGCCGTATGGTATGCAAAGGCCGACTGCGTCGCGCAAATTGCTCATTGTCATCTCCCCGTGAAAAAATGCCCTTGGGCGGGGCTCATCGCCTAGGCCCGGTGTGAAAAAAGCCACACTAGTACCTCCCGGGCCAATTAGACGCCCGGGTTGATGCGCCGCGCAATCAGGGTCTTCCTGATGGAGGTCTTGTCTTGTTGCGGCACCGCCACATCGGTTAAATTAGGGCGGCAGGGTGGGCGAATGTACGCAATCGTCTATAAATCCGATGGTTTTCCGATCTGCCGCCAAGTTCCGGGTATCAGCCCCGACCCGGTGGTAACCTGGAATACCGAGGCGGCGGCCAGGGCTTTCATCTCCTCCAAGGGCAGGGAAGCGGAGTTTCAGCCCCTGCAGATCACCGACGATGCGATGGACAGGCTGGCTCGGGCCATCGGCTGCCCCGTCGAAGCAATGACCTTCGATCCCTATCCGGCATAGCGCCCCCCGGCGGGATAGGGGCGGG
>VBBY01000103.1 GCA_005881595.1 Betaproteobacteria bacterium | reverse complement strand
ATGATTTCCACCGGCAGGTCCAGCTGCCTGACCATGCCACGCACGATCATAAGCTGTTGATAATCCTTCTTTCCGAAGACCGCCGCGACCGGCTGCACGCAATTCAGCAGCTTCAGCACCACGGTTGCCACGCCGTGAAAGAAGCCGGGCCGAAAGAGGCCCTCCAGCTCGTTGGCGATCGGCGGCGGCCGCACCATGTAGGTTTGGGGTTCCGGATAGAGGACGCCCTCGTCTGGTGCAAAAACCAGTTCGACCCCCTCCGCTTCCAGCATTGCGCAGTCGCGCTCGAAGGTGCGCGGGTAGCGCTCGAAGTCCTCCCCGGGCAGGAACTGCAGGCGGTTGACGAAGATGCTCACCGCGACGGCGGTGCCATGACGGCGCGCCAGCCGGACCAGGGAGAGGTGGCCCTCGTGCAGGTTTCCCATGGTGGGAACGAATACCACAGGCCCCGCAGCCCGTACCGCCGCGCGCAAGGAGGCAATGTCGCTCAGGACGCGCATCAGCCGAGGTTGAAGAACTCCCGCCGGCTCTTCATGCCGCGGACCCGGGACACGAGCAGCTCGAAATCCGCGTCGCGCTCGACGAAATTGAGATTCTCGGAGTTGACGATCAGCACCGGAGCGCCGGAGTAGTGGTAGAAGAACCGCGCGTAGCTCTCGGCGAGCACCGCCAGATATTCTTCGCTGATGCCGCGCTCGTAGCCAGCCCTGCGGCGCCTTACTCTTTCCATCAGCGTGCCGGGCTGTGCCTGCAGATAAATGACCAGATCCGGCACCGGCGCCCGGGGACGCAGCGCCTCGTAGATTTTCTGGTACAGCGCCAGCTCGTCGCCCGACAGCGTGATGCGCGCGAAAAGCGGGTCTTTGTCGAGGAGGAAATCGGCCACCGTCGGCTTGCCGAACATGTCGGGCTGCACCAGCGGCTCGATCATGCGGGCGCGCTGGAACAGGAAGAACAGCTGCGCCGGCAGCGCAAAGCGCGCCATGTCCTGGTAAAAGCGGCCGAGGAACGGGTTCTCCGACGGCTGCTCGAGCAGCAGCTCGGCCGATAACCTCGGTGCGAGACGCTTTGCCAACGTCGTCTTGCCGGCGCCGATCGGCCCTTCCACGACGAGGTAGCGGAACTTATCCACTGATCCTTTCCACCGACTGATCGCCGCATTGTTCCAGCATTGCCTGCGCCGCGCCGATTCCCGGAATGGCGATTCCCGCTGCGATCTCGACGAGCGGCTGCAATACGAAGGCGCGCAGATGCATCCGCGGATGCGGCACAACGAGCCGCGGTTGGTCCACGACGGCGTCGCCATAGAGCAGCAAGTCGAGATCGAGCGTGCGCGGTGCATTGGCAAAGCTGCGGCTGCGGCCATGCCGCGCCTCGATTGCCTGCAGCGCATCTAGCAGGCCCTCAGGGGGGAGCGCGGTGTCGAGCAGCGCCACGGCATTGACGAATGGCGGCTGGTCGGCGTACCCGAGCGGCTTGGAGCGATACAGCGAGGATCGTTTTACGAGGACGGTCTGCGCGATGCTGCCGAGGTCCTCGAACGCCTGTTCAACCTGCTCCACCGGCCTGCCGAGGTTCGAGCCGATTGCCACGTAGGCAAGCGTCACGCGGGCTGAGAGGCGGCCTCCGCCGGCCGCTTCTTCCGCCGGCGCCGGCGACGCTTGCGCGGCCCGGTCTCGGGAAGCAGCATCGCCTTGCGCGTTTCGGGGTCGGCGCTCTGAAAAGCGCGCCACCAGGCTTCGAGCTCGGCGGGGACTTCCCCGCTCGCGGCGCGCAATGCGAGAAAATCGTAAGCCATGCGAAAGCGCGCCGCCTCGACCAGGCGGTACGCGCGGTGCCCCGAACGCTGCTCGAAGCGCGGCTGCATCGCCCAGACCTCCCGCATGGTGGCGGTGAGCTTGCGCGTGATGGCCAGCTTGGCGCACTGCGTCTCGAGCACATCATCCATCGCCGCTTCGAGCGCCGGCATGGCGCGCTCACCGCGGGCCTGCCGCGCCTTCCACGCGGCCAGCACTTCGTGCCAGAGCAACGCCGCGAACAGGAAGGCCGGCGATACCGGGCGCTCGGCGAGCACCCGCTCGTCGGTCTGTGCGAGCGCGAGGGTCACGAACCGCTCCCCGAGCGGTTGCTCGAGAATGACGTCGAGCAGGGGCAGTACGCCCTTGTGCAGCCCGACGTCGCGCAACTGGCGCAGGCAGGCGCTGGCGTGCCCGGAAAGCAGCAGCTTCAGCATCTCGTCGAACAGGCGCGCCGGCGGCACGCGCTCGAGGAGCGGAGCCAGCGCGCGGATCGGCTCGCGCGTCGCCGGGTCGAGCGTGAGGCCCAGCTTCGCCGCGAGCCGCACCGCCCGCAGCATGCGTATCGGGTCTTCCCGGTACCGCGTTTCCGGATCGCCGATCACGCGCAACACGCGCTTTTTCAGATCGGCCAGGCCGCCGTGGAAATCCACCACCTCTTCGGTCTGCGGATCGAAGTACAGCGCATTGACGCTGAAATCGCGCCGCCGTGCATCCTCTTCCTGCGTGCCGAAGACGTTGTCGCGCAATACGCGCCCGTGCTCGTCCTTTTCCGCCGTTTCCGGGTCAGCGGCGCGGAAAGTCGAGACTTCGATCGTCTCCGCGCCCAGCATCACGTGCACCAGCCGGAAGCGGCGGCCGATGATGATGGCGCGGCGAAACAGCGGCCGCACCTGCTCCGGGCGCGCGTCGGTCGCGACATCGAAGTCCTGGGGAGTGATGCCGAGAAGCAGGTCGCGGACGGCGCCGCCGACCACGTAACCTGAAAAACCGGCTGCGCGCAATGCCGCGCAGACCCTCGCTGTAGCCGGGCTGATGGCGTCGCGCGTGAGTTCATGCTGGCCGCGCGGCACGCGGACCTCCGCGGGCAGCCCGAGCACGCGCCTTATCAGCCGCTTGATCATTAAGGGCCGGGATTCTACCCGCGCAGCGAGATCAGTTCCCAGCCGCGCTGCCTGGCTATGGTCGCGAGCTGCTGATCGGGATCCACGGCCACCGGACGGCTGACCCGCTCGAGCAGCGGCAGGTCGTTGTGCGAGTCGCTGTAGCAGGCGCTTTCAGGAAAGTCGCGCAGGGACCTGCCCAGGCCCGCCAGCCACTCGTCGACGCGCCGTACCTTGCCGCCGCGAAAACAGGGAACGCCGGCCACGCGGCCGGTGAAGCGCCCAAGCTGCGTTTCGGGCTCGGTGGCGATGAGGTGAGGAACGCTGAACTCTCGGGCAATGGGCGCGGTCACGAAGCTATTGGTGGAAGTCACGATGGCGCAGAGATCACCGGCAGCGAGATGCGCACCAACCAGTGCGCGCGCCCCCGCCGCGATCATCGGCACTATCCGGGTGCGCATGAACTCGGCGTGCCAGCGGGCGAGGTCCTGAGGGGTATGCTCGGCCAGCGGCCTCAGCGCGAAGCCGAGGTATTCATGGATGTCGAGCGTACCGGCCACGTACTGCTCGTAGTATGTGCGGTTCTGCGCCTCGTACGCCTCGCGCTCGAGAATGCCGCGATCGACCAGGAACTGCCCCCACTCGTAGTCGCTGTCGCCGGCAAGGAGCGTGTTGTCGAGGTCGAACAGGGCGAGGCGCATGAAAGCGCCTCAGTGTACCCGAGGGTTTTTCCTGCCTCAGAAGCGGCGCTGGACGCCGATGCGGAAGTCGTTCAGGCGGAAAAGACCGGGCGTGTCGCGGGACAATGCTTCGGCGCTTACGGCCCAGTCGTGCGCGAACCAGTAGCGGCCAAACACAGAATATTGACGCGCGTCGTACTCGGATTCCCGGCCGCTGATATAAGACATGCCGAGACTGCCCCGGTCGCCGAAGGAATAGGAGAGCTGCATGCGCGAACTGGGCGCCAGGCCGACGGCTTCGCGCCAGCTGTAGGTCGCGAACCCGACCCGGTCGGGATCGACTGCCAGGCCGCCCCGTGCCAGAGCCGGGTCAAGACCCGGCTCGCCGCGCTGAGGGACGCGCAGCCCCGACTGTGCGTACGCCGGAACCGCTGCGCCCAGCGCAACGCCGAGAGCGAAAGACAGAATGGCGAGGGTTTTCTTTTGCACTTGCGTAATCTCCGGTCCGGTAATCTACTCAGGGCGCGCTGGTTTGTCGAGCCAGTTTGCACAATCTTGCGCCGCGGAAAGCGCCTCCCGCACCAAGGGCAGCGTCACCGCCCGCTGGCTGGCAAGGGAATACCGATCAAGCACTTCTAGCACCCTGTGCAGGCTTCCCAGGTCGCGGGGAAGGTGGTTCAGCAGGTACCAGACCACTTCGTCGCTGAGCCGCAGTCCGCGACGTGCAGCCTCGGCCCGCAGATAGAGCGCCTTTTCGGCGTCCGTGAGGGGCTTGAGCTGGTAGACCAAGCCCCAGGCAAGCCGGGTGCGGAGATCTTCGCGCAATGGCAGCTGCGCCGGTGGGGCAGTGCCCGCCGCAAGCACTGCGGCCTGTCCATCGCGTGCGGCGTTGATGGCGACGAACAGCGCTTGCTGTGCCGCGGAATCGAGTGTCTCGACGTCGTCGGCGATAAAAAGCTCGGGATTGGCGTGCGCCGCGGCTCGCAACAGGTGAGTGCGTCCGCTGCCCGGTTCGCCCCACAGGTACACGATTGCCTCGTGCAGGCTGCCCCCCGCGAGCGCCCGGACGCGCGCCAGCGCTTCCACGTTCGCCCCGGCGAGGTAGTTCTCGAAGCGGGGCTCGGCCGGCGCCGAGATCCGGAGAGGAAGTTGCCGCATGTCAATTGCCGCCGTGGAGCCGGCTGGCGAGGTAGGCCGCGCGCAGGTGCCGCAGGCCCACCAGCAGCGCGGCGCTTGCCGGAAGAGCCAGCAGCACCCCGAAGAAGCCGAACACCTGACCAAACGCAAGCAGCGCAAAAATGACCACCACCGGATGCAGGCCGATCCGCTCGCCGACGATCAGCGGCGTGACCACCATCGCCTCGAGCCCCTGGCCGATGCCGATGGCCAGCCATACCCAGAGCAGCCCGGCGGGGTCATCGAATTGCATCAAGGCGGTGAGCGTGGCGAGGATCAGCCCGGTCACGACCCCGACGTAGGGAACGATGACCGCCAGGCCGGTAAGGATGCCGATCGGCAGCGCGAACTCCAGCCGTGCCAGCCATAACGCGAGCACGTAATAGACGCTCATGATGGCGATGACGAGGACCTGGCCGCGCAGCCATTGCGCGAGCACCGCGTCGACCTCCGCCGCCATGGCGCGGGCCTTGGCGTGGACGCGCCGCGGAATCAGGACGTCGACGCGATCGAGCAACAGGTTCCAGTCGCGCAGCAGGTAGAAAAGCACGACCGGCACCAGCACCAGATCGGCAAGGATCGTGATCAGCACCATGCCGCCGGTCTTCAGCGACGCGAGCAGGTGTTTCGCCAACTGCTCGTTCTCCGAGAGCATCTGCTTGCCGAGCTGCGTCGCGTTCTCGACGTCGAGGCGAACGTCAAGGTCGAGCCTGGCTTTGAGCCAGGGCGCGGCGTGGGCATTGAACCAGGCGACGAACCTCGGCAGCTTCTCCATCAGCAGCCGCGTTTCACTGTAGAACAAAGGCAAGACGACGAGCATGATGGCTACGGCAACGGCCACGGCGAGCAGCAGCACCAGCACGACGGCCAGGGTGCGCGCCACCCGGTGGCGCGTGAGCCGCTCGACGAGCGGATCGAAGATGTACGCGAGGACCGCGGCGAAGAGAAACGGCGCGAGGATCGGCGACAGCAGCCAGACGAGGAATCCCGCCGCCAGCGCGATCGTGATCCAGGCCCAGAGCTGCGGCGAAGCGAGTGCTGGCATGTCGAGTAGAATTTGGACTCTAGCATGTCGAAAGGACTTTCCTACCGCGACGCCGGCGTCGACATCGAGGCCGGCGACGCGCTGGTCGAGGCGATCAAGCCGTTCGCCCGGCGCACGCTGCGGCCCGAGGTGCTCGCCGGCATCGGCGGTTTCGGCGCGCTGTGCCAGATCCCGCAGAAATACCGTCACCCGGTGCTCGTGTCGGGAACCGACGGCGTCGGCACCAAGCTCAAGCTCGCCTTCGAGCGGCAGCGGCACGACACGGTGGGCATCGATCTCGTGGCGATGAGCGTCAACGACATTCTCGCTTGCGGGGCTGAACCGCTGTTCTTCCTCGACTACTACGTCTGCGAGAAGCTCGACGTGCGCGTTGCGACGCAGGTCGTCAAGGGTATCGCTGCGGGTTGCGAGCTGGCCGGCTGCGCGCTGATCGGCGGCGAGACGGCCGAGCACCCGAACGCGTTCCCCAAGGACGAATACGACCTTGCCGGCTTCGCGCTCGGCGTGGTGGAGAAGGAGCGCATCGTCGACGGGCGCTCGATCCGCCCGGGCGACGTGATCCTCGGGCTCGCCTCGAGCGGCCCGCATTCCAACGGCTATTCGCTGATCCGCAAGATACTCGAGCGCGCCGCGCCGCCGCAGGGCTTCGACCTCCTGGAACCGACGCGCATCTACGTCAAGCCTGTCCTCAAGCTGCTTGAATCAGTGCCCGTCAAAGGCCTGGCGCATATCACTGGCGGCGGGCTCATCGAGAACGTGCCCCGCGTCCTCCCGGAAAAAACCAGAGCGGTCATCAAGAAAGCCTCCTGGCCGCGGCCCGAAGTCTTCCGGTGGCTGCAGCGCGAAGGCAACGTCGCCGAGGAGGAGATGCAGCGCGTGTTCAATTGCGGCATCGGCATGGTTCTCGTCGCAGCCGCCGCGGACGCCAAGCGCGCCGCCGACTCGCTGCGCGCGGCCGGCGAGACGGTCTACGAGATCGGCGTGATCGAAAAGACGTCGGGGGCACCGCAAGCCATCATCGTCTAGCGAAGGTTTAATCTTTCCGTCCGAAACCTATACACGCGACGGCTGGACCGTCTAGCATAGGCGTTCGAATCGAGCTTTCGGAGGCCTTCAGGGGGAGGGTCTGTGGGAGAAAAAGCTTCGGTTACCTTGCTTTTCGTCGCGCTCGGATTGTTTGCGCCGGTTTCGCCTGCCTGGGCGAAGAAGGACAAACTCGAAGTGACGCTCACGGCGCCCGCTGCCGGCGCCTTGTACAACGCCCCTGCGGCAGTCGTTCTCTCTGCAATTGCGCAAACGACGCAGAAGAACCACCCGATCGCAAAGGTCGAATTCTTTCAGGGAGCAAACCTCATCGGCGCCGTAGCCGGCCCTCGGCGTGATGACCAGTACACGCTCAATTGGACAGGCGTGGCAGCGGGCAACTATGCGGTTACCGCCAAGGCGACCAACGACAAGGGCGACACCGATCTCTCGGATCCGGTTTCGATCACCGTGAACGCCCTGCCGA
>VBBY01000191.1 GCA_005881595.1 Betaproteobacteria bacterium | reverse complement strand
GATCCGCTGAGCTCGCGCGAGCCGGCAGGAAATTATTCTCTTGCGAAAAGGAAATTCCGGGTCGCCCTGTCGAGCGATTGGATCGAGCGGCACGCCGATCCGGAGGTGGCTGCCGCCGTGCTGGCCGCGGCCCGCGACTTGGGCGCCACCCTGGTTGAAGTCGAGCCGCCGGAATTCGATACCCTTTCCGCGCATTGCATTACCGTGATGCAGGCCGAAGCCTCGGCGCAGCATGCGCGCTGGATGCGCGAGCGCCCCGGCGATTATTCGTCCGCGGTCCGTTCACGCCTCGAGTCGGGCTTTGCCGTTCCGGCGGCGGCCTACCTCGAGGTCCTGCGCCTGCGCGCGGCGTGGCTCGAGCGCTTCTGTACGGCGACGCTTGCCAACGCGGATCTCTATCTGCTGCCGGCGATGAAAGTGCGCGTTCCCACCCTCGAGCAGACCGGCCCGCGCGGCGGGGCCGGCATGCCGGCGCTGCTGGCGGAAGTCACTCGGCTTACGCGCTGGGTCAACTATCTCGGCGTGCCTGCGCTCGTCGTTCCCTGCGGTTTCGATTCGCTCGGCCTGCCCATCGGCCTGCAGCTCGTCGGCCGCCCGTTCGCGGAGGCCGCGCTGCTCGCGGCCGGGCACGCCTTCCAGTGCGAAACCGACTGGCACTGCCGCGCGCCCGCCGAGCGCTCGATATAATCGCCCGCGAGGAGAGCGGTTTGAAAGCGCCGTCATTCGCCTACGCCCGGCCGGGCACATTGGCCGAGGCCTTCGACTTGCTGGAGCGCCATGGCGAGGGCGCGCGCATCCTCGCCGGCGGCCAGAGCCTGATTCCCTCGCTCAACATGCGGCTGTCGTCGCCCGAGCTGCTGGTCGACATTACGGGTCTTGCGGGCCTTTCAGGAATTGAATCTTTGCCAAAAGGCTTGCGCATCGGCGCGCTCGTCACTCACGCGCAGATCGAAAGATCGCCGGAAGTAAAGAGACATGCCCCGCTCCTCGCCCAGGCGGCGCCGCACATCGCGCACCCGGCGATCCGCAACCGCGGCACGCTGGGCGGCAGCCTCGCGCTCGCCGACCCGGCCGCCGAGTATCCGGCCTGCGCAGTGGCGCTCGACGCCACCCTCGTCATTGCAGGAAAGAAAGGCGAAAGACGGGTAAAGGCAGGCGCGTTCTTCAAAGGGCTGTTCGAAACCGATCTGCGGCCCGGGGAAATCCTCGCCGCGGCCGAATTCCCGCCCGCCGACAAGGCAGTGTTCGTCGAGCTCGCCCGCCGTCACGGCGATTATGCAATTATTGGCCTGGCGGGAACTCAAGCCGCTTCCCGGAAGAGATTCGTTTTTCTCGGCGCGGGAGCGACTCCCATCCTCGCCGTGAACGCCTCGAAAGCAAGCTCTTTGGAAGAAGCCAGGGAAGTTCTTGGAAAGGACCTTGATCCGCCGGCCGACCTCTACCACTCTTCCGCTACCAAGCTTCATCTCGCCAGGGTCCTGCTCGAGCGCGCATGGAACAAGCTCTAGATACCACGATGACGGTGAACGGCAGCCCGGTGCGCCGGCGGATTCCCGCGCGCCAGCACCTGGTGGACTTTTTGAGGGAGGAATTGGGTTTGACCGGCTCGCACATCGGCTGCGAGCACGGAGTGTGCGGCGCATGCACGGTGAGGGTCGACGGCGACATCGTGCGCGGCTGCCTGATGCTCGCCGTGCAGGCGAACGGCTGCAAGGTGGACACCATCGAGGGCCTTTCGGATTCCGGCGAGCTCGAGGCGCTGCAAAAGGCCTTCCACGAGAGGAACGCGCTGCAATGCGGCTTCTGCACGCCGGGCATGCTGATGGCGGCCCAGGACCTGGTTCTTCAAAAAGCACGCTGTTCCAGGGAAGAGATCAAGAGACACATCTCCGGCAACTACTGCCGCTGTACCGGCTACCAGGCCATCGTCGACGCCATCGAGCAGGTATTGAATGGCCAAGGCTGAACTGCCGCTGCACGCGCCGGGGACCCAGCTCGACAAGGGCTACATCGGGCAAAGCGTGCCGCGCGCGAACGCGCAGCGCCTGCTGCAGGGTCGCGGCAGCTTCATCGACGATCTGCGCTTTCCAAGGCTGGCGCACGTGGCGTTCTTCCGCAGTCCTTACGCTCACGCCCGGATTAAAAGACTGGATTTCTCGAAAGCGAGTAAGGCGGAAGGCGTCATCGGCGTTTTCGATGGCCGATCAGTCGCCGAGTACTGCACGCCCTGGGTCGCGGTTCTCGCCCACCTGAAAGGCATCAAGTCGCCGCCGCAGCATGCGATCGCCATCGAGCGCGCATGCTGGCAGGGCGAGGCGGTGGCGGCGGCGGTCGCCGACTCGCGCAGCCAGGCCGAGGATGCGGTCGCGCGAATCGAGGCCGAATGGGAAGAGCTGCCGGTCGTGGTTGATATGGATGAGGCTCTTGCAGGAAAAAGGGTGATCCACCCTGAGCTCGGCGACAACATCTGCTTCAAGCGCGAGCTGGACACCGGCGGCGTGGACGAGGCGTTCGCCACGGCGGACGTGGTGGTCGAGGACGTGTTCCACTTCGGGCGCCATACCGGCGTGTGCCTCGAAGGCCGGGCGCTCCTCGCCGACTACAACGCCGCCGAGCACTCGCTCACCGTGTACCACGCGACGCAGGCGCCGCACATGATGCAGGACATCTTCTCGCGCCACCTCAACATCCCCGAGGCGAACGTGAGGGTGATCACCAAGGACGTCGGCGGCTCCTACGGCATCAAGGTACACGTGTATGCCGACGAGATGGCGACCGCGGCGCTGTCGGTGATGCTGCGCCGGCCGGTGAAGTTCGTCGCCGACCGCCTGGAATCCTTCGTCTCCGACATCCACGCGCGCGAGCACAAGGCGAAAGTTCGTCTGGCTTGCACCAGCTCAGGCGAAATACTGGCGTTCGAGCTCGACGACCTCACGGCGATCGGCCCGTACTCGGTCTATCCGCGCACCAGCGGCATCGAGGGCAACCAGGTGGTCAACCTCACCGGCGGCCCGTACCGGCACCAGAAGTACCGCGCGAAGATGCACGTGGTGTTCACCAACAAGAACGTCACCTGCCAGTACCGCGCCGTCGGCCACCCGATCGCGGTGGCGCTCACCGAAGGCATCGTCGACCTGGCTGCGCAGAAACTCGGCATGGATGTGGCGGAGTTCAGAAGAAAAAACCTGATCCCGGACGACGCCTATCCGTACACCTTCCCCTCGGGCATCAAGTTCGAGAAGCTCTCGCACCATAAGAGCCTCAACAAACTCCTGCAGTTGATGGATTACCAGAAGCTGCGAGAAGAACAACTGCGGTTAAGAAAGAACAACATCTATAGAGGGATCGGCCTGGCTGCGATGATCGAGGTGACCAATCCCTCGCCCGCGTTCTACGGCGTCGGCGGCGCGCGCATCTCGGCGCAGGACGGCGCGACGCTGCGCCTGGAGCCGACCGGGATGCTGACCGTGATGTGCAGCGTCACCGAGCAGGGCCAGGGAACCGAGGCGGTATTCGCGCAGGTCGCCGCCAGTGCCGTCGGCGTGACGCTCGACAAAGTACGCGTCATCACCGGAGACACCGCCGTCACGCCTTACGGCGGCGGTACTTGGGCCTCGCGCGGCGCCGGCATCGGCGGCGAAGCCGTGCTGCTCGCGGGACGGGCCTTGCGCTCCAATGTTTTGGACGTTGCTTCACAAATTCTCAAGGCTGACAAGGCGACGTTGGACATTCTCAATAACGAGATCATCAACAGGCTCACTTTGGAAACCAGGATGCCGCTCGCCGAGCTGGGCCGGGTCGCGTACTTCAGGCCAGATACGCTGCCGATCGATTTCCAGTCCGAGCTGACTGTCACCCGGCACTACACACCCCGGCAGTACGGCTTCACCTTCACCAATGGCATCCAGGCCTCCTGGCTCGAGGTCGATCCGGACACCGGCTTCGTAAGGCTGCTCAAGCACTGGTGCGTCGAGGACGCCGGCACGCTGATCAACCCGATGCTGGTCGACGAGCAGATCCGAGGTGGTGTAGTGCAGGGCATCGGCGCCGCGCTCTTCGAAGAATGCCTCTACGGCCCGGACGGGCAGCTCCTGAACGGCAATATGGCGGACTACCTCGTGCCGATGGCGGGCGAGATGTGCGACATCGTCTGCGCCCACCTCGAGACGCCGACCAGGCAGTCGCAGCTCGGGGCCAAGGGCGTCGGCGAGGCCGGCACGGCCGGCGCGCCCGCGGCGGTCATGAACGCGATCAACGACGCGCTCGCGCCGCTCGGCGCCCGCGTCACCGCGATGCCTTTCACGCCGCAGCGGATCCTGAAAGCGCTGGGCAAGGTGTGAAGGATCCCCGGGTCTCCTCTGCCATCTCGCATTGGGCGCCGCGCTTCGTCTCGAACGGCGTGCTGCTTGCCGACTTCGAGGAAGTCACTGCGTCGCTCGAGCGCTGGGAGGACTGGTGCGCGGCGTGGTCCAGGCGCGCGCAGCTGCATGAAGACTTGGGTCGAGATTCATTGAGAAATGGGTTTCGGCTCACCGCCGGTGAGCACCTCGTGCGCGCCGCCATTTACTATCACTTCGCCAAGTTCGTGTTCGTCCAGGACCCGGCGCAGATGCGCGCCGCGCACATGAAGGCGGTCGAGTGCTACAGCGACGCGCTGCCGCTGATGCGGCCTCCCGGGGAACGGGTTGCCATAGATTTTTCAGATCAGCAGTTATTTGGAGTCCTGAGGAAACCGAAAGAATCAAACTGCCCTGTGGTAGTGATGGCTCCAGGCCTCGATTCGACAAAGGAAGAGCTGCACGCCTACGAGGACGCGTTCCTCAATCGCGGCATCGCGGTGCTGGCGATCGACGGCCCGGGGCAGGGCGAGGCGGAGTACGAGATCCCGATCTGCGGCGACTACGAGCGCGCGGCGAGCGCAGTCGTGGATTGGATAGAAGAGCGCAATGATCTCGATGCTGAAAGAATCGCGATCTGGGGCGTAAGCCTGGGCGGCTACTACGCGCCGCGGGCGGCGGCCTACGAGAAGCGCTTCAAGGCCTGCATC